>VXNP01000010.1 GCA_009840525.1 Gammaproteobacteria bacterium
CCCCCCGCCCCGCCACCAGCGCCGTCCCGACCATGTCGCCCATGATGTTCAGCGTCGTGTTCCCCATGTCGACCAGCCGGTATATGCCGCCCACCATGGCCGCGATCTCGATCGGCAGGCTGAATGCCTGCACGTAGACCAGGGCCACCACGAATCCGCCGCCCGGAATCCCGCCCGAACCCTGCGCGAGCAGGAGCCCGATCGGCAGGATGGCGAGCAGCGCCTCCGGCCCGAACTCCACCCCCGCCGCCTGGGCGGTGAACACCAGCACCGCCCCGAGCATGACCGCGGTGCCGTCCTTGTTGAGTTGCGCCCCCAGCGGCAGAGTGAAGCTGTAGACCCGGCGCGGCAGGCTCAGCTTCTCCGCCTTCTCCAGGCCGACGGATAGCGAAGCCAGGCTGGAGGAGGTCGCCGCGGTGGTCGCCCAGAGCGGACCGGTCTCGCTCAGGAAACGCCGGGGACGCTGTGCGGTCAGGAAGCGTAGGACGAGCATGTACCCGCAGAAGAGCAACGCCTGCGCGCCCCACACCCCCGTCAGGAAGCGCGCCAGCCCGCCGAGCAGCTCCGCGCCGTAGCGGCCGGCGGTCACCGCCATCAGCGCGCCGATCCCCAGCGGCGCCAGCACCAGCACCAGGTCCACCAGGCGGCGGAAGAGGTCGGCCAGGTCGCGGTAGGCCGCCTCCAGCCGGGCGCGCGCCCCGCCCCGGAGCATCAGGGTGGCCACCCCGATCGCGAGCGAAGCCACCACCACCTGCACGATGTTCCCCTCCGCGAAGGCCTGGAAGAGGTTCACCGGGATCATGTCCAGCAGGACATCTGCAAGCGAGGGAACCGCGCCCACGGCCTCGTCCACCGGAGTGGTCAGTTCCATCCCGGCGCCGGGCTGCAGGAGCGTCATCGCCCCCATTCCCGCGCACAGCGCCACGAGGTCCGTGGCGACGAACCACGCCAGGATCTTCGCGGCCAGCCGCCCGAACGCGCCCACACCCGAATGGGCCGCCAGCCCGGCCAGCAGGTTGAAGCAAACCAGCGGGACCGCCGCCAGCACCAGCAATCGGATGAAGAGGTCGCCGACCGGCTGGAGCACGGCGGCCCGCTCGCCCAGGATGGCGCCGACCACGATCCCCACCGCCATGCCGGCGAAGATGAGCGCGCCGGGTCCGAAACGGCGGCGTCCCGTTTCAGGCGGCCGATTCATGCCCTGTGAACCCGGCGTCCCGGGCCCGGACCCGTCAGTTCCAGGATCGGGCAAGCGCCAGCGCCCGATCGAGCAGAATCCCGTAGTAGTCGGCCACGTTGTCCGCCGTGAGCGGAATCCACTCGTCGACCTCCACCGGGTTGCCCTCGAGGATCTCGCCATTGGGCCGCAGCGAGTGGCCGATATTCCACATGAAGTCGACCAGCGGCTGTCCGCCGGGCTCGAGAGTCAGGGTCTCCTCCCACTCCCAGGTGTTGGAGTAGCCCCCGGGCGGCATGCCCACCACCGGCCCAAGCCCGTTGTCCGAGATGATGGAGACGAACTGGTCCAGGTGCGATCCCCCGCTCGGCCCCGAGATGATCGCGATGGGCCCGCGGAAGTGGACCGGCGCGGGCTCGAGGATGCCGTCCGAGTCGCGCGGGGCGTGCGCGCTCTTGAACGGCACCGAGTTGGAGTAGGCGTCGCCGCGCGCCAGGGCCGGTGCCACGTCCGTCTCCAGCCAGTCGAGCAGCCAGGTGCCGTCGTCGATCACCTCCGGCACCCCCGAGTCCATCGCGCCCTCCTCGGCGGCTTCGGCCCGCTTTTCGTCGATGAAGGGCTGGATGACGTCGCTCAGGCGCAGGTTGCCGAAGGTGGTCCTGAAGGGGCGCGGCTGCAGGCGCTGCATGGCGTAGGGTCCCAGCGAGCCGCCCCGGCTGCGGGTGACGTCCATCACCAGGGTGTGGTCGAGGAGGTCGTTGGCGGCCGCGTAGTCTACCAGGCGGTCGACGTCCGGGACCATCGTCTCGCGGAACCCGTACCACACCAGGACCACGTGTTCGGCCGGGCCCACGGGCACCAGGAAGTCGTAGGTGGGGGTGCTGAGCACGTTGCGCGTGCCCGGATAGCGGGGCTCGGAGAGGCCGGACCACAGCAGGTCGCCGGATTCGTGCCAGGGGAACCGGTACTCCGCCTCGGCCCCGCCGCCACCGGCCACCACCAGCGTGAGCTCCTCCGGGCGTAGCGCGGGCGGGAAGATCGCGCTGGAGACGGTCATGGCCTCCGCCAGCTTCCAGCGCAGGCCGGCCTCGGTGGAGTGAGGGACGTAGACCGCGGCCGCGTCGTGCCACGCCTGCACCGGCATCCCGTTCACTTCGAGCACCCGGTTGCCGACGGGTGGCCCGTCGACTCCTTCCGCGACCTCCCCCACGAAGTAGGCGAGCTCCCCGCTCCCGTAGTCGGGGAACACCCTGACGCCCGCCTGACGGGGCTCGGGGGCGCTTCTCCCGTCGATCTCCAACCCGGCGCTGTCGGGCAGCTCCAGGCCGCCGGGCACCAGAATGACGTCGAGATGGCGGTCGCGGCGCGCGGCGCTGAGCGCCGCCAGCGCGTAGTAGAGGTCCTCCTCCGTGTCCGCCGCGACGACGCGGTCGCGCAGGGCGCGCATCGCCTCGAGCGGATCCAGCCCCAGCGTCTCGTTCTTCACCGGCGAGAAGGCCTCGCGGGCCTCGGTGCGGGCGAGGATGCTCTCGAACAGGGCGGCGCGCGTGCTCTCGTCGCCGACGCGCCACGAAGCGGAGCCGGAGCCCTCGGGACCAGGCTCGGCACAGCCGGCGGCGAGGAGTGCGGCAAGGGACAGCGCGACCATCGACGGAGTCCGTGGGAAGGCCCTCATATGTCTCTCCGATTCAATTCCCGCGGGGGCCGAACACGTCCGGCAGGCGGCGCCTCAGACAGCCGAGAACGCGCTCCTGGACGCGAAGGGGCGAACCCAGCCCGCTGACCAGCTCCACGCGCTCCCCGGCCTCGGCCAGCTCAAGATACCCGTCTCTCACCGCGCGCAGAAAGTCGGAGCCCGCGCGCTCGATGCGATCCTCGCTGCCTCCCGCGGTCCGGCGCCGGGCCACGCCCTCCTCAACCGGCACGTCGAGCACCAGGTAGAGATCCGGCCGCAGATCTCCGGTCGCAACCTCCATCGCGGCGCGCACGCGCGCGAGGTCCAGACCGCGGCCGTAACCCTGGTAGGCCAGCGTGGAGAGGTCGAAGCGGTCCGCGACGACCACCTCGCCGCGCGCCAGCGCGGGGCGCACCACCTCGCGCACGAACGCCGCGCGCGCCGCCAGGATCAGCAGCAGCTCCGATTCGGCGGGCATTTCCAGATCCGTTCTCCCCAGCACCACCTCGCGTATGGCTTCACCCACCCCCGTGGACCCCGGCTCGCGCGCCAGAGTGCAGGGTACGCCCCGATCCCGGAGCCACCGCGCCAGGAGCGCCGCCTGGGTGGACTTGCCCGCGCCCTCGCCACCCTCCAGCACGACGAAGCATCCCTTCGGCATCAAACCTTCTCCGACCCACTACCGGTAGTGGGCGACCCACGACGGGTAGTGGGCACCCCGGTTCGCCGCGGACAGCCCGCTACTCGTAGTACTCAACGCCCAGATGGGTGATCTGCTCCTCCCCGGCGAGCCAGCGCAGCGTGTTCTTCAGCTTCCAGTGCTGGATGAAGATGTCGTGTTCCGGATACAGGCCGGGCGCCGTCTGCGGGCTCTTGAAGTAGAAGGAGAGCCACTCCTGGATGCCGCCCAGCCCCGAGCGCGAGGCCAGGTCGAGGAAGAGCGCGAGGTCCAGGACGATGGGCGCGGCCAGGATGGAGTCGCGGCACAGGAAGTCGATCTTGATCTGCATCGGATATCCCAGCCAGCCGAAGATATCGATGTTGTCCCAGCCTTCCTTGTTGTCGCCGCGGGGAGGATAGTAGTTGATGCGCACCTTGTGGTAGATGTCGCCGTACAGCTCGGGGTACATCTGCGGCTGCAGGATGTGTTCGAGGACTCCGAGCTTGGAGACCTCCTTGGTCTTGAACGATTCCGGGTCGTCGAGCACCTCCCCGTCCCGGTTGCCCAGGATGTTGGTGCTGAACCAGCCCGACAGCCCGATCATGCGCGCCTTGAAGCCCGGCGCCAGGATGGTCTTCATCAGGGTCTGGCCGGTCTTGAAGTCCTTGCCCGCGATGGGAACCGCGCGCTCGCGCGCCAGATCCTCGAGCGCCTCGAAGTCGGCCGACAGGTTGGGG
This sequence comes from Gammaproteobacteria bacterium, assembly GCA_009840525.1. Lineage (GTDB taxonomy): Bacteria > Gemmatimonadota > Gemmatimonadetes > Longimicrobiales > Gaopeijiaceae > BD2-11. Next base: position 4,251 of record VXNP01000010.1, read on the forward strand.
GCGCCGTTGGCGTAGGGCACGCCCTCCATGAGGGCCGCCCAGGCGTAGAGCTGGCTGGGCGCGATGTCGGGGTGGTTCTCGTCCATGCCCTTCTCGAATGCGGCCAGCGAGGCGTGCACCTCGCCCGGGCGCACGTACACCTCCGTCGAGCCGCACCATACCATGACCGCGCGCTCGCAGCCGTGCTCCGCCTTGAACGCGCGGATGTCGGCGCGCAGTTGCTCGGCGAGATCGCGCTTGCTCGCGCCCTTCTTCGTGTTGGGACCGTCCAGCTTCTTTACGTATCCGGTGTCGAAGACCGCAGGCATGGGTTCGATGCCGGCCAGGAAGTCCCGAATCGGGTCGAGATGGCGTTCACGGTGCAGCACGCCGGCCCGCACGGAACTCTCGTAGCCGTTGTCGGGAATCGGGTCCCAGGCGCCGAAGACCAGATCGTCCAGCTCCGCCAGCGGCACCAGCTCCCTGATGAGCGGCGTTCGTCCCTCGGTGCGCTTGCCGAGCCGGATGGTATTCATCTGGGTGAGGCTTCCCGTGGGCTCGGCCATGCCCCTGCGAATCGCCTCCACTCCGGCGACGAAGGTGGTGGCCACGGCGCCGAAGCCCGGCAGCAGCACTCCGAGCCGGCCGCTGGCCGGCGGAATCCGTTGTGGTTTTCTCACTGATCGAGTCCCCTGCCTGGGGTGAGCGTCGCCTTCCTTCCCGGCCGCAACCGGCGCGCGGTCAGGAACTGATGATGATGCGCGATTTCGCGCCTTCCTCGATGGCCTTCGAGATGCCCTCGTTCACACGGCCCAGCACCCGGTCGAAGTTGGCCTGGGCCGCAACCAGCCCCTGGTACGCCGGACTCGCCTGCAGGCGCCCGAACGCCTTTTCGTATTCCTCGGCCACTTCGGGCGGGGGCTCCTCGCCGGCGCGCACGCTGCGGGCCACGCTCTCCTCCAGCTTCGCGAGCTCGCTTCGCAGGGTCGCCAGCTCGCGATCGTCATCCGCCCGCCTCGCGGCACGTTGCAGATCCTGATACTGAGCGGTCCGGCCCAGGGCCAGACCCAGTTCGCGCGCCATCTCCTCGATCGCGGCCATTCAGCCTCCCGCTATCGGTCCTCGTTCCGGTGCCGGTGTGCCAGCACCATCCTTTCGCGGCCCGCCAGGTCGGGCATGACGCGCACACGGGCGAACGCGCCCGTGTCGTCGATCCGGCACGCTGCCGGGGCCGCCTGATCGGCACCCACCTCGAGCGCCAGCAGACCGGCGGGCGCCAGATGACGCGGGGCACCGGCGATCAGCGGTTCAAGCACCTGCATGCCGTCGGCGCCCGCGTCCAGCGCCCGTCGGGGCTCCCAGTCCCGCACCTCCGGCTGCAGGCCCTCCAGTTCGGCACTGGGGATGTAGGGAGGGTTCGACACGATGACGTCGAAGCGCTCGTCGCGTCCGAGGGGCTCGTACAGCGATCCCGCCCTGAACTCCAGCGGAGCCCCGTCATGGTATTGCCCATGGTTGAGCGAAGCCACCTCGAGCGCGTCGCGGCTCAGGTCGGTGGCCACGATGCCGGCGAAGTCGCCTTCGGTGGCGAGAGCCAGGGCCAGGGCGCCGCAGCCGGTCCCCACGTCGAGCGCCCGGAGGCCGGCACCCGCGCGCTCCGCGGCCCAGGCCAGCACCTCTCCCGCGAGCAGTTCCGTCTCCGGACGAGGAACGAGAACCCGACGGTCCACGGCGAGGTCCATCTTCCGGAAAGCCGCCCTGCCCAGGATGTACTGGAGCGGCTCCCGGCGGGCACGGCGCAGAAGACGCGGCTTGAAGGCGGCGAGTTCGGATGCCTCGAGCGGCCGGTCATGCTGCAGGTAGAGTTCGAGGCGCGGCACCCCAAGCGTGTCGGCCAGCAGGTGTTCGGCGTCCAGCCGGGCGCCGGGCACCTGCTTCTCCTCAAGGTAGTGCGCGCTCCAGAGGACCAGGTTCAGGACGGTCCACGGCTCTTGCCTTCCGGGTACGCGACCCGAGGGACGCTCGAGCGAGAGCGTGCTCATCCGTCCTCCAGCCGCTCGCGCCGCTCGGCCAGGTGAAGCGCTTCCAGAAGCTCGTCCAGTTCGCCGTGAAGTATCGACTCCAGGCGGTGCAGGGTGAGCCCGATACGGTGATCCGTCACTCGATTCTGGGGAAAGTTGTATGTGCGGATCTTGGCAGATCGGTCTCCCGATCCGATCTGCGACTTGCGTTCCCGCGAGCGTTCCGCCGCGCGCTCGGCGATCTCGCGGTCGAGAAGACGGCTGCGCAGCACCTTCATCGCCCTGGCCTTGTTCTTGTGCTGCGACTTCTCGTCCTGGCAGGTCACCACCAGGCCACTGGGCTCGTGAGTGATGCGTACGGCCGAGTCGGTGGTGTTCACCGACTGTCCGCCCGGCCCGGACGAGCGGAACACGTCGATGCGCAGGTGCGCCGGATCGATTTCGATGTCCACCGGCTCCGCCTCCGGCAGCACCGCGACCGACGCCGCGGACGTGTGAATGCGGCCCTGGCTCTCGGTGACCGGAACCCGCTGCACCCGGTGCACCCCCGATTCGTAGCGCAGCGCGCCGTACGCTCCGCGGCCGCTCACCGTGAAGACGGCTTCCTTGATGGCGCCGGGGATGCCCTCCGAGAGGCTGAGAAGCTCGATGCTCCAGTTCCGGCGCTCCGCCAGGCGCTGATACATGCGCATCACCTCGGCTGCGAACAGCCCGGCTTCGTCGCCGCCGGTCCCGGCCCGCACCTCAACGACCGCGGCGCGGTCGTCCATGGGATCGCGGGGGAGGACCAGTTCCCAGGCCTGCCTCGCCAGTTCCTCGAGCCGGGCTTCCAGCTCCTCGACCTCCATGCGCGCGAGTTCCCGCACCTCCGCGTCGTCGGGATCGTCCGTGAGGTCGCGCGCCGCCTCCAGCTGCTCCAGGACGCCCTCGATCTCGCGGGACATGCGGGCGACCGGGTCCACCTCGGCGCGCCGACGGCTGAGGACGCGCAGGCGCCCGGGGTCGCGCGCCACCTCCGGCCGGGCCAGTTCCGCGTCCAGTTGGCGCAGGCGTTCCTCGGCCCCCTCAAGGCGCTTGCGCACCTGGTCGAGGCGTTCCAGGGGTCTGTCCAGAATCGTCGTTCCGTGCGCCATGCGCAGCGATGTCCGGGTCGTCCCTTCGGGATGAGTCAGAGCCCTTCCGGGCCGCCGGCAACAACCAGCGGCCGGCCGGGATCGGGAGCCCGTAGTATAGATTTGGCCCGAAGGGCGTTCAATGGCCGGTTTCCGGCGCGCGGGCCCTGGTCCCGGTCGGTCGCGGACGGCGGGGGCGGGAGAAGAGGAGCAGCAGGAGCAGCGCGGCCGCGGCCCCCGGCCCCGCCAGGTCCCCGACGCGCACGTACCAGGTGGGCCCGGCCACCGCATCCACCCGGGCGGTCGCCAAAGCCGCGCCCGGGCCTTGGACACGCGCGCGCACCCTCCCGGTGGGATCCACGAAACCCGCGGGGCCGAGGTTGGCCGAGCGCACCACCCCGGTGCGGGTCTCGATGGCGCGCATGACCAGGTGGGCCTCGTGCTGCGCGATCGCGAAGGCGCCCGCGTCCGCGAACCACGCGTCGTTGGTGATGTTGAGCAGTACGCCGGCTCCCGCGCGGCGGAGCGCCCGGGCGGCGCCGGTGAACGCCGCCTCGTAGCAGATAAGCGCGCCCACGTCGTGGAGACCGGCCTCGAATACCGTCCACTCGGCGCCCGCGCGCAGCGGACTCTCACCGGCGGCCATCGGGAACAGGCCCGCGAGCGGCATCCGCTCGACCCACGGCACCAGGCGGCGCTTGTCGTAGGGGTCCCCCGCCAGCCCGGCCGGCCCGGCCAGGGCGGCCGAGTTGTACCGCCCCGTCCCCGCCTCTTCCGTGCGCACCAGGCCGAACAGGACGGGCGCTCCCAGCCGCCGCGACAGATCGCTCAGCCCTTCGACCACTTCCGGCTGGTCCAGCCCGTCCCGGAAGGTGCCCTCCGGGAGCACCACCAGGAAGGGCGCGGGAGCTTCGGCCACTGGCGCCGCCAGCAGGGCATCCACCGCGGCGAGCGCCTCCAGGTCGGACGCCGTCTCGCCCGGCTGAGCCCGCAATGTGGTGCGCACGGTGGCGACCACCGGCCCGGGCCGCAGATCGAGGTGACGGGCGCGCCACACTCCCCAGGCAGCGGGGACGGCCGCCACGACCCGGGCGGCCGCCAGCCACGGGCGGACAGGCCCGGCTCCACCCCGTAGCCATCGCGCCAACCGGGGCTGCGAACGCCCGGACACGCCCTCCCGCGTCGCCGTTTGCGGTCGCCCGATTGCCGCCGACCCACCCCGGCCGCCCACCACGGCCTCTGCCACAAGGCCGTTCACCAGCGCCAACCAGAAGGTCACCCCGCGCGCTCCGGCGAGCTCGGCGATCCCGACCGCCTCCGGGTATCCGGTGAGCGACGTCCCGAGCCCCAGCCAGGGATAGGCCAGCGTCCCCGGAACGTGGGCGATCGCCCACTCCACGGCTGTCCAGGCAAGGGGCAACGCGAACCAGAACGGAACCCGGCCGCCACGCCGCAGGAGGGCGAGCATCCAGCACGCCAGCGCCTGCGTCACCGCCAGCAGCGTCACGGCCGTGGCGTAGACCAGCGGAGCCGTAGCGGTCAGCCGCGCGAGCGCCGGGATCGTCCAGTGCAGCAGCAGACCGTAGTGCAGCACCCCGAACACGAAGCCGACGCGCGCGGCCCGACGGGGCGTGCGCGCCTCCCGAACCGCGACCGACAGCGGGACCAGCGCCAGCAGCGCAGGCGCGATCAGGTGAAACGGGGGATAGGCGGCGAAGAGCAGGAGGGCGGAGGCGGACGCCAGCCACCATTCCCGCGCATCCAGGCCGAAGGGGGCTCCGACCCACTTCATCCCCGCTCTTGCCGGCCGGGGATCAGGCACCGCGCGAACGCCCGCAGCCGCCCGAAACCGGCCTCAGCGAGGCTCCATCTCCCCGGGCGCCGTACCACCGAACATGAGCTGCAGCCCGCCCCGGACGTTGAAGTACCGAAGGTCGTCGGTCACCTCGTAGCGACCGTGCCAATAGAGCCGGGACCACGTCCAGAGCGGATACTCGAGCCCCAGGTGCACGTTCACTCCCGGGCGCACCGTGTCCAGAAGATCCTCGATGAAGGTGTCGTCGACCGCCTCGCCCTGGCCGTCGAGAACGTGCACCGAGGCGCCCAGCCCGAGAAAGCCGAGCCATCCGAAGGGGATGTTCCAGACGACGTGGGCGTCGACACCCACCACCAAATCGCTCCACGTGATCCTGCCGAGATCCACCTCGGGCCCGGCTTCGGATCCGGACGGCCCCAGCTCCCGGGCGATCAGCTGCCCGAGCCGCGTCTCCAGGCGGGATACCTCCTCAGCCTCGAGCTCCGATGACCAGTACGTCACCGAAGGCGAAATACGGAGCCCGGGACCCAGGTACCCGAGGTCGAGCCGCGCGCCCAGGCTCCGTATCTCCCCGCGCACCCCGTGGATCCTGTACCCGGGAAGGTAGCCGGCCTCGAAGCCGATGCCCCGCAGGCTCAGATGTTCGTAGTCGAAGTCCGCGAGGTCCTGGGCGGCCGCGGGCGCAGCCATGCCGGACCCGCCCACGAGGGCCATCAGGACCATCGCAGCGCCCCTCATCCGTTCCTTCCCGCGATCACTCTCCCCCGTCCGGCGCCAGGCCTTCATCGCGTGATGACCTGGACCCCCCGGGGCGGCGTGAAGTGGAAGACCTCGCTCCCCAGCTGGGGGTTCGGCTCGAATCCGGCCAGCCGCACCTCCCGCAGGTTGCCGTTTTCCTCCTCGATCTCGGTGCGCCGGATGAGCCACGTACCGTCATCGATCCACACCCGCGCCTCGCGATAGGCGGACCGCTGGCGCGGTACCAGCCGGATGACGTGGGTGGGGGCGCCGTCGAGTTCCTCGCTGCGCAGATACGCGGGGGCGTAGCGGATCCCCGGATCCGAGAGGAATTCGCGGTGGAAGTCGAAGCCGCCCCGTCCTCCGGAGGTCAGGCGCGAGCGAATGGCCTGGCCGGCGTCGCCGCTCGGAAAGTAGACCCACAGCCACTCCCCGTCGGCGACCACCAGGTCGCCCTCGGGATCGGTGAAGCGCATGGAGAATCGGTCCGGCTGCTGCTGGCACATGCGCCCCCGCGAGCGCGTCACCTGGTTCAGAAGCGGCGAGGTCAGGGTCTGCCGGAAGTCGGCGCAGAACCCCGTCAATCCGGCATACTCCGCGGAAGCCCGTTCGAGAATCGCCAACGGGCCCGCGGCCTCCTGCATGGCGAGGGCGGCACCCGGATCGGCGGCCGCGCACAACATTGCGAAGACGACAAAGAACGTGTTCTTCATGGCACGCCATACCCGCCGGCGAGCGCCCCCGTTCCGGCGCGGGGCCCAGTCGGGCGGCCCCTGCGGCCCCTTGCCGGACGGCTAGCGCAACGCCTCGATCTCGTCGAGACCCATGAGCACTTCACGCGGCTTCGAGCCGTCCGGCGGACCCAGCACGCCCGCCTCGTGCAGCTGGTCCACCACGCGCGCCGCGCGGCCGTAACCAATGCGCAGCTTCCGCTGCAGAAGTGAGGTCGAGCCCTGGTTCTGCCGGACGCACACCTCGGCAGCCGCGAAGAAGAGATCGTCGCGCTCCACCGGGCCGTCCTCTTCCCCGGCGTCGCCATCCCCCTCCCGGTTGCGCACCACGGCCAGGATGTCCTCCTCCCCTGCGAAGTCGGGCATTTCGCCCGCATCTTCCCAGTGGCGCACCAGCTGCCGGAACCAGCCGGTGAGCCGGTTCGTGTCCGATCCCGGTACGAAGGCGCCCTGAATGCGCACGGGCTCGCTCTGGCCGGGCGGCAGGAACAGCATGTCGCCGTTGCCCAGCAGCGCGTCCGCGCCGTTCTGGTCCAGGATGGTGCGCGAGTCGGTCTTCGAGGCGACCCGGAACGCGATGCGGCACGGGAAGTTGGCCTTGATGAGCCCGGTGATCACGTTCACGCTGGGCCGCTGGGTCGCCACCATCAGATGGATGCCGATGGCGCGCGCCTTCTGGGCGAGCATGGTCAGGGGGCGTTCGACTTCGCCCTGGACCGTCATCATCAGATCGGCGAGTTCGTCGACGATCACCACCACGAAGGGAAGGATGCCCTCGTCCCAGGCTTCCTCCCCGGGTTCCTCGCCGGGCGCGGGCGGTCGGGGCGGATGGCGCAGGGGCTTCCCGTCGCGCACCATCCGGTTGAACTCCCCCAGCGAGCGCGCCTGGTTCGCCGAGAGCAGCGCGTACCGGCGCTCCATCTCCATCACCGCCCATTTCAGGACGCTAGCCGCGTCGGAGGGATCGGTCACCACCGGATGACGCAGGTGGGGCAGATCGGCGTACACCGACAGCTCGACCATCTTGGGATCGACCATCAGCAACCGAAGCGACTCCGGGGAGTGCGAGTAGACCAGGCTGGTGATGAAGGCGTTCAGGCAGACCGACTTCCCCGATCCGGTGGCACCCGCGATCAGCACATGGGGCATGCGCGCCAGGTCTGAAACGTAGGGGCGCCCGGTCAGGTCCTTGCCCAGGGCGAGGGGCAGCGCGGCCTTCGACGACCGGAAGGCGGGAGACTCGAGGATGTCGCGCAGATAGACGATCTCCGGCTCGGGATTGGGGATTTCCACGCCGACCGCGCCCTTGCCGGGGATCGGGGCGACGATGCGGATGCTCCTCGCCTTCATCGCCAGCGCGAGGTCGGCCTCCAGATTGGCGATGCGATTGACCTTGACCCCCGGCGCGGGCACCACCTCGAACTGGGTTACGACCGGCCCGGTGGTGCGGCCGCCGATCCGGCTCTGCACGCCGAACGAGCGGAGCTTCTCCACCAGCACCTCGCCCAGCTGCGAGAGCTTCAGCTCCATGCGGAAGGGATCCTTCGGCTCCGGGGCGTCCAGCAGGTCGATCGACGGCAACGCCCCTTCGGCCGGCTCTTCCAGCGCCTGCTCGCCCGCAGCTTCCGCGGGCGCCGCGCCATCCGTACCGTCCCCCGCGGACTCGGTGGCCGGGTCCTGGGGCGGCTCCGGGGACGCGTGGCCGGCCGGGTCGGACGCCGCGGCCGTATCCCCCAGCTCCTCCACAACCCCGTCCAGCACCTCCGCGACATCCTCGGGAATGCCCCGCTCCGTCCCACGCCGGGCCGCCTTCCCGCGGTCGTCCCCGTCCTTGGGCGCCCAAGGCCGCGGCAGGCGGGCCAACCTTCCGCGCAGATCGATCGCGGCCCACGCCGACCTGAGCGCGCGTCCCAGCCAGCGGAGCGGATTCCAGTCGAGGGTGGCGACCAGCAGCCCGATCAGGAAGCCCGCGAGCAGCAACGTCGTCCCCAGCCAGCCGATGATCGAGCTGAGCCCCCCGGCCAGGGTCGACCCCAGCCATCCCGCACCGCCGGCGCTCCCCAGCAGCGAGGCCACGCAGGACGCGACCACGGCGACGCCGGCGGTCAGGATCGCCGCCCGCACGCTGGTGCGGGTGGTCGTCCACGCGCCCGCGCGGAGCCCCCCCAGCGTCAGCAGGACCGGGAGCGCGAACGCCGCCGCGCCCAGCGCCCCGGTTGCCGCTTCGCGGAACCGCGCACCCAGCAGGCCGATCGCATTCCCCGAAGGAAACCACGCCTGGGCGCGCGCGCCCAGGACCGATACCGGGAAGAGCGCCAGAAGCAGGAAGAGCGCCAGAACCACCAGCGACAGAGCCAGGATGTCGGCCTTCTGACTCCTGGACAGAAAAGCGCCCTCTTCCCTTTGCGTTTGCCGCGCGCGCCCGCGGCCCGCAGGCGCCTTCCCGCCTGCTCGTCCGGGTTTCCTGCGCGCCGCCACCGCCTACGCCGCCTCGCTCATCAGGCGGTCCACCAGGCTGGTGTCGACCGCTCCCTCCACAAAGCGCCGATCCCGCAGTATGCGTGAGAGGAAGCTCAGGGTCGTGGGCACGCCGCCCACCACGAAGTTGTCCAGGCTGTGGCGAGCCCGGTCGATCGCCTCCCGGCGGGTGGCCGCGCTGACGATGACCTTCGCCAGCAGCGAATCGTAGTACCGCGGGACCGTGTAGCCGGCGTAGACGTGCGTGTCGAGGCGAATCCCGGGGCCCGCGGGCGGATGGAAAATATCGATGGTTCCCGGCGCCGGCATGAAGTCCCTCTCCGGATCCTCGGCATTGATCCGGAACTCGATGGCGTGTCCACGGTGGCTGGCGGGCTCGGGCGGAAACGAGAGCGGGGCCCCGAACGCCACCCGGATCTGCTCCTTCACCAGATCCAGGCCGGTCGTCACTTCCGTCACCGGATGCTCCACCTGGATGCGGGTATTCATCTCGATGAAGTAGAACGCCCCCGAGGGATCCAGCAGGAACTCAACCGTGCCCGCGCCGGCGTATTCTATGCCCGCGGCCCCCCGCACGGCGGCGCGGCCCATCTCCTCGCGCAATTCGGGCGACAATCCGTAGGCGGGCGCCTCCTCGATCAGCTTCTGGTGGCGGCGCTGCACGGAGCAGTCCCGCTCGCCCAGATGCACCACGCGGCCATGCCTGTCCCCGAAGACCTGGATCTCCACATGGCGAGGCCGCTCGATGAGCTTCTCCAGGTAGACCGAGGAATCCCCGAACGCCGCCTGTGCCTCCATCCGGGTGGACCCGAAGACCCGTTCCAACTCACCGGCGTCGCGCGCGATGCGCATTCCCTTGCCGCCGCCGCCCGCCGCGGCCTTGACCATCACCGGGTACGCGATCTCGTCCGCGAGCCGAAGGGCTTCGCGCACGCTGTTCAGCGCCCCCTGCGAACCCGGCACCGTGGGCACGCCGATCGCCATCATCGTCTCGCGCGCCACGACCTTGTCGCCCATGGCCCGAATCTGGTCCGCGGTCGGGCCGATGAAGGTGATGCCGGAGGCGTCGCAGATCTCGGAGAAATCCGCGTTTTCCGCGAGAAGCCCGTAGCCGGGATGGATCGCTTCCGCGCCTGTGATCTCCGCCGCGGCGATGATGCGGGGGATGTTCAGATAGCTCTCCGCCACCGACGGCGGTCCGATGCAGACCGCCTCATCCGCGAAGCGCACGTGCAGCGAGTCCCGGTCCGCCTCGGAGAAGACCGCCACCGCCTCGACGCCCAGTTCGTGGCACGCGCGAATAATGCGGAGCGCGATTTCGCCCCGGTTGGCGATCAGTACCTTAGCGAACACCCGTGAAGCTCCCGCATCGCGCGCGTCGGGTCGGGCCCGTGGAACCCCGTCCGGAGGGGCGCGGCCCGCTCAGACCGGCGCCACCCTGAACAGCACCTGTCCGTACTCAACCGGCTCCCCGTCCTCCACCAGGATCTCCTCGATGGTCCCGCTGATGTCGCTCTCGAACTCGTTCATGAGCTTCATCGCCTCGATGATGCAGAGGGTGTCCCCCTCGGAGATTCTCTGTCCGGTATCCACGTAGGGTGGGGCTCCCGGGGCTCCGGCGCGGTAGAAGGTCCCCACCATCGGCGACTTGATCTCGATGAGCGTCGTGGCCGGCTGTTCCCTCGCGGCCGAATCACCCGCCACCGTCGATTCCGCCGGGGCAGCCGGGGCACCGTCCCCGGAGGCCGGTGATTCGACTGCCCCCGCAACGGGTCCGGCCCCTGCTTCCGTCCGCACCGGAGCTGGCGGGGGGGTCTTGCTGATGCGTACGCGCGTGCCGCCGCGCCGGATCTCCACGGTGTCGATCCCGCTCTCATCCACCGCGCGGATGAGGCGCTCGACGAACTCGGCGTCGATCATGACGTCACCCGCATCAGGTACTTGTCCTCCCTGCGATCCACCCTGAGCACGTCTCCCACCTCCACGAAGAGGGGAACCTGGACCACCGCTCCGGTCTCCAGCGTGGCCGGCTTGGTGCCGCCCTGGGCGGTATCTCCGCGCACGCCGGGCTCCGTGCCGGTCACTTCGAGCTCGACGAAAGCCGGGAGTTCCACCGCGATGGCGTCGTCGTCGTGGACCAGGACTTCGCACTCCATGTTCTCTTTCAGGTACTTCAACTGATCTTCTCCGACCATGCTTCCCGAGACCGCATGCATGTCGTAGGTGCGCAGGTCCATGAAGTGGAAGAATGCGCCGTCGGTGTAGCTGTACTGCATGGGACGGCGCTCCAGGCGAACGCCCGTCACCCGCTCCCCCGCCCGGAAGGTCTTCTCCACCACGTGGCCGTCCAGCACGTTCTTGAGCCGCGTGCGCACGAACGCGCCGCCCTTCCCCGGCTTGACGTGCTGAAAATACGTGATCGCCCAGAGGACACCGCCGATGTCCAGGATCATGCCGTTGCGAAAATCGGCTGTAGTGGCCATGCAGCCTCGATCGGTTGAGTTGCGCCCTCCCGGGAACCGCAGGTCAATCCCGGGACAGGTGCGCCAGAAGCCCCCTGAGGGCAAGAAGATAGCTTTCCGCGCGAAAACCGGCGACCACGCCCGCGGCAACGGGCGCCAGGTACGACCGGCGCCGGAAGGACTCGCGCGCCGCCGGGTTCGAGAGATGTACCTCGACGAAGGGCCTGTCGATCCCCGCGAGCGCGTCGCGCAGGGCGACGCTGGTGTGTGTGAAGGCCCCCGGATTGATCAGGACCCCGTCGATCCGGGGCGCGGCTTCCTCCAGATAGTCGAGGATCGCCCCTTCCGAATTGGACTGGAAGGTCTCGATCTCCACGCCCAGTTCCTCCGCCAGCGCGCGAAGTCGCCCGTTGATGTCTTCGAGCGTGTCGGAGCCGTACACCTCCGGTTCCCGGCGGCCCAGTATGCGCAGGTTGGCTCCGTGTACGATCGCGATCCTCACGGCGCCTCCTCGCGCGCGCCGGCCATGGGCGCATCGGGCGCCAGCGCCTCGATCGGAACGACCTCCGCATCGCCACCGCGCAGCGGTACGACATCCGGGGTCTCCGCCGTCTCACCGCCCCGAACCGCCTCCGGCTCCTCGGTCGCGTCCACTTCGGCCCCGATTTGGCGGCGAAGGCGCTCCAGGCGGCTCACAAGCGCCTCGTCGCCGGGCTCGGACTCGATGAGCTGTTCGTAGACCGCGATCGCCTGCGCTTGGAGCCCCTGCTGTTCGTAGAGCCGGCCCATGGTGCGGGTGTAGATGCCCGCGTCCGCAACGGCGTCGGAAGCGGCGGCAGGCGTCTCGATGGGGATCCCGGCTGGACGGGCACTTCCGGCTCCCTTCCCGATTGCCGGAGCGGCCCGGTCTTGCCGGGGCTCGGCGACGACCGGCTGCTCTTCCTCGGGCTCCGCTACCGCCAGCTGCTCTTCCTCGGCTTCCAGAGCAACCGGATCGACCGAGGCCAGTCCGCTGTCGGTTCCGGCGGCCCATACGCCCGCGTCGCCCGCCATCCATGACTCGTCCGGAAGCTGGGCATCGCCGTCAACCCTGGAACCGGACGCCGGGGCGTCCTCGACGAGGGGACCGACCCTGGCCAGAACCTGCCGCGCCTCCACGTTGCCCGGATCGAGCTCGAGCACGCGCCGGGTAGCGGCCAGAGCCCCCGCATGGTCCGAGACATCCCGCGCAACCCGCATCGCCACCACATGTGCACTCGCGAAATCGGGATGACGCCGCAGGCCCTCGTCGAGCAGGAGCCTGGCTCGCACGAGATCCCCCGCCCGCCTGTAGGCGTCCGCCAGGGGCACGAACGACCGGCCCTGTCGATCCTCCGAAGAGTGGAAGCAGGAGTAGAGCCTGCGAATCCTCCGCTCAAGCGACTGATCCACAGGCAGGCTCTCGGAAAGAGGGAAGACTCCGGCGCCGCGCGCTCGGGGGAATGGCGTGTCGAATGCTCGGGAGGCGCTCGCGCGTCAACCGGGAAAAGTAGGGAGCCGCTGCGAAGGGTGTCAACGGACCCTTTCCGGGGCCTCGCTTGAGAGGCATCCGGCATTCCCGTAAATTGCGTTCCTTGCGGAAGATTCCCGCGATCACGCCATTCTTGCCGGACCCGGACACGCCAGGAGACGCCTCGCCATGATGCGGACCATGCGGGACAACACGAAGTGGATCATGATGATCACCGCGCTCGCGTTCGCCGCGCTCATGGTCTTCGAGTGGGGAATGGACATTACCGGGCGCACCGCCGGGTTGAGCGAGCTGGGTGAGGTCGATGGCGTGCCGGTCATGTACGAACAGTACCAGTTCGCCTATCGCAACCTCTACGAGCAGACGCAACTGGCCCAGGAAGAAGCGATCACGTCCGACCAGAACCTCGAAATCGAGGATGCGGCCTTCGACGAGGTCGTGACCCAGATCCTGATCCAGCGCGAACTCCAGCGGCGCGGCATCCGGGTGAGCGACGACGAAGTCCGCCAGGCGGCGCGCTTCAGCCCTCCGCCGCAGTTCCAGGCGCTCGAGGGCTTTCAGACCGAAGGCGTCTTCGACATGCAGAAGTATCAGGACTACCTTGCCACCGCGTCGGAGATCGCCCTGCTGGAACTCGAAGCCTACTACCGCGACATCATCCCCCGCACGAAGCTCCTGCGGCAGCTGAGCACGGGCATCTACCTGCCGGACGCGGCCCTCTGGTCGGCGTACAGGGACGAGAACGAACAGGTCGAAGTGCGGTACCTGTCGCTGGATCCGGCGACCCGCATCGGCGATGAAGAGGTCGAGGTGTCCGATGCGGAAGTCGCCGCGTACTACAGGGAGAACCGTGACGAGTTCGCGGTGCCGCCGAGGGCTACCGTAGTCGCGGTCGTGCTCGACAAGGATCCCAACGCCGCCGACACGACCGCGGCGCGGGAGCGCGCCGAGGAGATCCGCCGGGAGATCCTCGATGGGGCCGACTTCGCCGAGCTGGCGGCGGAGGAATCGGTGGACGAGGGTTCGGCCGCCCTGGGCGGAGACCTGGGAACCTTCCCCCGGGGGATGATGGTGCCGGAATTCGATTCGGTGGCGTTCAGCGCGCCGCTGGAAACGGTTACCGAGCCGGTCGCCACGCAGTTCGGATGGCACCTCATCGAAGTGACCTCGCGTACCGCGGACTCCGTGAGCGCGCGTCACATCCTGGTGCCCGTGGAGCGTACCGACGCCTCCGAAATCGATCTGCTGACCACGGCGGACTCCCTCGAAGCGCTGGGCGAGAACCTTCCCCTCAGGGAAGCAGCGGCCGAGCTGGGCCTGGAGGCCAACCCCGTCGACATCACCGAGGAGTTCCCCTTCGTACTGGGCGCGGGCCAGGTGCGCGAGGGGTCGGAGTGGGCGTTCGAGGAAGCGGAGGAAGGGGACGTCAGCCCCGTCTTCGAGAACGCCGAGGCCTTCTACGCGCTGGAGCTGGTCGGCCGTGAACCGGAGGGGGTTCTGCCGCTCGAACAGGCGCGCGCCGCCATAGAGCGAACCCTGCGGCTGGAAAGGAAGCTCGAGCGTGCTCTGGCGCAGGCGGAAGACGCCGCGCGGGACGGGGGCACCCTGGAGCAGATCGCCGAGCGCCTGGAGGCCGAGATCGAGGAGTCCCCTCCGTTCTCACGCAGCGATTTCGTGCCCGGACTCGGTCGGCAGAACGCGGTCATCGGCACCGCATTCGGGCTGGAGCCGGACCAGCTGAGCGGCGTCGTGGAGGCCAACGGACGCGCCTTCGTCATCGAGTTGACGGAGCGGATTCCCGCCGACAGCACCACGTGGGAGGAGCAGAAGGTGGTTCAGCGCGCGATGATCGGAGGCACGCTGGGCCAGCAGAGGTTGGACCAGTGGATCACCAGCCTGCGTGAGCGCGCCAACATCGTCGATCGCCGCCGGGAGGTCTTCCGGGCCCAGGAGGAGGCTGCGAACCAGACGCAGCTTCCGCTGGCCTTCCAGTAGGCGGGCGCCGCCACTCGCCCGGGCGGCGGCCCGGCGCCTCCTCAGGCAGTCGTCCCGGCTTCCGCGCCGGCTTCCGTTCGACTGCCGAGTTTACGCGGCTCTCCCCCCTCTTCGGAACTCTCCGCGGGAGAGGGCGCGACCATTTTGGGCTGTTGGGGTGTCTTCAACTCGCGCTCGATGTCGCGCACCGAACTCTTGAACTCGCGAATCCCCTTGCCCAGTGACGAGCCGATTTCCGGGAGGCGCTTGGCGCCGAAGAGAAGCAAGAACACCAGGAAGATCAGGATGATCTCCCACATTCCAAGTCCGCTGAATCCCATGACAGCTCCTTCCCGCTGAAGACCGGCGAAGCGTGCTGGTCCGTTCGACGTGCCCGGTCAATCTAACTCATACCGGCGTCTCGCGCGCCGGGTCCGTGGGGGTCGTCCGCAGGCTGCTAGAGCCAGGCGCGGACGATGGGCGCCACGATGCCGATTCCCGCCAGCGTGAGCACGTTGAAATGAAATGCCAGCGGTCCGAGCGTAATGTCAAGCGCAACCAGCCCGACGGAGACCGGGCCCAGGCTCGCGGTCACCGCCGTGGTAAGGAACTCCCGCGTCGCGCTCTCGGGCATGAACTGGGCGAGGCGGGTAAGCAGCGCACCCAGGATGAAGCCACCCACCACGACGACCACGGCCCGGGAGTACGACCTGCTTCTAGCTTCGAGCAACTTAGCCACTTGACGACCTCCGACCGCGGCCATCCCGACCGCGGAGCTTGTGTAACGACTTCGTGCCTCCCGTCGCGTGCCTGACTCCCGGAGGCCTCATCGACGCCGATCGACCACGTAGGCAATCGAGGTGAGAAGCGCCTGTTTGGCGGACCCCGCCTCCAGATCCTCGAGCGCCGCCGCCGCCCAGCCGGCGTAGCGTTCCGCCCGTTCGCGAGCGTACTCGAGCCCGCCCAGTTCCTCAACCAGTTCGATGAGCCCGGCGATCTCCTCGTCGGAAGGATCGCGGCTTGAAAAGAACCTGCGAATCCCTTTCCGCTCCCTGGCGCCGGCCACCTTCATCGCTCCGATCAGGGGCAGTGTAACCTTCCGTTGGCGCAGGTCGTGGCCCGTGGGCTTGCCGGTCACGGCCTCGGTCCCGGTGTAGTCCAGCAGGTCGTCGGCAATCTGAAACGCCATTCCGAGATTGTGTCCGAAGCGCCTGAGCGCCGAGCACCGGGGATCCGGCCCGGTCGCGAGGGCGCCGATCTCGCAGGATGCAGCCATCAGGGACGCCGTCTTGGCCGCAATCAGGGCATAGTAGTCCTCTTCGGAGAAGTCCAGGGCGTCGTAGGAGGTGAGCTGGCGCATTTCCCCCAGACTCATCTCGTTGGCGGCGATCGCCAGGCAGCGAAGCACGTCCAGATTGCCGACGCGCGTCAGCTCGGTGACGGAGCGGCTGTACAGGTAGTCCCCCATGATGATCGCGACCTGATGCGTCCACAGCGCGTTTACCGTGGGCAGGCCGCGGCGCAGCACCGAGTGGTCCACGGCATCGTCGTGCACCAGGGTCGCGAGGTGCACCAGTTCGACGGCCGCCGCCAGGGTAACCGCGGGATCACCGTCTCCCCCGCATATGCGGTCCGCAAGGAGCACCAGAGTGGGGCGGAACATCTTGCCCCGCATGAGCAGGAGGTACTGGTTGACCTCGTCGGTCATCCCCAGATTGGCGCGAACGATGCGCCGGAGCTCCTCGCGCACGCGCTCCAGATCCTCGCGCACGGGCTCCTGAATGTGGGCAAGCGTGGATGGTTTGGTGGTGACGGGCTGGGTCAACGACCTCTTTCCTGAAAGGGGTTGGCGTGGCAGTCCGTGGATGAGTCCCCGTTCGGCCAGGGGTTGCTGGGTCAGGAGGGGCTGCCGGGAACTGGATCCGCCGGCTCGCCGGCCGTCCCCCTCGGCACCGGGCCGAGATCGCGCAGGCGCGCCTCGACATCCTGAAAGCCGATGTCGATTGCGAGGGTCTTCCTGTAGAAGTCGCACGCCGCCTCGGGATTGCCGGACGCCTCCTGAGCGCGCCCCATATAGTAGTAGATTCCAAGGAAGTCGTCTTCGCGCTCGAGAGGCAGGTCGAGGGCCTTCGCCAGCGCGCTGACCGCGAGTTCGGCGTGGCCGGCGTCGAGAAGGGAGCGACCCAGCATCTCATGGGCCGCCGAGTTGGCGGGGTCCACGCGGATTGCACGTTGAAACTCGGCTATGGCCTCCGGGCCGAGCCCCATGGTCCGGTACGCCGTGCCCATGTCCTGATGGATGCGCGCATTCCCGGCCGGAACGCTGCGGACCAACCGGGCCCGGAAGCGCGACAACGCGGCCCGGAAGTCCTCGCCGGGTGCCGTGTTCTCATCTTCCTCGGTCAGCCGGGTCGCCTCCGGCGCCGACCCGTCGTCCAGGAGCAGCGCCCTGAGGTCGACATAGCGGGAGGGCGATTCGGACTCGCGGGCCGCCCCCCCGGGATCGGCGGGCGGGTCCGTGCCCGGAGAATCCCCGGCCCGCTCCAGGGGCGCGTCGGTCGTCATGAACGGACCCCCGCGAGCAGAGCCTCGCGCAGCCGGGACGGGTCCGGATCCAGCAGGTTGAGGCGGGAGGCGGCCGCGGAAAGGACCAGGCTCCCGGGGATGGTTCCGATGACCTCTGTCTGTGTGATGCGGCCACCCATCCGGTCCACCTCCACTTCAATGGCCTCGAAAACGCGCATGGGCGGTGTGCGTTCCATGTCTTCCAGGTTCATGGAGATCTGAAATACGTCGCTGGAGGGCAGATATAGCCCCAGCGCCCTCAACCCGACAAATCCGCCGCTGCTCTCGCGCAGCCGGCCCGCGACATCCTTCACCTGCTCCAACGATAACCCCGATACGCAGACATTCCACGCGAGGAGGGGCGGCCGGGCTCCGACGCAGGTCGCGCCCGCCATCGGATGGACGCCCGGATGAGCCCAGGGCCGAGGCAGGATATCGGGCTCGCGGCCGGCTGGAAACCCCCCCGTGAGCGCCTCGAAGCCTCCGGCCCGCAGAGCGGACAGGGAGCGGCCGGTTCCGGCGGCCCCGTACAGGTACACGGGTATCCCCATCGCGGCCAGCCCTTCCGCCACCCTGCGGGCGCTCGCAGCCGCATCCTGCAGGCCAAGGCCCCGGGCGGGGATGAACGGGAGTACGTCGAGGGCGCCCACGCGCGGATGTACGCCCGCGTGCCGCCGCATGTCGATGGCCTCCACCGCCAGCCGCGCGACCGACAGGGCCGCCCGCTCCACGACCCGGGGAGGGCCGGCGAAGGAGATGACCGAACGATGGTGGTCCGGATCGGCGCTCCGGGCCAGCACTTCGGCGCCCTCGGAGGCGATGACCCGTGCAAACTCGCGAATCAGAGCAAGGTCGCGGCCTTCGCTGAAGTTGGGGACCGCTTCAAGGACCGGGGTCATGTCGCGATTATACCCCGGCGGCGGCGCCCTCTCAACCCGAACCGGTCAGAGCAAGCGCCGTCCCCGATTGCCCGGGGGACGATCCGTGTTCGGTGTCAGGTCCCGTAGCGGACAAGCACTGCGGGTCCGCGGCGCTCCAGGCCCACATTGCCGGCCTGAAGCTGATGGGCCCAGTCGAAGACCATCACCGCGCCATCGTCCAGGTAGCCCTGGCTGGTGATCCGCACCGCCGCGTAGTGGTGGCCCTCGGTTCCCGAATAGCGAAGCACGTAGGTGGTCGCGGGCAGCGCCTCCACCGCCTGGGTGGTGTAGTCCCGCGCGGGCGCGACGGTCACGTCGATGCATCCCGCGTCGCTCCCGGGTCCGCACTTGAGCTGGCTGGTCGCAAAGACCCGGTTGTGGATCTCGGCGCCCGGCCCGGGGACCAGCCACCACCCGGCCTGGTCCTGTTCGAACCGGAAGTGGCGGTTGGATGCGTCGCCGTGGACGATGGGTCCGTCCTGTTCGTTCAGCGGGAACCGAAAACCCGAAGACGACGGCGCGTCGAGATAGGAGTAGATCAGCTCGCCGTGGTAGTCGGGGCGCGGGGTCGCGCTCGCCATCGAGCTGCCCCCGCTCTCGTGTCCCTGATCGTCGAGGGCGGAAACGAAATAGTTGTAGGTTTCGCCGTTGCTCGCCCGCAGATCGAGGAACCCCTCGGAGTCCGTCTCGCCCAGGAGGAAGGCGTCCCCGTCCTCGAGATACACCCTGTAGTGGGAGAAGTCCTCGGCGGCGCGCGCGTCGTCGCTCCACGTGAGGAAGACGGATCCATCCAGCGCCGTCGCCAGGACCGCAACCGGCACGGCGGGCGGATCCGGCATCGGCACGGCCACCTCCACCAGGTGGCTGGAAGGTGTTTCCAGCCCCGAGGCCCCGACCGCGGCCACGTAGTACTCGTAGGTCGCCCCCGCCGCCACGTTGGCGTCCCGGTATTCGCAGGCTCCCTCCGCGCAGCTGCTTACCTCGGCGATGAGAAAGTAGTCCCGGTCGGTGATTCGCCGGGAGTAGACGCGGAAGGTTTCGCCGCTCCAGCCGGGCGCGAGGGTCCATGTGACGGTGACCACCCCCGCGAAATAGTGGGCATCCAGCGCACGCGGCGCGGCGGGGGGATCTTCCAGAGTGAGCAGCACTCCATCCTCGTCGCAGGCCGTCAGGGTGCCCAGCAGAAGGAGTGCCCTCAAGCTGCGAGCACATCGCCCAAACGCATACCCGTCACCGAACATCGGAACCTCCTCGTGGCATCCCGGAGAGCATCGCAGGCATCTCCTGCCCAATCAGCGCCCATTGGTCTGCACGAGGTGTGCCAAACGCCGGCCTCGGGAGCGCCCCGCCAGCCCGGCGCCTCACCGCTCGCGGTGCCCGGGGCGATTCGTCCACGGACTGCTAGCGGAACTGCCTCTCCAGGGGATCGGAGCGGTCGTACTGCTGATAGTCGAACTTCAGATCGCGATTGTCGCTCAGGGCCACCTCGAAACGGAACGCCCAGTTGCCGGTGACCGTGCGTCTGAAATCGAAGTTGGCTTCCCAGCGATGCAATTGCCGGGTGAACGTGATCATGTGGTCGTTGAAGGACCCCAGCTCCACGTCGTAGGAAGTACGCCAGCTCGCGCGCCACAGCTCAGTGGGCTCGAACCGGACGTTGAGCTGAACCATCTGCCGGGCCAGGTCGGCCTGGCGCGGGCGCTGTAGCGAATAGGAGACGCTCGCGTCCCATCCGGCGCCACCGCCGCGCGGACGTCCCTGAGCGCTCTGCCTGCCGAAATCGCGCGAGGTATCGCCAAAACCCGGCACGATCTGGCTCTCGTCGAGGCCGCTGGCCGCCGAGAAGGGGTCCTCGTCTTCGAGCAGGTCGTCCTCTTCCGGTTCCGGCTCCGGGTCCGCCTCTCCGTCACCCCCCAGCCCGATCAGCCCTCCGATCCAGCGCAGCGGAGGGGAAGCCGCGTTCAGCGAGAACGAGAGATCGAGCCCGGAGAGATGGGGAGCAAACTGCCTTCCGTCCCCTGCCTGGCCGCTCTCGTCGAACAGCAGGTGCTCCATGGAGATCTGCAGGCCGCGCAGAAAGTCCGAGCTGATGCTGTTGGAGAGCGTGGTGGTCGTGAAGCCGTCCGTGAACTGGCCGAGAGAGTCGGCGCGCACGAAGTCGTAGTTGACGGCGCTGGTCTGCAGGGCCAGCAGCTGAACGATTTCCGCCCGCTCCCTCCGCCGGGGTTCGCCGCTCGGATCGGGAGGGGCTTCTCCTTCCTCCTCCTCGGATTCCTCGGTCTCGCGCTTCGCCTCGAAGGTCTGGTTCAGCCGGATCCGCATCTCGTTCTTGGCGCGGAATTCCCCCCGGCCGAAGACGGCGTTCTGAACCTCCGTCTGCGTCACCGCGGGAGCATACGAATAGTCGAAGCCGGGCGAGAGCTTGTGGCGGATGGCAGAGAAGCCCCCCACGCCCGGCCAGAGCCCGTAGAGGTCGGTCTTGAGCCCGGCGCCGAACGAGATGCGGGTGGGCGCGGACACCAGCGACCCCGCCTCCGGGATCTTGTTCGTCTGCAGCGACCGGCCCGACATGGACAGATTGGGCGTGAAGGTCGTCGTCCCGATGAGGCGCTGCTGGTAGCTGAGGGTCTGCGACCAGGTGAGGTCGGTGCTGCTCAGGTCCACGCGCTCCGGGAACGCGCTGTCGGCCGCAGGGGCGACCACGCTGCCGAACCAGGCCTCGAGCCGGTCGGCCGCCGCCAGGCCGGCGGCGGGTGCGAAGACCTCCAGCCCGTCCCTGGTCACCGCCTCGTTGAAGCTCAGGCTGTGCGACAGGGAGAGCGCGCCCAGGCTCAGGCTGGACGACAGGCCTCCGCGTGTGTTCTGCTTGTCCGCCAGGCTCTCCTTGAAGTCGCCGGGCGGCTGATCCAACCGGTCCTCGATGCTGCGCGTGTAGTTCCCGCTTCCGGTCCAGATGACGTTGTTGTACCAGCTCGCCTGCGACGACGACGCCGGGAAGAAGGTGATGGGCGAGAGCGAGAGGTTGGCCGAAGGCAGCGTGAGCGACACCCGGTCGTCGGAGAGGAACTGGCGCCGGTTGGCGCTCATCGAAACATTGCCCCAGTCGAAGCGCCGGTTGATCCCGCCCTGCGAGTCGATCGATTGCGTGACCTCGCGCGGATCGAAGGAATTCTGGCGCACGAAGTCGGTGGAGGAAGCGTAGCTTGACCGGATCTCGAAGCGCGTACGCTCGTCGAGCTCCCAGTTGTGCGAGGTGCTGAAGGCGAGCGTCGTGCTCCCGTCCTGCCGCCAGAAGTTGCGGAAGTTGACGTTGCCACGCAGA
This sequence comes from Gammaproteobacteria bacterium, assembly GCA_009840525.1. Lineage (GTDB taxonomy): Bacteria > Gemmatimonadota > Gemmatimonadetes > Longimicrobiales > Gaopeijiaceae > BD2-11. The sequence continues at coordinate 25,879 of VXNP01000010.1, forward strand.
AACTGCCGCAGCCAGCTGTAGTTCAGGGTCCCGGTAACGCCCACGTAGTTGTCGGCCCACCAGTCCATGGCCACCGATGCATCCGCGTAATCGTTGATGGCCCAGTAGAAGCCCAGATTGGAGACGCGGCGGCTGTATCCCGCCGAGCTGCGCACGATGTCGTTCACGCTGAAACGCGGCGTCAGGATGCCGCTGGCGCGTCCGCGCTCGATGCTCTGGAACATGAAGGGGAACCAGAAGACGGGGACATCGGCGAAGTAGAGCTTCACCGACCTCGCCACCAGCATGTTGCCCGCCACGATCTTGATCTCGCTGGTGTCGAAGTGGTAGTGCGGATGCTCCAGGTCGCAGGAAGTGAAGCCGACGTGTGCCCCGTGGACGATCTCGGGCGTAACCGAGGGCAGGTCGCCGAACACGTTCCAGGGACTGCCGCCTTCGGCGAACCGGGTGCGCGCGCTGTAGGCCGTGCCGCGCCGGCTGTCGAGGCTGTAGATCATCGAGGTGCTGTTGAGCGGCTCGCCCTCGCGCCCGGTGAACACCGAGGCTCCCTCGGTCCAGATCAGGTTCGTGGAGTCGTCCATGGTGATGGACGAGTCGGCCTCCAGTTGCATGCGCTCGGCGCCTTCCCGGAAGAATCGCGCACGCGCTTCCGTGTTGCCGTAGAGGACCACCTCGCCACTCGACCCGAACTCGAGCCCGGTGCCCTCGTACTGGCTGGCCTGGTATCCCGGCAGCGAGAGCAGGGCATTTAGCACGGAGTCCGGGCCCGAGGTCACCGGTCGCGGAGCCCGTACCGTCGAGTCGGGCAGCTCCCGCAGCGAGTCCGGGAGCGGCGGGGCGGCCAGGCGCTGGAGCACCTGGAGGACCTGTACCCGAGCGGAGTCAACGACAACGGTCGTGTCGGGCGGCCCCGGCGGAGGAATCGAGTCCGGGACCTGCTGGCCGTGCACCGGGATGGCCAGGCCCGCCACGGCCAGCGGCAGGAGCAGGGCGGCCGGAAGGTGCGCCGGCCGGCGGCGCGGGTCCGGGGCCATGCCTACCCCGCCTGAACGGAGTCCGGCGGCGGATCGGCCGCGGCGGCGACGCGCTCCTCGCGCTTCCGGTAGATCATGACCGAAAGCATGATCGAGAACTCGTACAGAATGATCAGCGGCACCATCATGAGCAGCGTCACCATGATGACGTCACCCGGGGAGATGAGCGCCGCGACGATCGTGATGAGCAGGATCGCGTGCCTGCGCTTGGTGCGCAGGAACTTCGGCGTCACGAGGCCCAATACGCTCAGGATCATGACGACCACCGGCAATTCGAAGATGATGCCGAACGCCACAAGCAGCTGAATCGTGAATCCGAAGTAGTCCTGGGCGGTCCACTGCGGGCTCATGATTTCCGTCTGGAACCCGACCAGGAACTCCAGCGTGATCGGCAGCGCGATGTAGTACGCCATCAGCACGCCGAGAATGAACAGAACCAGTCCCATGTAGAGCGAGGGCACGATGACCCGCTTCTCGGACTTCTTGAGCGCCGGCGCCAGAAACGACCAGACGTGATAGACGATGATGGGGAACACCAGAAGGAACCCGATCAGGATCCCGTACTTGAGCGTGATGAAGAATGCGTCGGTGGGCCTCAGGTTGATGAGCGTCTGATCCTCGCCGAACAGCGCCCGGTAAGGACTGAAAAGCACCTGGAGCATGTCCCCGTAGTGCACCAGCAGGAACCCCGCCACCGCCCCGATCGCCAGCGCCAGCAGGCTCCACAGGATGCGCCAGCGAAGCTCTTCGAGGTGGTCGAGAAAAGGCATCTCTCCGGCTGGGTTCGGGGTTTTGCTGGGCATCCGATGCGACTCCGCGGGTTACGGCCCGACCGATGATCGCGAAAGATAATGACTCGGCGGCGGGGGAATACCGCCACCCGCAAGGCTTCCGCCGACGCTCCGCTCGCGCGTCAGATCGGAAGCTCGACCTGGTCCCTGGCCCGAAGGCTGCGTTCCCGCCGGAGGTTCAGGTCCGCGATCATCTCTTGGAACTCTTGGATATCCTGGAAGTTCCTGTACACGGACGCGAAGCGGACGTAGGCAACCCGATCCAGCGGCTTGAGCGCTTCCATCACCATCTCGCCGATGCGCGAACTCCGGACCTCGCCACCCCCTTCCACGGTAAGCGTGTACTGGATGTTACCGGCGATGGCGTCGATGGTGGACGGGGAAACGGGGCGCTTGGCGCACGCCACCTGAATGCTGCGCACGAGTTTCGCGCGTTCGAAGTCCTCGGTGTCGCCGCGACTCTTCAGCACCCGGAGGGGCCGCTCCTGGATGTACTCGTAGGTGGTGAAGCGGCCCCGGCACTCCTTGCACTCGCGGCGGCGGCGCACAGCCTGCCCCTGCCCGGTCGAACGCGTATCAACGACATGATTGTCGGGGCAGCCACAGTGAGGACACCGCATCCCGCACCTCCCGCAGGGACATCGCCGACGGGCAGCGCCGGTTGACCCGACAGCCTGAGTGCGGCCGCCCGGTGACCGCCCCCTTCCCGGACCCGGCCTAGGGGATTTCCTGAAGTTTCTGCTGCGCGAGCTCCGCGACGTCGGAGTCGGGGAACCCGCCGATCACCCGTTCAAGCAGATTGCGCGCCTCGTCGGTGTTTCCGAGTTCGTCGTGGAGAAGCGCGGCACGATAGAGCGCCTCCGGAACCCGCGGGGAGTCCGGGTACATCATGGGAACGCGCATGAACCCTTCGATTGCGTCCTCGAGGCGTTCCTCCTGCAGGTCGAGGTCGGAAAGGAAGAAGGTCGCGTCCCCGGCGAGTTCGTGATTCGGATAGGTGGCGAGGAACCCGTCGAAAGCGCGCCGGGCGGTGACGTTCGAGCCCCGGTTGTACATGCGCAGGGCCGCCTCGAAATGGGCTTCGGGCCCTTCGACCTCCTCCATCGGAAGCCCGACATCGGCCGAGTCCGCAACCACGACCGGAGCCCGCTGCATCATTTCCACCTGGTCGCGCAGGGAGGCCAGGGCGCGCTGGCTCTGGCCTTCGACCTCGACGAGGATCAGAACCTGCTGGAGCAGCTCATCCAGCCGCTGAAGTACCTCGCGGCGCAACTCCAGGTAGAGACCGGTCTGGCCGGAGAGGGTGTCCTGGCTGGCGCGAACCAGCGCCTCGAAGTCGGCCAGCTCCCTCGCCTGGCGCGTGGCGACCGAGCTGACCTCCTCCTGAAGCACGCGGATGTCTCCCTTGGTGGCGCACCCCGCGCCCGCCAGCGCCCCGATCAGGGCGATTGGGAGGACCTGTCGCGGCACGGCGTTCCTGTACGCAGGCACTTACCCGGCCCGGCCGATCCCGGATGGGGCGGCTACTGGCCGCCGCCCGGCACCTGGATCTGATTGCCTCCAGCCGTGATCACGAACTCGTCGCGCCGGTTCTGGGCCCAGGACTGCTCGTTGCTGCTCATCTCGCGGGGCTGTTCCTCGCCGTAGGAACGCACGTCGAAGCGGGACTCGGCGAGCCCGGCGTTGACGAAGAACTGGCGGACGGCTTCCGCGCGCCGGCTGCCCAGCGCCAGGTTGTACTCCGAGGATCCGCGCTCGTCGGCGTGTCCCTCGATGCGAAGCTGCACCGCGGGGCTGGCGCGCAATACATCGACCTTGCGCTGAAGCACGCCCTCGGCGTCGCTGCGAATCTCCGCCATGTCGAAGTCGAAGAAGACCATCGCCGTGAGCGCCTCGCGGGCCGCCTCAAGCGCGGCAGCACGACGTGCCTCCTCTTCAGCCGCCCTGCGGGCCGCTTCTTCCGCCGCTCGGCGGGCCGCGTCGATGGAATCCTGGTTCGGACCTTCCTCAACGGGGGGCGGAGGGGGAGGGGGAAGTTCCTCCTGTCCGCACGAGGCGACGAACAGTCCGGCCGCGACGACGGAAATAATGAGACCGCGGTGCAACATCGCTACTCCTCGAATATGGGTGTCGGTGTCCGGTATCAGGCGTGCGCACGAATCAGCCATATACGTAAGAAATCGGACGCCCAAACGCAACATCTTGTGGGGCTGCACCGTGCATGGGATCGCCGGCTCAGTTCTCCCGGGTCGGGGGCTCGGTGGAAGCCAGACTGGGAGACCAGTCCGGTACACGCGGCCTAACCCCCGAGAGCACGGGACGAATCCGGCCGCTCACGGTGTCTACGACGAATAGCCCGAATCCCCAGTCCCGTTCTCCCACGAAGACCAGATGGCGGCCATCGGGCGCCCAGCTGGGATCCTCGTTGTTGCCCTCGTAGGTGAGCTGCAGCAACCGTTGTCCCTGTGCCGCCACATCGGCGATGAGGATGTGGTAGCTGCCGCGGCGGTAGCGGCCGTGGAACGCGACCCGGTCGCCAGAGGGCGCCCAGTCCGGCGAAGTATAGTAGCCGCCCTGTCCGTAGAGGTAGGGAGATACCAGGTCCGGCCGACCGCCGGACTCCGCCGGCATCACGTAGATCTGCGGGATGGCCACGCCCAGCCGGTTGGAGTTGAAGGCCAGGCGTCTCCCGTCCGGCGAGAACGATGGCGACAGATCGTTCCAGCGCCCTGCGGTGAGGCGCCAGAGGCAGCAATCCTCGCGGACGCGCCAGGAGAAGAGACCGCTCTCGGCGCCGTCCGCCAGGGAAAAGATGATCTCCTCCCCGTTCGGATGGTACACCGGCGTCATCGGCTGGCCGTCGCGGTTGAATTCGAGGACCCGCGTCTGGCTGGTGGCGATTTCCATTTCATGGATGGCCGGATCCCCGGACGCAAAGGAAAGGAAGGCCAGGCGCGAGCCGTCCGGGGACCACGAACAGGACATGGTGAGCGAGTTGAAGTTGGTGAGCCGCCGCAGGTTCTCGCCGTCCGAGTCGACCACGTACAGCTCCTGGGAACCGGCAGCCGATTCCATGGAAAAGCAGATCCGGCTGGCGGCCATCCCGGGCTCCCCGGTAATCCATCGGACGACATCGTCGGAGATCGCGTGGATCGCCATGCGGAAGTCCTCCGCGTCGGGGCGCGGAAGCGAGAAGCGGGCCCGTTCCTTCACCTCCGAGAAGACGACGTCGTGCAGTTCCAGGACAAGCACGAAGCGGTTGCCAAGCCCCTCGACCTGTCCGGTCACCAGCCAATCGGCGCCGAACTGGTCCCACAGGCCGTAGTCCACGGCTCCGCCGCCGGGGGCCAGCGGAATCGAATCCATCATCTCGAACCGGTCGCTGTAGCGCAGGTCGCGCGCGATCACGGCCTCGACCCTGGGCGCGACCGTCAGGCCGCCGAAGCGGCCCGTGAAGGGGCTGATCGCCAGGGTGGGCACATAGCTCTCGTAGACCACCCCCAGGTGGCGAACCGCACCCGGGATGGTGTCGACCTGGGCAGCCGCCCGGCCGGCGGTGGCCGACAGCAGGACCATCAGCAGGGCCGTGCCTCCGCCCAGGGCCCGCCCGACACCGCCGCGGTTGACCCGTCCGACCTTGTTCGCGATCCGGACGCCTTTCCTCATGTTACGCTCCTCCCTGCGCGGCCGGACCCGGACCGCGACGGTCCGGGGACTCGGCCGGCGGCCGGCGCCGCGCCGGGCTGAAAGTGAACCGGAACGGTGCGTTTTCGAGCCCCATCTCCGGCGGCAGCGGACCGAACCGTCCACCTCCGGCGCATTCGACGGCCTCCCGGACGGCCAGATCGAAGACGACGCTTCTCGATGTCTCGGAGATGCGCACCGTCGGGTCGATCACCTTGCCCTCCCGGTCGAGCACGAAGTCCACCGAAGCGGTAAGTTCGGCCATCCCCGGCGGACGGAAGCATCGCCGCATCTGGCGCTGCATGTTGGCGTAATACTGTGGAAAATCCCGTTCCACGCCCCTCATGCGGACATCGAGATCGTCGGTGCCAGTGCTGGGTTCGTCGAGGGGCGCGGGTTCGGGCTCCTCATCCACCGGCTGTTCCTCCGGGACGGGCTCCGGGGCGTCCGGGAGAGGAACGGGCTCGGGCTCGGGCTCGGGCTCCGGTTCGTCCTCCAGTTCCGCCACCGGCTCCTCCTCGGGAGGAGCCTCGGGCTCCGGGGTGTCGACGGTGAGCTCCTCCTCTTCGGGAGCCGGCGCGGGTTCGACCTCGGCAGCCGGCGCGGGCATGGCGACCAGTTCGAGCTCGATGGTCACCAACTGCACCGGCTCGGGCTGGATGTTGGTCGCCACGACCAGCATGAGGAAAAACCCGTGGAGGCCGACCGAGAAGAAAACCGGAGATCGACCCGGCCGGTCCCTTTTCCGTCGCGCGCTTCGGCCCACCGCCACTTCCCCCTGCTATCGGCTCGCGTCGGGCTCGGCAACGATCGCGAAGCGGATCCCCTCCTGCCGCGCCAGGTCCTGGACCTTCGCGAAGACGCGCACCATGTCGCCATGGTACGCAAGGGAGTCGCCCCGAATGTAGATCTGCCCCACGCTGCGCGCGGTCACGGCCTGGGAGAGCACGCCCTCGAGGTCCTCGTAGGGCACGACCGTCTCGGAGAGCACGATCTCCCCGTTGGCGCGAACTGCGACGATCAGGGGCTCCTCGTCCGCGGTCAGCGGAGCCACATCGGCTCGCGGCACGCCCACCTCGATGCCCCCCTGAAGGATGGGGGCGGTGATGATGAAGATCACCAGCAACGTGAAGGCGACGTCCACGAGGGAGGTCACGTTGATCTCCGCGCGCAGCGGCAGATCCCCGCGGCGTCCCCGGGACCGGCTGTCGTGGCTCAAACGTGCCCCTCCCGCGCGAGCGTTCCGATGAACTCGCTCGAGAACCCCTCGAGCTCACCTGCGACCAGGTTCAACCGCGACACGTAGTAGTTGTAGGCGATGACCGCGGGGATGGCGACGAAGAGGCCGGTCACGGTGGTCACCAGCGCCTCCGCCACCCCCGGGGCCACGGCGGCAATGTTCGCCGAGCCGCTCGCAGTGATTCCCCGGAAGGTGTTCATGATGCCGATCACGGTTCCCATCAGCCCGAGCAGGGGCGAGATGGAGCCGATGACCGCGAGCCAGGTAAGGCCCTGGGCGAGGTCGTCGCGCTCGTCGGATTCCTCCTTCTGCAATACCATCCGAAGCGTCTCCAGCTCAACCTGGGTCAAACCTTCCCTTGCGGACACGCCTCCGCGCAGCGCCCCCGGCCGCAACTCGCTGAAGAAGTTGACCCCGTGTCGAAAGAGGCGGCCGTAGGGGGACTCCGGGAGGGCCAGAATCGCCGTATAAGCCTCTTCGAGCCCCCGCGCATTGGACACCGCGTCCAGGAACTGGTTTCCCTGGGTTCGAACCTTGCGAAACTGGAGGTACTTCCAGCCGATCACGTACCAGCTCGCCAGGGAAAACACGCCGAGCACGGCCAGCACCACCAGGGTAGGGGCGCTCGCCCCGACGACCATTTCCAGCAAAGTTGCCGGGGGACGGCTCTGGAGCGCCAGGATCCCGACCGCGGTCATTTGGGGTTCAGTCCTCCGGCTCTTCAGGGTGACGGGGGCCGGGCATGGACGGCGGCCCGTGCGATGGCGAGATCCGGGACACACTACCCCCGCTCGCTCCGCGGGATCCTGGCGTCTCGGGCGCGACGATCACGGACCGGCAGCCCCTGCCCTCCAGGGACGCAGGTACTCCGGCTCCCACGCGCGCGCGTCGTCCACGGGCGGCCCGGGCATGAGCGTGAAGAGGCGGGCGAGCCCCTCGGCGGTGGGCAATCCGGCCGGAGGCGGGACGACACGCCAGCCGCGCCGCTCAATCGCCGCGGCGTGGCGAAACGCGCCGTCGCCCGCGAAGATCGCGCCTTCCGGAACGGACGAGGACAAAACTTCGTCCAGGCGCGTGGCGGACGGGGGGACCAGAACATCGACGGAGCCGGGCCCCACCCGGAAGCAGCCTGCGTATACCCGATCCGCGCGCGCGTCGAAGAGGACGTAGCAGGGAGTCCCGGGCTCGGGAGGCTCCACCGCCCGGTCCTCGTGCCCCTTGCGCCACCCGGCCGGTCCGGACCAGCCGGCGGGCAGCCAAACCCCTTCCGAAGCCGCGGCGGCGGCCAGGCTGGAGTAGGTCCATATCGGCACCCCGCATCCCTCTGTCAGCCCCTTGGCGGTCGCCGCCGCCACGCGCACGCCGGTGAAGGACCCCGGGCCACACCCCACCACGATACCCGCCAGATCGCCCAGTTGGGCGCCCGAAGCCACGAGCACGCCGCGAATGGCAGGCAAGAGGCGGGAGGCGTGCCGGCGCGGGCTGCGCAGGAAGGCACGCGCGAGCACCTTGCCGTTCGCGGTCACGATCACGGACCCCAGCCGCGACGACGTGTCGAAGGCGAGAATGGTGCAGCTGCGTCCGTTCATCGATCCGGCAACCCGGGCGGGTTTCCGCTGCAGGAGACCTCGACCGCGCGCACGGTTGCGCCGGGAGCCGGCGCTGTCAGGAATATCTCCCAGCGGTCCGGCGGAAGGAGGGCCCGCGCTCTCTCCGGCCATTCGACGATCACGATTTCACCTGTGTCGCCAAGCTCGAACCAGCCCAGTTCCGCCAGTTCGGATTCGTCGTTCAGACGATACAGATCCATGTGTACGATGGTCTTTCCCCTCACGCCCGGATAACGGAACACCAGATTGAAGGTCGGCGACGGCACGGTCCCGCGCACCCCGGCCCCTCGCGCCACCGCCCTCGCCAGCACCGACTTCCCCGCGCCCACCGGTCCGCGCAGCATCAGAAACACCGGAGGTTTGACCGAGGACCCGATGCGCTCGCCCCACCTCGCCAGTTCCTCCTCGCTCAGCACCCTCCGCGTCTCCACCGACGCGGTCTCCGCCGTGTCCGGGGGCATCGCGGCCTACCTCTTCGCGCCTTGGCCCTCGAGCGACACCCGCAGCTCGAAAAGCTGGTCCCGCAGCATCGCGGCCCGCTCGAACTCGAGTGCGCTCGACGCCCGGTTCATCTCCTCTTCCAGAATCTTCACATACTCTTCGCGGTTGACTTCGTCCGAATAGCCGGGCTGCGCCTCCGCCACCAGGGCGACCGGCTTGTCGCGCGCATCCGCCACACGGGTGCTGAACTCGATCTCCTCCACGCTCTTCACGATGGTTTCCGGAGTGATCTGATGTTCCCTGTTGTAGGCCAGCTGAATCTCGCGTCGCCGATTGGTCTCGTCGAGGCACCTCGCCATCGATTCGGTGATGGTGTCGGCATAGAGGATCGCCGTGCCGCGGACGTTGCGGGCGGCCCGGCCGATGGTCTGGATCAGCGAACGGGCATCGCGCAGGAAGCCCTCCTTGTCGGCGTCCAGAATGGCGACGAGGGACACCTCCGGCAGATCGAGACCCTCGCGCAGCAGGTTGATGCCCACCAGCACGTCGATTCCGCCGAGCCGCAGCGCGCGCAGGATGTCCACCCGGTCGATGGTGTTGATCTCCGAGTGCATGTAGCGGACGCGCACCCCCAGCGACTGCAGGTACTCCGAGAGGTCCTCAGCCATGCGCTTGGTGAGGGTGGTGACCAGGATGCGCTCGCCGCGGGCCGCCCGCTCGTGGATCTCGGCGAGCAGATCGTCGACCTGGCCGCGCACGGGACGCACCTCCACCTCCGGGTCGACCAGCCCCGTGGGGCGGATGATCTGTTCCACCACGACGCCACGCGACAGCCCCAGCTCCATGTCGCCAGGGGTGGCCGAGACGAAAACCGCCTGATCCAGAACGGACTCCCACTCCCCGTAGCGGAGCGGCCGGTTGTCCAGCGCGCTGGGCAGCCGAAAGCCGAACTCGACCAGGGTATCCTTGCGCGCCTTGTCGCCGTTGAACATCCCGCGGATCTGCGGAAGGGACACGTGCGATTCGTCCACGATGGTGAGAAAGCGCTCCGGGAAGTAGTCCAGAAGGCAGGATGGCCGCTCTCCCGCCTCGCGGCGGCTGATGAAACGCGAGTAGTTCTCGATGCCCGGGCAGGTTCCCACCTCCAGCATCATCTCGATGTCGAAGTTGGTGCGCGACTCGAGCCGCTGCGCTTCCAGCAGCTTGCCCGCCCTGCGGAAGCGGTGCAGCTGATCGGCCAGCTCGTCGCGGATCAGGGGCACCGCCTCCTCCAGGGTGCGGCGGTGCGTGACATAGTGGCTGGCGGGGTAGATGGCGGTGCGGTTCAGGGAAACGATCGACTCTCCCGTGAGGGGCTCGAACCGGGTGATGCGCTCGATCTCGTCTCCCCACAGTTCGATGCGGATCCCCTGCTCCTCATAGGCGGGGAGAATCTCGACGGTGTCGCCCCGTACCCTGAAGGTGCCGCGCTCAAAGGCGAAGTCGTTGCGGTGGTACTGAATGTCGACCAGTCCCCGCAGCAACTCGTCACGCGGTACGAGCTCCCCCACCCGCACTTCCAGCATGAGGGAGCGATAGTCGGCGGGGTTGCCCAGCCCGTAGATGCAGGAAACCGACGCCACCACGATTACGTCGTCCCGCTCGAACAGCGAGGAGGTGGAGCGGAGACGCAGCCGGTCGATGTCCTCGTTGATGCTCGCGTCCTTCTCGATATAGGTGTCGGTGGCCGGGACATAGGCCTCCGGCTGATAGTAGTCGTAGTAGGAGACGAAATACTCGACCGCATTGACGGGGAAAAGCGCCTTGAGTTCCCCGTAGAGCTGAGCCGCAAGGGTCTTGTTGTGGGACATCACCAGCGTGGGACGACCGTGGCGCTGGATGACGTGCGCCATTGAGAGCGTCTTCCCGGTGCCGGTCGCCCCCAGCAGGGTCTGGAAGCGGGTTCCATCTTCCAGGCCGGCCGAAAGCTCCTCGATGGCGGAGGGCTGGTCTCCCGCGGGCTCGAAGGAGGAGTGGATCTCGAACCGGGGCACGAACTCAGGCCTCGATCCTTCCCGTCTCGCCCTTGCTCTCGCGCCGTTCGACCGTGAGCACCCCCTTCACCTGGTTCACGGCCTTGAGCACCTTTTCCAGGTGAGACAGGTCCTCCACCTCCACCACGAACTCGCCGCTCATGCCCGCTCTGTCCGATCGGACGTCCGCGTTCTGGATGTTGGTCCCGGTGTTGGCGATGGCCTTGGCGATATCCGACAGGAGCCCCCGGCGATCCACGGCCCGGGCCTGAATCTTCACCATCCGGGTATCTCCCTTCTCCGCCGTCCATCGGATTTCGACCCTGCGCTCCGGATCCTGGGACAGATAGAGCACGTTGGCGCAGTCGCTCCGGTGGATCGAGATGCCGCGCCCGACCGTGATGTAGCCGATGACGTCGTCGCCCGGCACCGGCTGGCAGCACTGGGAGTAGCGCACCATCAGGTTGTCCACGCCCTGGATGCGCACGCCTTTGCTGGAAGGACGTATCCTGGCGGCGATGCGCCGCAACGTTGAAGGGCGCTGGGCGCCTGGAGTGGTCTCCTGGTCCGGGAAAAGGGCCTTGAGGGCGGCAGCCGGGCCCACGTCCCCCCGTCCCAGCGCCGCCTGCATCTGGTCGAAGTCGGGATAGCCCAGCTGCGCGGCCGCATGGATCTTCGCGTCGTCGCCCGGCTTGGGAAGGCGTCGCTTGCGAAGCTCCTGCTTCAGGAAGTCCCCACCCAGCTGAAGGGCGGAGGCGAATTCCTCCTTGCGCAGCCAGCGGCGGATCTGCCCGCGCGCCCGCGAGGTCTTGACGAACGCGAGCCAGTCGCGGTTGGGACGCTGCTTCGCGTTCTTGATGATCTCGACCGTGTCGCCGTTCTTGAGCTTGCGCGAGAGCGGGGCGATGCGGCCGTTCACCCGCGCGCCCGCGCAGTGCGATCCGATTTCGCTGTGGACGGAATACGCGAAATCGATCGGAGTCGCGCCGACGGGAAGCTGCTTGACTTCGCCCTTGGGGGTAAAGACGAAGATCTCTCCCTGAAAGAGGTCCATGCGGAGGAACTCCATGAATTCCTCCGGTTCGCTGGTATCCTTCTGCCATTCGAGCACCTGGCGGAACCAGGAGAGAGCTTCCCCGACCTCGTCTTTCCTGGCGCCCCCGCCTTCCTTGTAGCGCCAGTGCGCGGCGATCCCCTGCTCCGCCGTCAGGTGCATCGCCTGGGTGCGGATCTGGATCTCGTAGCGGCGGCCGCGCGGACCGAACACGGTCGTGTGCAGGGACTGGTACATGTTGGACTTCGGTGTCGCGATATAGTCGCGGAAGCGCTCCTGTACCGGAGTCCAGCGGTTGTGGATCACCCCGAGCGACGCGTAGCAGTGCTGCACCGAGTCCGTAATCACGCGCAGTGCAAGCAGATCCTGGATCTCCTCGAAGGGAAGGTCGTTGGCGCGGATCTTCTTGTGGATCGACCAAAGATGCTTCGGCCTGCCGGTCACGTCGACGAAGGGGATTCCCGCTTCGGTCAGCATGTCGACCAGCGGACGCTTCATCTCCATGATCTGCCGCTCCCGCTCCCGGCGGCGCTGCTGAATCTTCTTCTTCAGCTGGTTGTATTCGCCGGGTTCGAGAAACTTGAAGGCCAGGTCCTCCAGCTCCCACTTGATGGCCGCCAGCCCCAGGCGATGGGCGATGGGGGCATAGATGTTGCGCGTCTCCAGCGCGATTCGCCTCTGCTTGGGCGGCCTCAGGTGCTCGAGCGTGCGCATGTTGTGGAGCCGGTCGGCGAGCTTGATGAGGATCACCCGGGCATCCTGCACCATCGACACCAGCAGCTTGCGGTAGTTCTCGACCTGCCGTTCCGCATTCGACCGGAAGCGCACCCGCCCGATCTTCGTGACGCCGTCCACGATCCCCGCCACCTCGGCGCCGAACTGGGCTTCCACATCGGTCAGATCGACGGCGGTGTCCTCCACGACATCGTGGATCAGGCCCGCGGCAATGGAAGCGGTATCCAGACGCAGTTCCGCCAGGATGGTGGCGACACCGACGGCGTGGGTGACATAGCGTGCGCCGGAAGCGCGGCGCTGGCCCGCGTGTGCTTCCGCTGCGACCCGGTAGGCCCTCTCGATCTGGCTGACGTCCAGGCGGTCGGCGTACGCCTCGATAGCCGGAGCAAGATGCGCGGGCAGTTTCTGAACCGCGTTCCTGGCAATCGTGGCAGTCGAAGTCGCCATATCGGGACCCTGCAAGTGAGACAGCGGTGTGCGGACTCGTTCGAGCTGCGCTCGACCAGTGAACATAATCGCCAGCCCGGTTATCCGCAGGGACCGGCGAGCGCGGGGTGCACCAGGGAGCACCGACAGACAGTCCGCTACATCAGGCCGTCCTGGGCCAGGGAGCGAAATGCCTCGCCTGCGATGATCACGTGGTCGAGCACCGGGATGCCGACCGTGCGGCCGGCCGCGGACAGCTGCCGGGTGACCTCGCGGTCCTCGGGGGAGGGTGACGGGTTTCCGGATGGGTGGTTGTGCACCAGAATCACCGCTGCCGCGCTCTCCACGATCGCTTCCCGCAACACCTCGCGCGGATGGATGAGAGAGGCATCCAGGATTCCGCGCGTGATCAGCACCTCGCGCAGCACACCGTGCTGGCTGTTGAGCAGAAGGGCGTGAAACTCCTCGTGGCGCAGGTCGCGCAGCCGGGGGGCCATGCGCGCATAGATGTCGCCGGGGCCGCGGATGGGGTCGCGGGTGGAGAGGCGCTCCCTGACGCCCCGGCGACCCAGTTCCAGCGCCGCAAGCACCTTGGCGGCGGTCGCCTCTCCGACGCCCGCAACGCCCTCCAGGAGCCCGGCGGGGGCCGATCCCATGCGCGCCAGCGATCCCTCGCAGCGCCGCAGCAGGGCGTCCGCCACGTCCATCGCGCTCGCGCCCCTGCTTCCGCTGCCCACCACGAGCGAGAGCAGTTCGCGGGTCGCCAGCCCGTGCACGCCAACTTCCCGCAGGCGTTCGCGCGGACGGTCGCCGCGCGGCCATTCGCGCATCGGGCGGGAGGGCCTCAGGCGGCTCGTCCGCGGCAGCACTTCTTGTACTTCTTGCCCGAGCCGCACGGACAGGGGTCGTTGCGCCCCGGGCGGGCCTCGACGGTGACCGGCCGGGACTTGCGGGTCTCCCCGCGGTTGGTTGCCAGGGCGGACACGTCGGTTGCGGGACCGGCAGCGGCGCGCGCGCTCCGGGCGATGCCGGTCGCGTCGACTCCTCCCGGCACGCCCGCCCGGCGGGAGACCGGCGCAGCCGGCCGTGCGCGGGTGGTGGCGGCAGATGTCTCCTGCGGACCCGTATAGGTGAGGCGCTGGCCTCCCATAGGGCGCCGGCGCATCATCGGCTGCTGCTCCACCTGAGCCCGCAGGATGAGCGACGCCAGCGTCTTGCGCAGATCGTGCATGAGGTCCACGAACATGTCGTAGGCCTCTTTCTTGTATTCGACCAGGGGGTCCTTCTGCCCCCAGCTGCGGTAGGATATGGACGCCTTGAGGTGGTCGAGGTCGTACAGGTGATCCTTCCACTTCTGGTCGATCACCGACAGCAGGATGTAGGAGGTGACACGTTCCGCGGTCTCGCCGAAGCCCTCCAGCTTGCGCTGAAAGGCGTCCCTTCCGGCCTCGTTGACAAGTGCCGCCAGATCCTCGTGGTCCAGGTCCGGGACCGACTCGTCCCCGTCGGGCAAATCGTTCACGAGCACCAGGAATTCGAGCAGCAGGCGGCGCTTGAATCCGGCCAGGTCCCATTCCTCCTCGGGGCTGGAGGCGGGCACATACTCGTCCAGCGTGCTCCCGAGGGCGTACTCGATCATCTCCCAGATCTCGCCCTTGAGGTCCTCCCCCCCCTCCAGCGCGAACAGGCGCAGGTCGTAGATGACCTCGCGCTGCTGGTTCATGACATCGTCGTAGTCGAGAAGCCGCTTGCGCGCCTCGAAGTTGTTGCCCTCCACGCGCACCTGGGCCCTTCCGATCGAGCGCGTAACCAGGGGATGCGCGATCACCTCGCCTTCCTCGGCGCCGAGCTTCTCCATGGCCCCCGCCACGCGGTCCGACATGAACAGGCGCATCAGGTCGTCTTCGAGGGAGAGGAAGAACTGCGAGGTTCCCGGGTCGCCCTGGCGTCCGGCGCGCCCCCTGAGCTGGCGATCGATGCGGCGCGAGTCGTGCCGCGCCGATCCGAGAATGTGGAGGCCGCCGACCTCGACGACGAAGTCGTCCGGCTTCTTCTCCAGGTCCACGGTGACCCGGCGTGGATCGACCGGATAGAGTTCGTCCAGGTCGAGCCCGCGGGCGCGCGTCCAGCCTACGGTGCGCGCGTCCTTGACCCCCTCGCCCAGTTTGATGTCGGTGCCGCGGCCGGCCATGTTGGTGGCGATGGTCACCGCCCCCGGGCGCCCCGCCTCGGCCACGATCTCCGCCTCGCGGAGGTGCTGCTTGGCATTGAGCACGTTATGACGGATGCCACGCCGCTTGAGCATGCGGGAAAGCGTTTCCGAGACGTCCACATTGGTGGTGCCGACCAGCACGGGCAGTTCCAGCCGGTTGAAATGCCCGATCTCGTCCATGAGCGCGTTGTACTTCTCGCGTACGGTGCGGAAGATGAGGTCGTCACGGTCGTCCCGGATCACCGGCCGGTTGGTCGGGATCACCATCACGTCCAGGCCGTAGATCTGGTGGAATTCGTTCTCCTCCGTCTCCGCGGTTCCGGTCATCCCCGCCAGCTTGTCGTACATGCGGAAATAGTTCTGGATGGTGATGGTGGCGAGCGTCTGGGTCTCGCCCCGGACCTCCACGCCCTCCTTCGCCTCCACCGCCTGGTGCAGCCCGTCGCTCCACCGCCGGCCCGGCATCTGCCGCCCGGTGAACTCGTCCACGATCACCACGGCGCCGTTCTCGCCGAGGATGTACTGCTCGTTGCGATGATAGAGCGCGTATGCCTTCAGCAACTGGTGAATGACGTGGATTTTCTGGCTCTTGGTCGCGTACTCGCCCTCGAGCGCCTGAATGCGGTCCCGCCGGTCGTCCACCGAGAGCGTCTCGTCCTGCTCGAGCTCCCCCATTGCCTCGGAGAGATCCGGCACCACGAAGGCGTCGGGATCTCCCGGTGACAGCGTATCCAGACCCTTGTCCGAGAGGTGCACGTTGTGCCCCTTCTCATCCATCGCGAACAGCAGGAGTTCGTCGATCTCGTGCAGGCGCTTTTCGCGCATGTAGTCGCCTTCGACCTTCTGCACCAGCTTCTGGATCCCCGGGTCCTCGGCGAAGAGTTTGAGCAGGCGCTTGTTCCTCGGCGTCCCCCGCTTGACTGCCAGCAGGCTCTCGCCGGCGCCGTGCTCGTTGCCCGCCTCCAGTTCACGGTGCGCGGCGGCCACCAGCTCACCCGTGATCTTCGACTGTTGCCGATAGAGTCTTCCCACCAGCGGCGCCATCTGCTTGAACGGCGTCGAGGTGTCGCGCCCGACCGGTCCCGAGATGATCAGCGGCGTTCGAGCCTCGTCGATGAGGATGGAGTCCACCTCGTCGATGATCGCGAAGGGATGCCCGCGCTGTACGCGCTGCGCGAGGTCGTGGACCATGTTGTCGCGCAGGTAGTCAAACCCGAACTCGTTGTTGGTCCCGTAGGTGATGTCCGCCAGGTACGCCTGCCGGCGCTCCTCCGAACCGGGCTGGTGTTCGTCGATCACATCCGTGGTGAGGCCCAGCGATTCATAGATGTAGCCCATCCACTGGGCGTCGCGGCGGGCCAGGTAGGAGTTGACGGTGACGAGGTGCGCTCCCCGCCCCGCGAGGGAGTTCAGGTAGAGCGGCATCGTCGCCACCAGGGTCTTGCCTTCACCGGTGGCCATCTCGGCGGCCTTGCCCTGGTGGAGCGCAATCGCCCCGATCAACTGGACATCGTAGGGGACCATGTCCCAGACCAGGTCGTGCCCGGTCACCCGCACCGTGGATCCGACGAGCCTCCGGCACGCCTCCTTCACGACGGCAAAGGCCTCGGGCAGGATGTCGTCGAGAGCCTCTTCGAGTACGGCGAGATAATCCTTGTCGAGTTCGGCGATCCTCAGGCCGAGGCCCTCCCGCTCGGAAGGGTCCTGAGACCGGCTCTTGCGTTCGCGAAGCTCCTGCACCTGGTCGAGAACGGGACCCACCCGTTCGTGTATGCGGGCACGGAACTCGTCCGTCTTGCCGCGAAGCTCATCCCGCGAGATTCCGGCCAGTCCCTCCTGGATCTCGTTGATCTCGTCGACCATGGGCTGGAGCTTTCGCGCTTCCCGGGCGTGCCGATCTCCGAACACCTTCCTGGCGAATGCCTTGATCATCGTTCCGTCCAGCGCGTCGCGCGCGTCATGGCTCGGCGGCGACCGGCACCGGCACCGCCGGTAGCCACTCCCCCGGCCGCGATGTACGGGCGTTCCGCGTACGGGTACAGCCCTTCCCGCTTCACGATCGCGCGGACCGCATCGGGCACGAGATACCGAAGCCGGCGTTCCTCGCCGAATCGCGTCCTGATCTCGCTCGACGAGACGTCGATCCGGGTGACGGGCAGTTGCTCGTGCTTCACTCCAGGGGACGGAACCCGTCCGAAGGAGCCGCCACCGGGAACCATGACCACGACCCGCGCCAGGCGCGCGATCTCGGCGGGTTCCCGCCATTTATGGAAGGCCGCCGCCTGATCGGGGCCGATCAGCAGGAAGAGGCGGGTCGCGGTACCGGCGGCCACGAGCTCCCGCAGCGTGTCGACCGTATAGGAGGTGCCCTTCCGGCGCACCTCCCGGTCGCTTACCCGGAAGCGTTCGTCGCCGGCCACGGCCGCCCGGGTCATTTCCAGGCGAACCTCGGGGGACGACAATCGCCACGGGCGCTTGTGGGGAGGATTCCCGCACGGGATCCACACGACGCGGTTGACGGAAAGAGCGTCGTAGGCGTCCTGCGCAACCGTCAGGTGCCCGATGTGGGGCGGGTCGAAGGTTCCCCCGAAGAGCGCGACGCCCCCGGAAGCGCGCTCATCCGACATCACGGACCTCCCCCGCCTCCGGTGAATCCGGATACCGGTCGAGCAGCCTCTGGCGCGCCTCGGTCGCCTCTTCCTCGTACTCCAGGCGCTGGTAGGTGCGATAGATGAAGAGCAGGGCGGCCGGGGCCGCGGTGGTATCGGGATAGCCCTCAAGGGCCTGCTCGAAATAGATGAGTCCGGAATCCAGCAAGCTGCGCCGGAAGTAGAACTCGCCCCGGTTGACGTCCTTCCATGCCAGCTTTTCCACCATGACGTTGCGGATCGAATCGGCCTCTGCAGCTTCCTGGGTTCCCGGGTAGTCGAGCGTCACCGCCTGACAGGACGACAGCGCCTGCACGGTATACTGCTGGTCACGGTCGAGGATCGGGGACAGGCGCGAGTGCGAGCGGCACAGCCCCAGGGCCGCGTCGGTCATGAGCTCGTGGGTCGGATACGTGCTTGAAAAGCGAACGAATTCGGAGTTGGCGGTGATGTAGTCCCCCTTGTTGAGATAGGCCTGCGCGAGCAGCATGCGGGCCTCGGCCATCTGATCGAAGCCCGGCGCTCCCTGCACCAGCCTCTCAAGCGCCGTCACGGCTTCATCCCAGTCTTCGCGATCGAACGCCTCCTGCGAATACTCGAGGAGTTGCGAGGCGGTCAATCCGAAATAGGGCGGGGTGGATGAGCAGGCGGCACCCAGGCATACGACCAGTGCGGACAGCACCGAGGTGCGCCCGCTTCTGTACCCGCGACCTCCACTCATCATCGGCACCGAACTCTCCTGAAAAGCACCAACGCCCGTTCTCCTGGTGAAGGATCGCGAAAGAAGGCGGGCGCGTCCATGAACGGATGACTCATCCTGCCCGGTAAAAGTCCCGAATCACCCGCGCAACCCCTGCTGCACGTTCTCTCCCCAGCTCCGGGAACACCGGAAGGCTGACCACTTCCCGACACGCAGCCTCGGCCACCGGAAGATCGCCGGGGCGATACCCGAGTTCCGCGAAGCAGCGCTGCAGGTGAAGCGGCCGCGGATAGTAAAGCCCCGTCTCCAGTCCTCTCTGGCGCAAGTGGCTCCGAAGCCGGTCCCTCTCACGCGCCCGAATGGTGTATTGATGGTAGGTGTGGAAGTTCCCGGACCGAACTCGGGGGCGGACGACGCCGGAGACCCCGGCCAGCATCTCGTCGTAGATCGCGGCGTTGGTCCTGCGGGCCTCCGTCCAGCCGGTCAGCCGGGGCAGCTTCGCGTGCAGCACCGCGGCCTGCAGGGAATCCAGACGGCTGTTCACCCCGACCGCGTCATGGCGCCCGCCGCTCACCCCTCCGTGCGCGCGCAGCCTGCGAAGCCGCCGCGCGAGCGCTCCGTCGTCGGTGACGACCATACCGCCATCGCCGAATCCTCCCAGGTTCTTGGTGGGAAAGAAGCTGACGGTCCCCGCCGTTCCGGAGGCCCCCGCGAAGGCGATTTCACCTCCGGGCGTCCGCTGCCGGGCGCCGAGCGCCTGGGCCGCGTCTTCGACCACCCGGGCACCCCGGTTGCGGGCGAGTTCGAGCAATTCGGCCATGGGCGCCATCTGCCCGAACAGATGCACGGGAAGGACGACCCGGGTGCGATCGCTCCAGCACGCGCGCACGGTGTCCGCATCCAGGTTGAAGGTCTCCGGGTCCACGTCGCAGAAGACCGGGCGGAGGCCCGCGTTCCATACTGCTCCGGCGGTCCCGAAGAAGGTAAAGGCGGGCACGATCACCTCGTCCGAACGACCGAGTCCGAGGGCGCGCAACACGAGCCAGATGGCGTCGGTGCCGTTGGCGCATCCAACGGCGTGACGCACGCCGATTCGCTCCGCCAGGGCTTCCTCGAACGCCTCGACCGCGGGTCCCAGCACGAATCTCTGGCTTTCGACCACCTCGGTGAGCGCGCGATCGATCTCCGCCCGCATGGTGTCGTACTGTGCCCGCAGGTCGACCAGCGGAGTGCGTGTCAGCACGCCCACTCAAGATCTTCCGGCCATCCCGGAGGCCCGCCGCGCCGCCCCTCCTCCTCCTCCATCTCCTCACGGCCGCGGTCGTCGCCGGCGGACACCCCGAAACGCAGCTGGTCGATCCATTGCTCGGCTCGGCGGGCGAGCGCCCGCGACGCCGACGGATCCTCTCGCGCCGCCCCTCCGAAGGCATCCACGGCCTCGGCACAGCGGGCGAAGGACACCAGCAGTTCGCCCAGCTCGAAATAGGCCCGGGCGAGGTGGGTCCGGGGTTCGCCCCGAGCCACGGTCTCCTGAATCAGGGTCAGGGCTCCCTCGTGGTCGCCGTCATTCCGGAATTCCTGCGCAAGATCGTAGGAGCACTTGCCGATGTGCCAGCCGGCATCGCGCTGCTGCCGCGTCGGCACCATCTCCTCAAACTGCCGATAGAAGGCGAGGGCGGACTCGCAGGCCCCCACTTCCTCGTAGGCCAGGGCGGTCTCGTAGAGCACCTCCGGCACCGAGTCGCCCGAGAGGGCGCGCTGGAAGAAGACGAGCGCGCGCGCGTGCTCCCCGTTGGCCGCATAGTGCGATGCCAGGGGGAAGGCCAGACGGGCGAAGTTGACGTCCGGATTGAGTTCCGCGGCGGCTTCGAGCGCGGACGCCAGCGCAAAGCGATCCGCCTGCTGCTGGGCCGTGCGTGCCAGGCGAACCATGTCGGAGACCGCCTGGTCGACCAGGCCGGGCTCGGCCTCGATGGCGCGCCGGTAGGCCTGCCGGGCTTCGTCCACTCGCCCCAGGCGGGCGTAGGCATGCGCCACGCGCAGATGCGCGTCCCCGGAACCGGCTCCACGGCGCACAGCCAACCGGTACTCGGCGAGCGCTTCCTCGTAGTCGCCATGGGCCCAGGCCTGGTCACCGCGCAGGGTGGCGCCGTCCTCCGCGGCGCGGGTCACGCAGGCGGCTGCCGCGACCGCGATCAGGCAGCCCCCCCGCAACCACCCGGCGACCTTGTCCCTTCCGTGTTCGAACATGCGTCCCCTACCGGGATCGCGCCCCACAGGTTCCGGGATGGAGGCCCCGTCGCAACGGCCGAGGTGACGGGCAGCCCGTGAACAAACTCCCCGCGGCATTCGAGCGGATTCATCCACGGACTGCTAGGCAAGGCCACCCTTCACGATCCACCCGACCCCGCGGCGGGACGCGGCCCGCGCGTTCGTGCCCGCCGTGGCGTTGCGGGCGTCCACCAGCACCCTCGACTTCGCGACTATTTCGCGCATGTCGAAGCAGGAGTGGTCGGTAAGGATCAACACCACATCCGCCCGACCCAGCAGGGAAGGCGTCAACGCCGCCGATTCCCGCAGCCCCGTGCGCTCGTCGTTGAGGAAGGGCACATGGGGATCGTGGTAGACGACGCCGGCGCCCGCAGCCTCCAGCAGCTCGATGATGTAGAGCGCCGGAGATTCCCGCACGTCATCGATGTCCTTCTTGTACGCGACCCCCAGAATGGCCACGGTGGAACCGCTGACCGCCTTGCCTTCGTCGTTCAGGGCGTCGCGCACCTGGTCCACGACGAATCGAGGCATGCTTGCGTTGATCTCCGACGCCAGCTCGATGAAGCGGGTGCGGAAGTCGAGCGTGCGCATTTTCCAGGACAGATAGTGGGGATCGACGGGAATGCAGTGCCCCCCCAGGCCGGGACCCGGGACGAAGCGCATGAACCCGAACGGCTTGGTGGCGGCCGCCTCTACCACCTCCCAGATGTCCACGCCCAGCCGTTCGGCGATGAGGGCGGTCTCGTTTACCAGCCCGATGTTCACTGCCCGGAAGGTGTTCTCCAGGATCTTGCTGAGTTCGGCCACTTCGGCGCTGGACACCGGCACCATGCGGTCGATGAAGCGGCCGTAGCACGCCGCGCCGGCTGCCGTGCACCGGGTCGTCACGCCTCCGATCACCTTGGGCGTGTTGCGTGTCGTCCAGACCTGGTTCCCCGGATCGGTTCGCTCCGGCGAAAAACAGAGGAAGAAGTCCTCCCCCACCACCAATCCGCTCTTCGCGAGCTCTCCGAGAACCACTTCGCGGGTCGTGCCGGGATAGGTGGTCGACTCCAGCACCACCAGCTGACCGCGGCGCAGACCCGCGGAAACGGCGGAGGCGGCCGCCAGGATGAAGGAGATGTCCGGGTCACGGGTCTTCGACAGCGGAGTCGGGACGCTGATGGCGATGACATCGCACTCGGGGAGGCGCGACATGTCGGCGGTCGCGCAAAGCACGCCTGCCCGCACCAGTGCAGCGAGGCGACTTGAGGGAACATCCGCGATATGGCTCTCGCCCGCGTTGACCCCGTCCACGACGGCCTCGTCGATGTCGAACCCGATGACGCGTATCCCGGCTTCGGCAACGATGGTCGCGAGGGGAAGTCCAACGTAGCCGAGCCCGACTACCCCCATGGTCAGGTTGCCGGAACGGAAGTGCTCCAGCATCGGATCCTGCTCCTGGTCGTTCATGCCCCGGGTCCGGAGTCCCGGACCGGACTGGGAGGGCGCTCGCAGGGCGGGAACCCGGTCAGGCTTTCCCGCTCGCCTGGAGCCGCGGCGCCTTCCTGACCATTCCGGCGGAAATGCAGCGGGTGCACACGCGGGCCTTCCGGCGCCGCCCGCCGTCGTCGAGGATGCGAACGGTCTGGAGGTTGGGAAGCCACCGGCGCCGGGTCTTGTTGTGAGCGTGGCTCACGTTGTTGCCGGTCGCGGGCCTCTTGGGGCACAGTTCACACACTTTCGCCATCTGACTCGCCTGATCCGTTGAACCGCCGTAGCGGAAGCTCTCGTTTCCTGTGGTCGAAAAACCGTCGTCGCGGGGCGCGATCAGGGGTTACTGGGACCCGCCTCCTGGCGGAGCAGCCTCCTCCGCCTCCCCGGCACTCCGCTCGAAATGCTCCAATTCCAGGAACACGTCCGCGAATTCGGCCTCGAGGCGGCCCGTCGGGGTGTTCTCGAACGCCCCCTGGCTCTCCCATGCGTCCAGCGTGCTGTCGCTCATGATGCGCAGCGTACCCACCACGAAGCTGGCGGTCTCACCGGAGGAAACCGTCATCGGCAAGGAGTCGCCGGTCAACTCGGGCCCCATCTTCATGAAGAAGTTGTCCTCGTTGGGCAGCTGGGTCCAGAAGGCCTGGTCGCCGACGCGGCTGATCACCTCGATGTCCGGAACCCTCAGCAGCGCCCCCTCGAACTGCAGCGCGTTCGTCTCCAGCGACGAAGCAGTGATCGGGATGGCGTCGGCAAACGGATCCTCTTCCGGGGCGGCCACAACGGCGGTGGTCGTCCCGACCGCCGTCACGTTGAGCCAGTAGAGAAACCCCGCGATGCCCAGGAAGGCCACGATCATGAGTGGAAGTGCCGCTTTTTCGGCCGCGCCCCGGCGTGATCGGAGATCGAGCATGGTCCGGTGCCCCTGCGTTTGAGGTTAGTCTCGTTCCACGAGTTCGATGAGAGCCATCTCGGCGGCGTCGCCCCGGCGGTGGCGCAGCTTGAGGATGCGCGTGTACCCGCCCGGACGGCGGGCAAAACCGGGGGCGATCTCGTCGAACAGCCTTCCCTGAACATCTCGGTCGGAGATCTTTCGCGCAACGAGCCGGCGGGCGTGGAGGTCGCCCCGCTTGGCCAGCGTGATCAGGCGTTCCGCGTAGGGACGCAGTTCCTTCGCCTTCGCGGTCGTGGTCTCAATTCTCCCGTGCCGGAAAAGCGCGGTTGCCATGTTGCGCAGAAGCGCTCGCCGGTGGCTGGCGGTGCGAGAAAGGTTGCGTCCGGTTTTGCGATGGCGCATGAGTCGTCGAGGTTCAGCTGGCAATGCCCGGCGGCAGATGGCGGATGCCGGCAGGCCGTGGACTGCTGGCAGCCCGTGAACGGCTAGTCATCGGCCGGTTCCCCGCCACCAGAGCCGGCTTCTTCCTGGGCCAGGAACCACTCGCCGTCCGGACCCGTCGTCAGCGACATTCCGAGTTCGATGGAGTGCTCGTCGAGGAAAGCGAGGAGTTCTTCCATCGACTTCTGGCCGAAGTTGTCGATGTTGAGGATCTGCTTCTCGGTGCGCCGCACGAGGTCTCCGAGGGTGCGGAGGTTCTCCTTCTGCAGCGAGTTGCGCGATCGCACCGAGATTTCCGTCACTTCCTCGATGGGGCGCGCAAGTTGCATCCGGATGCGCGCGGGCAACGGGACCGTCCCGGGCGCGGGCGGCTCGGGAGCCCCATTGACACTGAAGTTCAGCATGTACTCGAGATACCTGCGCACCAGCCCCGCGGCGTTGGCCATCGCCTGCTCGGGAGGAACGGACCCGTCGGTTTCCACTCTGAACGACAGCCGGTCGAAGTCGGTGCGCTCGCCAACCCGGGTTTCCTCGACCGTGAAGTTGGCACGGCGCACCGGATTGTAGATCGCATCGATCGGCACCAGATCGACGGGAGATCCCTCCGGGCGCGGGTGCTGGTCGGAGAGCACGAAACCACGGCCCTTGTTGACGTAGAGTTCCATGCTCAGGCTGCGGTCGCCCTCGAGCGTCAGGATGTGCTGGTCCGGATCGAGTATCTCAACGGAAGCCGGCGCGTTGATCTCGGCCGCCGAAACCGGTCCCGCGGCATCCACATGAACGGTGAGCTTGGCTTCGTCCACATCCTCGTCGAGGGTGAGCACCAGCGCCTTGAGGTTCTGAATGACCTGATGCACGTCCTCCACCACACCCTGGATGGTCTGGTGCTCGTGCACGACGCCTTCTATGCGGAACGCCCAGATGGCCGCACCCCGCAACGACGAAACCAGAGCCCGCCGAACGGAATTCCCCAGCGTGTAGCCATAGCCGCGCTCCAGCGGCTGAATGACGAACTCGGCGGTCTTTCCGTTGTCGCTGAAGCCCGTCACCTCGACGTGCTCGGGAAGTACGAGCCCGGTCAGATCGATCTCCACGCGCTCCTCCGTGGCAGGTTCGACAGCATCACTTCGAGTAAAGCTCCACGATCAACTGCTCCTGAACCGCCATCGGCACGTCTTGGCGGGTTGGAAGCCGCAGCACCCGCCCGACCCGCGTCTTCTCGTCGACCGCCAGCCATTCGGCGGTGTCGGGACGGACGCGCGACTCGAGGCTGGCCTGAACCGGGAGCAGGTCCCGCGACCTGGCCTTGATCGCGATGTCGTCCCCGCCTTCCACCGCATAGCTGGGTACGTCCACGATGCGGCCGTTCACTTCCACGTGGCGGTGACGGACCAGTTGACGCGCCTGGCTGCGACTCGCTGCGAAACCGAGCCGGAAGACGACGTTGTCCAAGCGTCGCTCGAGGGCCACCAGCAGGTTCTCTCCGGTCACGCCCGACTGGTGTGCCGCCCTGTTGAACACATTGCGGAACTGCTTCTCGTGCAGCCCGTAGATTCGCTTGGTCTTCTGCTTTTCGCGCAACTGGAGCGCGTAGTCGGACCGTTTCCGGCGACGGGCCTGTGAGGGACCGTGCTGGCCGGGCGGGTAGGCCCTGCGCTCGATCGGACACTTCTCCGTGTAGCATTTCAGGCCCTTCAGGAAGAGCTTCTGCCCCTCCCGACGGCAAAGCTTGCAAACAGGTCCGGTGTACCGCGCCATCCGTTTCTCTTCCTATACCCGGCGCTTCTTGGGTGGCCGACAGCCGTTGTGCGGCAGCGGGGTGACGTCCTCGATGGCCATGATGTGCAGCCCTGCCGCATAGAGTGCCTGTATGGCCGACTCGCGGCCCGAGCCCGGACCCTGGACGCGCACGCTGACGCGCCGGACCCCGAGGCTCACGGCCTCCCGGCCTGCCTGCTCGGCAGCGACCGTGGCGGCGAAGGGAGTCGACTTCTTGGAGCCCTTGAACCCCGCCTTGCCAGCGCTCGACCAGACGACCGTATTGCCCGCCGAATCGGTGATGGTGATGATCGTGTTGTTGAAGGTCGCCTTGATGTGTGCCACACCTTCGGCTTCCACGACCTTCTTCGTGCGCCGGACCCGTGCCGGCTTTCGTGCCTTTGCCACGCGCGTTCTTCCTCGGCCCTACTTCCTCGGCGCCTTCTTCTTGCCGGCGATGGCCCGGCGGCGGCCTTTGTGTGTGCGGGCGTTCGTGTGAGTTCTCTGCCCTCTCACGGGCAGTCCCCGGCGATGGCGCAATCCCCGGTAGCAGCCGATGTCCATCAGCCGCTTGATGTTCATCGACACCTCGGTCCTGAGCGCGCCCTCGACCTTCAGCTCGGTCTCGATCTGCCTGCGCAGCCGGCTGACGTCCTCGTCGCTGAGGTTGAAGGTGCGCTTGTCGGGATCCACGCCGGTCGCGTCCAGGATCTCCCTGGCGCGGGTGGGCCCGACTCCGTAGATGTAGGTGAGCGCGACTTCGACGCGCTTGTTTCGCGGAAGATCGACACCTGCGATTCGTGCCACGGCTCGCGTTCCGAAACTCGGGAGATCCCTAACCCTGCCGCTGCTTGTGGCGGGGGTTGCGTGCGCAGATGACGCGGACGACGCCGCGCCTGCGGATCACCTTGCAGTGCTCGCAGATGGCCTTCACGCTGCTCCGCACTTTCATTTCGGCTGCTCCTCGGCGACGGGGTGGTCTGCTTCACTGCACAGAAATTGAAAGATAACCGAAAGCCCGTTGGGGCTCAATGGCGATGCCGTCATGTGGAGGCGGGCACCGGGTGTGGCGATGCGGTCAGCACGCGTGCTCGCTTTCCGGTGACGGCTACGGTGTGCTCGAAATGGGCGGAGGGGGAACCATCTCTGGTCACCACGGTCCATCCGTCGTCGAGGGTGCGGATGGACCCGGCCCCGGCCGTGAGCATGGGCTCGATCGCCAGGACCATTCCGTCGAGCAGTCGCGGACCCTGTCCGGGACGTCCGAAGTTGGGCACCTGAGGCGCTTCGTGCACCTCCCGCCCCACTCCATGCCCCACCAAGTCGCGGACGATGGCAAATCCGGTCTCGCGAACGGCGCCTTCCACAGCCGCGCCGATGTCACCGACATGGTTGCCCGGCACGGCTGCGGCGATGGCCCGGGCCAGCGCCTCCCTCGTGATCTCCAGCAGTCGGCGCGTCGCCGCGCCTACGTCCCCCACCGTGAATGTGCTCGCCGAATCGGAGCACCACCCGTTGAGCCTGACCCCTACATCCACCGAAACGATGTCGCCGTCCTGCAGGACGCGGCGCGGGCTGGGAATCCCGTGAACGACCTCCGCATTGGTTGAGGTGCACACGGCGCCCGGGAAACCGTACAGCCCCTTGAATGCCGGAACCGCTCCGTCGTGGGAGCGGATGAAATCCTCGCACAGGCGGTCGAGTTCGCCCGTCGTTACACCGGGACGCACGACATCTTCCAGAACGCCAAGGAGTTCGCCGATGATGGCTCCACCCCGGGCGATTTCGGCGATCTCGGGTTCGCTCTTCAGTCGAATCACTTGGTTCCGTTGCACCTCGGTTCAGTCTCGCCCGCCGGGATGCGCCGCAACGCCGCCCGAACCGACCGGTACGTTTCTTCGATGCCCTGCGTGCCGTCCAGGCGCGCGACCGGCGGCGCCCCTTCCTCGTAGTACGCGATGATTGGTTCCGTCTGCGCCTCGTAGACCCGGAGACGGCGCAGGATGGTTTGTGGACGGTCGTCCTCCCGATGGATCAGCGGCTTTCCGGTCTCGTCGCAGACACCGTCTACCCGCGGAGGATCGTCGTGGACGTTGTAGACCCGCCCGTTCGGGCTGATGCGGCGCCCACCGATTCTGCGCAGCACGACCTGCTCGGGCACATCCAGGACGACGACGCGCTCCACGGCCCGTCCCGTGCGCGCGAGGGCGTCGTCCAGCGCCCGCGCCTGGGGCAGCGTGCGCGGAAAGCCGTCGAAGAGAATCGGCGCGTCCGCGGGAAACCCCTCGAGAGTCTCCTCCACCAGTGCGACGATCACCTCGTCCGGAACCAGCTCGCCCGCATCCATGTAGCGCCGGGCCGCATCACCCAGTTCGGTGCCGGCCTGGCGCGCGGCGCGCAGCAGATCTCCGGTGGCGATCTTGCGAAAGCCCACATCGCGGATGAGTTTCGCGCTCTGCGTGCCCTTGCCGGCACCGGGGGGACCCAGGAAAACGGCGATCATGATGCCTGCGCCAGAGCTCCGGCTGCGATCACGCCGACCGCATCAGACGTAGCGCCCCCGGCCCCGCATCTTGACCCTCCCCTTCTTCATGAAGCCGTCGTAGTGGCGAAGAAGCAGGTGTTGCTGGGCCTGCTGCACGGTGTCCAGCCCTACCCCGACCACAATCAGCAGGCTGGTGCCCCCGAAGAAGAAGGTCTGGATGTTGAACCAGTCGAAGATCCAGAAGGGCAACAGCGCGATGATGGCAAGGTAGATCGAGCCCGGAAGCGTGATGCGGGTCAGGATCCTGTCGATGTATTCGGCCGTGCGCGCGCCCGGCTTGACCCCGGGGATGAAGGCCCCCTGCTTCTTCAGGTTCTCCGCCAGATCCACCGGATTGAAGATGATGGCGGTGTAGAAGTAGGTGAAGAAGAGGATCAGGAGCGAGTAGCTCCCGTAGTAGAGCCAGCTCCCCGGCTGGAAGAGGTCCGAGATCTCGCGGAGAAAGCCGGCGCTCGAGAAGGCCGCGAGCGTGCCCGGCACGATGATGAACGACTGTGCGAAGATGATCGGCATGACGCCGGCCGAGTTCACGCGCAGCGGCACGAAGCTCTTCTGGCCTTCGCGGATACGCCCGCGCCCCATCACCTTGCGTGGTATCTGAACCGGGATCTTGCGGGCCGCCATGGTCATCGCCACCACACCCGCAGTCACCCCCACGACCACGGCACCCAGCGCCGCGAGGCCGACCACGCTGATTTCTCCGACCACGAACGACTCCCAGGTCCGGCCGATCGCCGCCGGGAATCCCTCGATGATGGAGAAGAAGATCAGCAGCGACATGCCGTTGCCGATGCCGTGTTCGGTAATCTGCTCTCCCAGCCACATGACGAAGACGGCACCGACGGTGAGCGCAACGACGGTGGTGAACATGAACAGCACGCCGGGGGTGCGCACCGCGCCGGGAATGCTGGACAGGAACACCGCGTAGCCGTAGGCCTGGATGATGGACAGCACGACCGTCGTGTAGCGCGTCCACTGGGTGAGCTTCTTGCGCCCCTGTTCCCCCTCCTTCTGCAGCTTCTCGATCGTGGGAACCACCGCGGAGAGCAGCTGGAACATGATCGAGGCGGAGATATAGGGCATGATGCCGAGCGCCAGGATGGTGGCCCGGCTGAGACCGCCCCCCACGAACATGTCGTAGATCCCGAACAGCGTGTTGCTCAGCTGCCCGAACTGCTGGCGCAGGATGTTCACGTCGAGGCCGGGCACGGTAATGTGCGCCCCCAGCCTGTAGACGAGAAGGATGAACAGCGTGAAGAGGATCTTCTGCTTGAGTTCCGGGACCCGGAACAGATTGGGAATCGGGTTCGCCATCTCCTACCCCGTCTAGCGGATTGACGTCAGCGCGAGCCGGACACGGTCACCGTGCCCCCGGCGGCTTCGATCTTGCGGCGCGCGGACGCGCTGAACGCGTGCGCCTCGACATGCATCGCCCGCTCCGCTTCACCCGTGCCGAGCACTTTTACCGGCTTCCGGCCCCCGCCGGCCACCCCGGCCCGGACGAGCGCCTCCAGGGTGATCCGGTCGGTGTCGAGGCGGTTCAGGTCGCCGACGTTGATGACGGCGTACTCGACGCGTCCGCGGTTCTTGAACCCCCGCTTGGGGATGCGCCGCTGCAGGGGCATCTGCCCGCCCTCGAACCAGGCGGGAACCGTGCCGCCGCTCCTGGACTTCTGACCGTTGTGTCCCCTGCCGGCCGTCTTGCCCAGCCCGGATCCGGGTCCGCGCCCGACACGCTTGCGCGCCTTGCGTGATCCCGGTACGGGGCTCAGCCGGTGAAGTTCTGACATCGGTGCGATCTCCGTCGTTCAGGTGACTTCGGTGACTTCCACCAGGTGGCTGACCTGGCGGATCATGCCTCTGATGGCCGGGGTGTCCGTGTGCACAACCGACTGCTGGTGCCTGCGGATCCCCAGGGCGCGCAATGTCCGCCGGTGTGTGCTCAGCCTCCCGATGCCGCTGCGCACCTGCTTGATCCGGATCTTCCCGGGCGTGTCGGACACGGGCCTATCCTCCCAGTTCTTCGACGCTGATGCCGCGCTCACGCGCGACCTGCTCGGGCGTGGCCAGCCGCGTCAGGCCGTTCAGCGTCGCCTTGACCACGTTGATGGGGTTGTTCGAACCGAGACTCTTGGTCAGGACGTCGGTGACCCCCGCAGCCTCCAGCACCGCGCGGACCGGACCACCGGCGATCACCCCGGTGCCTGGCGCCGCGGGACGAAGGAGCACCCGGCCCGCGCCCCACCGGCCGATGATTTCATGAGGGAGGGTGCCTTGAACGATCGACACGTTCTGCATGTTCCGCCGTGCCCGCTCGAACGCCTTGCGGATGGCCTCCGCAACGTCGCTCGCCTTGGCCAGCGCGACGCCCATGTTGCCCTTCTGGTCGCCCACCGAGACGAGCGCGGTGAACGAGAAGCGGCGTCCGCCCTTCACCACCTTGGCGACCCGGTTGATGTGGATGACGTTCTCGACGAGTTCGCTCTCACGCGAGCGGTCGCTGTTGGCACCTCTACCTCTGTTTCTGGCCATCAGAAGTTCAGTCCTCCCTCGCGCGCGCCTTCGGCAAAGGCCTTGACCCTGCCGTGATACTGGTAGCCACCACGGTCGAATACCACCGTGCCGATGCCCTCCGAGCGCGCCCGATCGGCCAGCATCCTGCCGGCTGCCCGAGCCCGCTCGACTCCCGGGTTGCGAGACTCGGTCTCGAACTCGCGGAGAGCCGCCGACCGGGTGGAGATCCCGACGAGGGTGCGTCCAAGGTCGTCGTCCACCAGTTGTCCCTCCATGTGTTTCAGCGATCGGAACACCACGAGCCGCGGGCGTTCGGCGGACCCGTTCACGCGCTTGCGGACCCTGCGATGCCGCCGGATGCGCTGCAGGCGCCGGCTCCTTCTCAACTTCGAACTCTTTGCGGTCACGGTTTCCTCGCTGTGCGGGGCGACTACGATGCGGCGGTCTTGCCGACCTTGCGTCGGATCTGCTCGCCCTGATAGCGCACGCCCTTGCCCTTGTACGGCTCCGGTGGCCGGAACGACCGGATTTCCGCCGCTACCTGCCCCACCTTCTGCTTGTCGATTCCATGCACCACCACGACGTCCTGCCGGGGACACTCGAGCGTGATGCCCTCGGGCTCCGGGTAGTCGATGGTGTGGGAGAATCCCAGGCTCAGGATCAGTTCCCTGCCCTTCTTCTGCGCCCGGTATCCCACCCCCACGATCTCCAGCGTCTTGCTGTACCCGGTCGTCACCCCGTGCACCATGTTGGCGATGAGGGCGCGCGTCAGACCATGAAGCGACCGGTGCGTGCGACCGTCGGACGGCCTCCGGACCACAACTTCGCCTTCCCCCACATCGATGGTCATGGCGGGATGCACGTCGAGGGTCAGTTCGCCCCTGGGCCCCTTTACCTTCAGGACGGGCTCACTGTAGTCGACGGTCACGCCGCCCGGAATGGCGACCGGCAGTTTACCTATGCGCGACATACGTTTACGTCGTGGTTGATGGAATCCTGGCTACCACACGATCGCCAGCACTTCGCCGCCTACCCCTTCCTTGCGCGCCGTGCGGTCGGAGAGCACACCCCGGGATGTCGACAGAATCGCCATCCCCAGGCCGTTCCTGACCCTTGGGATATCCTCCCGTCCGACGTAGCGCCGCCTCCCGGGCGACGAGAAGCGCTCAATATGCCGGATGATCGGGCGACCCTCGTCGCGATACTTCAGGTAGACGCGCAGAACCCCGTGGGCCCCGTCGTCGAGTACCTTGTAGCCGAAGACGAAATGGTTCTCGGCGAGCAGCCGGGCAATCTCGATCTTCATCCGGGAGACGGGCATGTCCGCCCAGCGGTGGCCCGCCTGCCCGGCGTTGCGCAGCCGGGTCAGCATGTCGGCAATCGGGTCCGTCATCATGTCGAGTCTCGTCCCTCCGTTATTCCCTGGGTTGCGGGGGCGTCAGGCGGCGCCGTTCTGGCCGATGATGACCGGTAGCGAGCCGCGGAACGGAAAACCCAGCTCGCGCAGCAGAGCCAGCGCCTCGTCGTCCTTGCTGGTGCTCGTAACCACGGTGATGTCCATGCCGTGGATGCGGTCGATCCTGTCGTAGTCGATCTCGGGGAAGATGATCTGCTCGCGAACCCCGAGGCTGTAGTTTCCGCGCCCGTCGAACGATTTCGTGGACAGCCCGCGGAAGTCGCGGATCCGCGGTATGGTGGCGCTCACCAGGCGATCGAGAAACTCGTACATGCGGCGCCGGCGCAGCGTGACCCGGCATCCGACCGGCATGCCCGTCCTCAACGAGAAGTTGGAGATGGACTTGCGCGCCCTGGTGACGACCGGCTTCTGTCCGGAGATCACCGACAATTCCTCGACCACGCTGTCGAGGAACTTCTGATTCCTGCTCGCTTCGCCGACGCCCACGTTGAGGACGACCTTCACCGGGCGCGGAATCTGGTTGACGTTGGTGAAGCCGAATTCCTCCTGGAGCTTCGGCTGAACGTTTTCCAGATAGTGCCGGTGAAGCCGGGGGTGCGTCTCCGTCATCTTGCAAATCCGTCCGTTGTCGTCATCCGTCACCTCGGCGCCGGGATGGGGTTGCCGGTCTTCACCGCGATGCGCTCCTTCACGCCCCCTTCCTCGAGACGCATGCGAATGCGGCTGGCCTCTCCGCTGGCCGGATCGATCAACATCACGTTGGAAATGTGGATCGGAGCCTCGAAGGTGATGATCCCACCCTCCGGATTGGCCGCCGTGGGCCGCTGGTGGCGCTTGCGCATGTTGACGCCCTCGATCACCACCTGATCACGGTCGCGAATCACCCGGAGGACAGTTCCCTGCTCGTCCCGGTGGTTGCCGCGAATCACGCGCACGCGGTCACCCTTTGCAATCCGGTGTTTGGACCTGTTCCGGCGCGCTCCCGTCTGCTCCAGCATCAGAGCACCTCCGGGGCCAGCGAAACGATCTTCATGTAGCGCTTCTCCCTGAGTTCCCGCCCGACCGGTCCGAAGATGCGCGTGCCCTTCGGCTCGCCGTTGGTGTCGATGAGCACCGCCGCGTTGTCGTCGAAGCGGATATAGGAGCCGTCGCGCCTGCGCACTTCCTTGGCGGTGCGCACCACGACAGCCCGCACGATATCGCCCTTGCGCACGCCAGCGTTGGGGATGGCATCCTTGACCGTGAGCACCACCAGGTCGCCCACGCTGGCGTAGCGGCGGCGCGAGCCCCCCAGGACACGGATGCAGAGCGCCTTCTTGGCCCCCGTGTTGTCCGTGATCCGAACCATCGATTCCTGTTGAATCATCGCCGGCCTATCCTTCCGCGCGGTCGACCAGTTCGGCGACCCTCCACCGCTTGGTGCGGGAGAGGGGCCGCGTCTCGACGATGCGCACGGTGTCTCCCATGCGATACTGGTTGGTTTCGTCGTGGGCGTGATACCTGCGGGTGCGCTTGACCTGCTTTCCGTAGAGGGGATGGGCGAACTGGCGCGCGACAAGGACGGTGACCGTCTTGTCCGCCACGTCCGACACCACCACTCCCGTTCGCGTCTTTCGCCGGTTGCGTGCGCCGCTCGCGGCATCGGATGTCGCCGTCATGAGGCGTTCTCCTCGGTCATGGCCAGAGCCACCGCGAGTTCGCGTTCGCGCTGCACGGTGCGGACTCGGGCGATATCCCTGCGCAGGTGCGAGAGCAGCCGTGGATTCTCGAGTTCCATGGTCGCAGCCCGGAACTTGAGGCGGAACCGTTCCTCCCTCAGTTCGTCCAGCCGCTCCCGGATCTGCTGGTCGGTCATATCGCGGATTTCTTCGATGTCCATGCCCGGTTTCCCTCAGGTTCCCAACTGCTGTTCGCGCGCGACGAAACGGGTCTTGATGGGCAGCTTGTCGGATGCGAGCTGCATCGCGCGGCGCGCGACCTCCTCGCCGACACCCTCCATCTCGAACATCATCCGCCCCGGCTTCACCACCGCCACCCAGCCTTCCGGGTTGCCCTTTCCCTTGCCCATCCGGGTCTCGGCGGGCTTGGAGGTGACCGGCTTGTCCGGGAAGATCCGGATCCAGACCTTTCCACCCCTCTTGATGTGCCGGGTCATGGCCACGCGCGCCGACTCGATCTGGCGATTGCTGATCCACGCGGACTCCACTGCCTGGAGCCCGTAGTCGCCGAAACTCACCCGATTTCCGCGACGGGAAATCCCGCGCATCTTGCCCTTGTGCTTCTTGCGGTACTTGATCCGCTTCGGTGCCAGCATCGCCTATCGTCCTTGCGGGGCCCGCCGCAGGGGGGGCCGGGTTCCGTTCGCCTGCACCCTCACGATCCCGTCGAGTACGTCCGGCCCCGCCGGTCGTCCACCACTTCACCCTTGAAGATCCAGCACTTCACACCCACGGTACCGTAGGTGGTGTCCGCCCTCACGCTCGCGTAGTCGATGTTCGCCCGCAGGGTGTGCAGGGGCACGCGACCCTCGTGATACGCTTCGGTGCGGGCGATTTCCGCGCCTCCCAGGCGGCCGCCACACTGGATCTTGATGCCCTCCGCGCCCGCTCGGCGCGCCGATTGAACCGCGCGCTTCATGGCCCGCCGGAACGAAATCCGCTGCCGCAACTGGTGCTTGACGTTCTCTGCCACCAGCCGCGCGTCGAGTTCGGGCTGCTTGATCTCCTCCACGTTGACCGAGACCTCCGACTTGGTCAGCACGCCCAGCTCGTCGCGCAGCTTGTCCACCTCCGCGCCCCGCTTGCCGATCACAACGCCCGGTCGGGCCGTGTGCACGGTCATCACGATCTTGGAGGGCTTGCGGTCGATCTCGACCCGGGAGATGGCGGCATGCGCCAGACGGCGGTCGAGGTACCGCCGTATGGTCTCGTCCTCCTGGAGCAGGTGGGGGAAATCCTTCTCCGCGTACCAGCGGGACTGCCAGTCCTTGACGATGCCGAGCCGGAACCCGTGGGGGTGTGTCTTCTGTCCCATCGCCCCTATTCCTCGCTTTCCACGACGATCGTGATGTGACTCGAGCGCCTGCGGATCGGGGCCGCCCTCCCCATGGCCGCCGCCCGCCAGCGCTTCGTGGTCCGCCCACCATCAACAAATGCCCGCGCGATCACGAGCTCGTCCACATCGAGCACCTCGCCTTCCTCCTCTGCCCTGTACTCGGCGTTCGCGACCGCCGAACGGAGCGTCTTGCCGACCGGCACCGACGCGGCCTTCTTCGAGAATCGCAGGATTGCGTAGGCCTGATTGACGGGGAGACCCCGGATCTGATCCACGACCAGCCTCACCTTGCGGGGACTCATTCCGATGTACCTGGCAACCGCCTTTGCTTGCATCCGGGTTCTCGTGCAGGGGGTGACCTGTTCGGGCCTCTATCGAGCCTTGGAGCGCCGGTCGGCGAGTTTGCCCCCGTGCCCGCGAAAGAGCCGCGTGGGGGCGAACTCGCCGAGTTTGTGCCCAACCATGTTCTCGGTGATGTAGACCGGGATGAACTTGTTGCCGTTGTGCACCGCAACCGTATGGCCCACGAAGTCCGGCGAGATGGTCGAAGCGCGCGCCCAGGTCTTGATCACCTTCTTCTCCGCGCGCGCGTTCATCAGTTCCACCTTGCGCAGGAGCTTCTCGTCGATGTAGGGGCCCTTTCTTACGCTGCGTGGCATGGCGGTTTCCTGGTTGGCTTCTCGTCTCGCAATCGTCTAGGACCGGGTGGCCTTGCCGCGTTTGCGTCCCCGGACGATCAGTCGGTTGGATTCCTTCCTGGGATTGCGGGTCTTCTTCCCCTCCGGCTTGCCCCAGGGGGTAACCGGAGGCCGGCCCCCGGAGGCCTTGCCCTCGCCTCCGCCGAGCGGGTGGTCCACCGGGTTCATGGCGACGCCCCGCACCTTGGGACGGCGCCCGCGCCACCGGGCCGCCCCGGCCTTGCCCAGCGACTTCAGTTCATGATCGGTGTTGCCGACCTGGCCTACGGTGGCCATGCATTCCATGCGCACCCGCCGGACTTCCGTGGAGGGAAGACGGAGCGTCACGTAGTCTCCCTCCTTGGCCATGATCTGCACGCCCGCGCCCGCCGAGCGGGCCATCTGGCCGCCCTTCCCGGGCTTCAGCTCCACGTTGTGAACGATCGTGCCCAGCGGAATGCGGCCGATCGGGAGGGCGTTGCCCGGCTTGATGTCGGCATCGCCACCCGCCACCACCTCATCTCCGACCGCAAGGCCGCGCACATGCAGGATGTAGCGTTTCTCGCCATCCGCGTAGTGGATCAGGGCGATGTTCGCGGAGCGGTTGGGATCGTACTCGATCTCGGCGACGCGGCCCGCCACCCCGATCTTGTTGCGTCTGAAGTCGATGCGCCGATACCGGCGCTTGTGGCCACCGCCCCTGCGCCGCACCGTGATGCGGCCATGGTGGTTGCGTCCACCCTTGGAGTGCAGAGGCTCCGTCAGCGATTTCTCCGGTCCCTTGCGCGTGGTCACCGTGTCCTTCACGATCGACCGGAAACGGGAGCCGGGTGTAACGGGTCTGAACTTCTTGATCGCCATGGCCCGTTCCTCAGCCCATTTCGTAGAGTTCGATGTGGTCGCCTTCGGCCAGCTTGACGACCGCCTTCTTGAACGACGGCCTGCGGCCGAGGCTCCAGTTGCGGCTCATCTGTCCGAGGAACGAGCGGCGCATCTTGCCCGCGTATCTCATGGTGCGCACATCGTCGACCTGGACGTCCCAGAGCGCTTCCACCGCGCGGGCGATGTCGATCTTGTTGGCGTTCCGGTTGACGATGAACGAGTAGACGTTGTCGGCCTCCATCTGGGCGGTCGTCTTCTCGGTGACCACCGGCCGCACGATTACATCCCACGGCTCACGCATCGCCGTTCTCCGTGTCTGTGGAGGCCGCGGGCTCCGTGGCCACCGGCCCGGTCCCGAGCGCATCGGCCTCGATCACGACGGTCGCCGCCCGCAGCACGTCGTAGGCCGATTCCTCCCCGAAGGGTCGTACGCTGACACCCGGCAGGTTGCGGGCCGAAAGGTACACGTTGCGCTTGTTGCCGTCGGTCAGCAGAAGCACCTTGCCCGACACTTCGATGGCGGCGAGGCAGGATGCCAGGCGCGAGGTGCGCGGGGCCTCGTAGTCCAGGGACTCGATCAGCAGCACCCGACCCTCTTCCGCGCGCGCATTCAGGGCCGACCGACGGGCCAGCGCGCGCACCTTGCGAGGCACGGACGTGCGCCACGAGTGAGGTTGAGGGGGGAAGGCCATCCCGCCTCCCGTCCACTGCGCGGCGCGGATCGTCCCCTGGCGGGCCCGGCCGGTGCCCTTCTGCCTCCACGGCTTGCGGGAGCCGCCCGAAACGGCCGAGCGGTTCTTGCCGGCCCCCGTCCCCCTCCGCCGATTGGCGAGTTGGGCCCGCACCACCTGGTGCAGAACGCCTTCGTTCACGACTCCGTCGAATGGGACTGCCGGAAGCGTCCGGTCGCCGTCCGGCCTGCCGTCAGAGTGGTAGTAGTGGGCCGTATGCATGGCTCTAGTGGCTGATGAAGACGTAGCCGCTGCGCGGTCCGGGAACGGCGCCCTTGAGGAACAGCAGGTTCCTCCCGGCGTCGACCCGGACGACTTCGACGTTGCTCAGCGTCTTGCGATTGTTGCCCATCCGGCCGGGGAGCTTCTTGCCCTTGATGACTCTCGACGGGTCGGTGCCCGCTCCCATCGATCCGGGGGTGCGCGACATCGGGTGGCCGTGCGTGGCCGGGCGTCCCGTGAAGCCGTGTCGCTTCACGACGCCCTGAAACCCACGGCCCTTGGTATTGCCGGTCACCTTTACGGACTGGTTGGCAGCGAAGAGCTCGACGGTAAGTTCGTCACCGGCCTCGAACGCCTCGTCGTCCGCGACCGGGAACTCGCGCAGAACGCGGGGCGTCGCTTTCAGTCCGGCCTTCGCGGCATGGCCGGCTTCGGCCTTCGTGGCATGCCTGGCCCTGCGGGCTTCGAAGCCGATCTGGACGGCGCGGTATCCGTCGGTCTCCCCGGATCTTACGCATACGACCGGGCATGGCCCGGCGCGCACCACGGTAACCGGCACCACAAGACCTTCGTCGTTGAAGATGCGGGTCATCCCGACCTTGCGTCCGATCAATCCCGCCATGCCGCCTCCTGGCAGTTGTCCATGTGCTGCCTAGTCGACCTTGATCTCGACATCGACGCCCGCCGGCAGATCCAGCTTGGTGAGGGCGTCGATGGTGGCGGGCCGGGAATCGACGATGTCGATGAGCCGCTTGTGCGTGCGCAGCTCGAACTGTTCCCGGCTCTTCTTGTCGATGTGCGGCGAGCGCAGCACCGTCCAGCGCTCGCGGCGCGTGGGCAACGGAACCGGACCGCACACGCTTGCTCCGGTCTTCTCCGCGGTGCGGACGATGTCGGAAGCGGTCTGGTCGACGATCCAGTGATCGAAGGCTTTCAGCTTGATGCGAATCCGGCCACTCATTTCTGGTAGACTGCTCCGTTGCCTGCCACAATCTCTTCGCTCTTCGACCGGGGCACCTGGTCGTAGTGCGAGAACTGCATGGTGTACACGGCCCGCCCCTGGCTCATGGAGCGGAGGGAGGTCGAATATCCGAACATCTCTCCCAGCGGAACGCTGGCTCCGATGACCCGGGCGCCGGCCCGCTCGGTCATGCCGCCGACTCGCCCGCGCCGGGAAGAAAGGTCGCCCATGATATCACCCATGTAGTCGCCGGGCGTAACGACTTCCACATCCATGACCGGCTCGAGCAGGACCGGACGAGCCCGTCTCACGCCCTCCCTGAGCGCCATCGATCCGGCGATCCTGAAGGCCATCTCGCTGGAATCGACATCGTGATACGAGCCGTCCACCAGCTCGACCTTGATGTCGATGAGCGGGTAGCCGGCCACGGCCCCGCTCGACATCGCGTCGCGCACTCCCCGCTCCACGGGACCGATGAATTCCTTGGGGATCCTGCCGCCCACGATCCGGTCCTCGAAGACGAAGCCCGCGCCCTTGGGGGCGGGTTCGACGTTGATGACGACATGGCCGTATTGCCCGCGCCCTCCGGTCTGGCGCACGAACCGGCCCTCCACCTTCGTGGCCGAACCGACGATGGTCTCGCGGTATGCGACCTGGGGCCGGCCGATGTTGGCGCCAACCCGGAATTCGCGGCGCAACCGATCGACGATGATCTCGAGATGGAGTTCGCCCATCCCGCTGATGATGGTCTGGTTGGTTTCCTGATCGCTGCGCACCCGGAAGGTCGGGTCCTCGTCGGCGAGCTTCGCCAGTCCCTGGGCCAGCTTGTCCTGGTCGGCCCGGGTCTTGGGCTCGATGGCGACCGCAATCACCGGCTCCGGGAACTCCATGGACTCCAGGATGATGGGATGATCGGGATGACACAGGGTATGGCCCGTTCGAACCCCTTTCAGTCCGATGACCGCAGCGATGTCCCCTGCGAAAACCTCCTGTCGCTCCTCGCGCTTGTTGGCGTGCATCTGCAGAATCCGGCCCACACGCTCACGCCTGCCCCGGGTGGCGTCGAGCACGAAGCTGCCGCTCGGCAGCGATCCCGAATAGACGCGGAAGAAGGTGAGCCGCCCGACATAGGGGTCGGTGGCGATCTTGAATGCGAGTGCGGTGAAGGGAGCGTCGTCCGAGACCTCCCGGGTCTCGGCGAAGCGGCCCGCCGGACGATAGTGTCCCTCGACGGGAGGAATGTCGATGGGGGAGGGCAGGTAGTCGATGACACCGTCCAGGAGCGCCTGGATGCCCTTGTTGCGGAAGGCCGATCCGCAAAAGACGGGGAAGATGGCGCCGCGCAGGGTGGCCTCGCGGATCGCCCGCCGGAGTTCCTCCTCGGTGAGTTCCTCGCCCGCAAGGTACTTCTCCAGCAACTCGTCGTCGTGCTCGACCGCGGCCTCGATGAGTTCGTGCCGGCATGCGGCGATCACCTCCGACATCGAGTCCGGCACCGGCCCGTAGCTGAAACGCGAACCCAGGTCGTCCTCGTAGATGATCGACCTCCGGGTCACGATGTCCACGACGCCGGTGAAGAGCTCTCCCTCGCCGAGCGGATACTGCACCGGGTGGGCGTTGGCTCCGAGGCGTTCGCGCATCATCGTGACGACCTGCTCGAAGTCGGCCCCGACGCGGTCCATCTTGTTGACGAACGCTATGCGGGGCACGCGATACCGGTCGGCCTGACGCCAGACCGTTTCCGACTGGGGCTCGACCCCGCCCACCGCGCAGAACACTGCGATGGCTCCGTCCAGAACCCGCAGCGAACGCTCGACCTCGGCCGTGAAGTCGACGTGCCCGGGGGTGTCGATGATGTTGATGCGGAAGGTGGAGCCGTTGCGCAGCCACGCGCAGGTCGTGGCGGCGGAGGTGATCGTGATCCCCCGCTCCTGCTCCTGTTCCATCCAGTCCATGGTGGCCGCACCCTCGTGCACCTCGCCCATGCGGTGGACCCGGCCGGTATAGAACAGAACCCGCTCGGTGGTGGTGGTCTTGCCCGCGTCGATATGCGCCATGATGCCGATGTTGCGCAGACGCTCTAGCGGTGTATGCCTGGGCATCCGATGTATTCCTTCAAATCCTGTGTTTCTGTCGTCGGTACGCAAAAAAAGCGCAGGAACTCCGAGGCCACGAGTGCAGATTCGGCCGGGCCAACCCACCTGCCGGTTGGAAGCCGCCTGCCTTGTGCCGCGAGGGTCGGACCTTCGAGAACCCCCGCTACCCCGGCGCCAGCCTGCGCGCCGCAGCTGGGAAACGGCTACCAGCGATAGTGGGCGAACGCCTTGTTGGCTTCTGCCATCCGGTGCGTGTCTTCCTTCTTCTTTATCGTGCTTCCCTCGTTTCGGCTCGCGGCCAGAATCTCGGCTGCGAGGCGACCTGCCATCGACCGCTCTCCCCGCTTGCGGGAAAAGTCGATCATCCACTTTATGGCCAGCGCCTGGCGTCGCTCGGGGCGGACTTCGATCGGCACCTGGTATGTGGCGCCGCCGACCCGCCTGCTCTTCACCTCGACGGCAGGCTTGGCGTTGTTCAGGGCCTGGTTGAACACTCCCAGGCCGGGTTGTCCCGAACGCTCCTCGACTACCGTGAGGGCGTCGTAGAAAATGCTCTCCGCGGTGGACTTCTTGCCGTCCAGCATCAAGCCGTTGATGAACTTCTGGGCCACGACCGACTCGTAGCGCGGATCCCCCGCGATCTCCCTCTTTTCGGCGCGCGTGCGGCGGCTCATGACCTACCTGGGTTCCTTGGTTCCGTACTTCGACCGGCCCCGGCGGCGGTCGCCCACTCCCGAAGTGTCCAGCGTGCCGCGCACGACGTGGTAGCGAACGCCGGGCAGGTCCCTCACCCGGCCTCCCCGAATGAGCACGATGGAGTGCTCCTGGAGGTTGTGTCCTTCGCCACCGATGTACGAAGTCACCTCGTACCCGTTGGTCAGCCTGACGCGCGCAACCTTGCGCAGCGCCGAGTTGGGCTTCTTGGGGGTCGTGGTGTACACACGCGTGCAAACGCCCCGTTTCTGAGGGTTCTTCTGGAGGGCCGGCGACTTGTTCTTCTTCCGAACGGACCGGCGGCCCTTGCGCACGAGTTGGTTGATGGTCGGCATACGATTGGTTTCAGCAGTCAGGCGTTCCACGTGACGACGAGCGCTTGCTTCCGGCCACACGGCCCGCCCGGACACGTCCGCGAGGACTCCCGGAGAGCCATCAGGCATCTCCTGTGCAGCTTTCAAAGATACGAAAGCGTTCCCGCCCGTGTCAACGCCGGACAGGCCGCCACGCCGTGGGCTACTCGAGCGCCGTCTCCTCCGCGGTGAACCCGGCCAGCAGGCCCTCCGGCTCCGCCAGGGGCAGGATCTCTTCGTCGTAGAACTGCTGTTCGACCATGAACTCGACGTGCTGGTACCGGTGGATGCCGGTGCCCGCCGGAATCAGGTGGCCGATGATGATGTTTTCCTTCAGCCCCTTGAGGTGGTCGCGGGCGCCCCTGACCGCCGCGTCCGTCAGCACCCGCGTGGTCTCCTGGAAGGAAGCCGCGGAGATGAAGGACTCGGTCGTGAGGCTGGCTTTCGTGATGCCCAGCAGGAGCGGCTCGGAGCGCGCGGTCCTCGCTTCCTCCGGCAACTCCTCGTTGACCGCGAGAAACTCGGCTCGATCCACGCTCTCGCCTTCGAGGAACGTGGTGTCCCCGGAGTCGGTGACGCGGACCTTCTTGAGCATCTGCCGCACGATGACGGCGATGTGCTTGTCGTTGATTCTGACCCCCTGCAGCCGATACACCTCCTGGATTTCGTTGAGGAGGTACTCCTGGACGGCGCGGGGACCCTTCACGCGCAGGATGTCGTGCGGGTTGATCGGGCCTTCCGAGATCCGGTCTCCGGCGTGCACCAGGTCGCCCTCGTGGGCGCGCAGGTGCTTTGCGACCGGAACGTCGTATTCGCGGGGATCTGCGTGCTCGGGCGTGACCACCACCTTGCGCTTTCCGCGCTTGATGTCCCCGAAGCTGACCCGTCCCTCGATCTCGGCGATCACCGCGGGATCCTTGGGCCGACGGGCTTCGAACAGCTCGGCCACGCGCGGAAGTCCGCCGGTGATGTCGCGGGTCTTGTAGACCTCGCGGCTGATCTTGGCGATGGTCTGTCCGGGCATGACCCGCTCGCCGTCCTTCGCTATCAGTTCGGCGCCCGCCGGAATGATGAACTCTCGCGCCTTGACTTCGCCCTGCCGGATCTCGATGGCGGGGTGGAGCTTCTTGTTGCGGTCCTCAGTGACGATCAGCTGGCGGCGGCCGGTCGTCTCGTCGAGCTCCTCCCTCATGGTCTGGTCTTCGACGATGTCGGAATACCTGAGGGTGCCGCGGCAGTCCGCCACGATCGGCTCCGAATACGGGTCCCAGCTGAAGAGCAGCCCGCCTTCCTCCACCACGTCGCCCTCGCGGACCGCGAGCGTGGCGCCGTACGGGACCGCCAACTCGCTTCGGACGGCGCCCGCCGGCGTCTTCAGGATGATCTGTCCCTCTCGGGAGGTCACGATGCGCTCGCCCTTGCGCGAACCCTCTTCGGTTTCGACCGTCGTCACCCGCTCCAGCGCCACGAGGCCGTCGATCTTGGACTTCCTCTGCGTCAACTGGGCGATGCGGGCGGCCGTTCCGCCGATGTGGAAGGTGCGCAGGGTCAACTGGGTCCCGGGCTCGCCGATGGACTGCGCGGCGAGGATTCCGACCGCCTCGCCCACGTCCACCATCTGCATGGTGGCCAGATTGCGGCCGTAGCACCTCTGGCAGATGCCGCGCCTGGTCTCGCAGGTGAGCACCGAGCAGATGCGCACGGACTGAATTCCCGCGTCGTCCTCGATCCACTTCGCCTGGGACTCCTCGATCAGGCTACCCTTCGCGACAAGCAGCTTGCCGTCGATGGGGTCGATCACGTCCTCGAGCGCCACATTCCCCGTGATGCGGTCGGCGAGTGACTCGATGATGTCCTCTCCCTCCTTGAGCGCCGATGTCTCTACGCCCTCCACCGTGCCGCAGTCCTCCTCGGTGATGGTGACATCCTGGGCGACATCGACCAGCCGGCGCGTCAGGTAGCCCGCGTCGGCCGTCTTGAGCGCGGTGTCCGCGAGCCCCTTGCGGGCGCCGTGGGTAGAGATGAAGTACTCGACGACGCTC
The DNA here is from genome assembly GCA_009840525.1 of Gammaproteobacteria bacterium. Classification (GTDB taxonomy): domain Bacteria; phylum Gemmatimonadota; class Gemmatimonadetes; order Longimicrobiales; family Gaopeijiaceae; genus BD2-11. Next base: position 69,512 of record VXNP01000010.1, read on the forward strand.
AGCCCCTCCCGGAAGTTGGACTTGATGGGGGACTCGATGATCTCGCCGATGCCGCCGGTCATCTTCTTCTGCGGCTTGGCCATAAGGCCGCGCATGCCGGCCAGCTGGCGCATCTGGTCGCGGTTCCCCCGGGCCCCGGAGGTCATCATCATGTAGACCGGGTTGTACCCTTCCCTGGAGCGCTCCAGGTTTTCCGCCATCTCGTCGGCGACATCGTTGTTGGCGTGCGTCCAGGTGTCGATGACCTTGTTGTAGAGCTCGCCCCGGGAGATGAAGCCGTCTTCGTAGTTGCCTCGCCAGCGCGCCACCTTGTCGTCGGCCTCGGCCAGGATGTGGGTCTTTTCGAGCGGGATCTCCAGGTCGCTGATGCCGACGCTGATCCCCCCCAGGGTGGCGTACCGGAACCCGAAATCCTTGAGATCGTCGAGGAAGCGGGTGGTGGGGAGCAGCCCGACTTCCGTGAAACAGCGGAACACAAGGTCGCCGAGCTGACCCTTGCCGAGCGTCCGGTTCTCGAACGGCATGCCCGGGGGGATGAACGAGTTGAACAAGACCCGCCCGGCCGTGGTCCTGATCCACTGTCCCTGGGGCTTGCCCTCGGCAGCGCTTCTCGGCACCCAGAACCAGCACAGCGAGTGGAATTGCAGGCGGTCGGTGACCACCGCCATCTCCACTTCGCCGAAGGTGCTGTAGCGGGGCGCATCCCGATAGAGCTCGTCGAGCTCCTGGTTCGCGCTGTCGCGAATGGCGGCGGCGATCTTGCCGTTGTTGGCGTCGCGCTCCAGGTCCGAGATGGCCAGCGGCGGCTTGGTCAGGTAGTAGCAGCCGATGACGATGTCCTGGCTGGGCGCCGCGACCGGCCGGCCGTTCGACGGCAGCAGGATGTTGTTCGACGAGAGCATCAGGACCCGCGACTCCAGCTGCGCCTCGAACGAGAGCGGCACGTGCACCGCCATCTGGTCGCCGTCGAAGTCAGCGTTGAAAGCCGCACACACGAGAGGGTGGATGCGGATCGCCTTCCCTTCCACCAGAACCGGTTCGAAAGCCTGGATGCCGAGCCGGTGCAGGGTGGGCGCTCGATTGAGCAGCACCGGATGGTCCCGAATGATGTCTTCCAGAACCTCGTAGACCTTGGGGTCGTCGTCTTCCACGATCTTTTTCGCGCGCTTGACCGTCTCGGCCTCCCCGCGCTTCTCGAGTTCGTGAATGATGAACGGCTTGAACAGTTCGACCGCCATCGCCTTGGGGAGGCCGCACTGATGCAGCCTGAGTTCGGGGCCCACCACGATGACCGACCGGCCGGAATAGTCGACGCGCTTCCCCAGCAGATTCTGGCGGAAACGCCCCTGCTTGCCCTTGAGCATGTCGGAAAGGGACTTGAGCGGCCGCTTGCCGCGCCCGCGGATCGCCTTCGATCGGCGCCCGTTGTCGAACAGCGCGTCGACCGCCTCCTGCAACATGCGCTTTTCGTTGCGCAGGATGACTTCCGGGGCCCGCATCTCCACCAGCTTCTTGAGCCGGTTGTTGCGGTTGATGACCCGTCGGTAGAGGTCGTTCAGGTCCGAGGTCGCGAAGCGGCCTCCGTCCAGGGGCACCAGCGGCCTCAGGTCGGGCGGGATGACGGGAACCACGTCCATCACCATCCACTCGGGCCGGTTGCGCTGCTCGGGGCTCAGTCCGGAGTTGCGCAGGGCGTCCACCACCTTGAGGCGCTTCAGCTTCTTCTTCTTGCGATGCTGGGAGGTCTCGGTCCGGATTTCGTGGCGCAGCCAGTCGGCGAGGCGGTCGAGCCCCTTCCCGTCTGCGTTGCGCCTGCCGATGTCGACCTTCGGCGAGTCGAGCTTGCGCAGGAGGCTGCGGACGGCTTCCGCCCCGATCTCGGCCACGAACTCGTCGTCGCCCTCCTCACGGGCCTTGACGCGCAGGTCGTAGTATTCGTCCTCGTCCAGCAGCTCCAGGAACTCGACGTCCTGGCCGCCGGGGTTGGTCACCACGTAGGAAGCGTAGTAGATCAGCTTCTCCAGGTTGCGCAGCGTCATGTCGACCAGGTAGCCCAGCTGGCTGGGCAGCGTCTTGAAGAACCAGATGTGGCACACCGGCACGGCGAGTTCGATGTGTCCCATCCGTTCGCGACGGACCTTGGAGAGCGTCACCTCGACGCCGCAGCGGTCGCAAACGTGCCCGCGGAAGCGAATGCGCTTGAACCGGCCGCAGGAACACTCCCAGTCCTTCACCGGACCGAAGATGCGCTCGCAGAAGAGCCCGTCCCGCTCCGGTTTGAAGGACCGGTAGTTGATCGTTTCGGGCTTGGTCACCTCTCCGTACGACCAGCCGCGGATTTCCTGCGGTGAGGCGACCTTGAGCTGGATGAAGTCGAAATCGGTCGTACCGCTCGTCTCGCGGAACCTGGGAAAATCGATCATATGGCGTGCACCCCGTGGGTTGCGGGTGTCAGTGCGATGCTCAAGATCTCAGTCGTCCTGATCGAGCGTTACCGAGAGGCCCAGCGCCTTCAGCTCCTGTACCAGCACGTTGAAGCTCTCCGGGATGCCGGGTTCGGGGAGGTTTTCTCCCTTGACGATCGCCTCGTATACGCGCGACCGGCCCATGACGTCGTCCGACTTGACGGTCAGTATCTCCTGCAGGGTATGGGCGGCGCCGTAGGCCTCCAGCGCCCATACCTCCATCTCCCCGAACCGCTGTCCCCCGAACTGGGCCTTGCCGGCCAGCGGCTGCTGCGTGACCAGCGAGTAGGGTCCGATGCTGCGCGCGTGGATCTTGTCATCCACCAGATGCGACAGCTTGAGCATGTAGACCATGCCGACGGTGACCGGGAAGTCGAAGGGCCGGCCGCTGCGGCCGTCCCGGACCACCGCCTTGCCGTCAGGACGAAGGCCTGCCGTGTCCATGAACTCCACCACTCCCGCGTTGATGCCGCCTGAAGCCGGCGATTCGGACCGGGCGAGCCGGTGGATCGCCGGGAAGGCCTTTGCCAGCGGTACCGCGAGCCGGCCGGCGTGCTCTTCGGCGGCTTCCACCAGGAAATCCCTCAACCGGTCGAAGTAGGCCTGCGCCCCTTCCGGCAGGTCGACCCGCGCGTAGTCGTCCAGGGAACGACCGAGCCCGGTCGAGCTCTGATCACCGTTGCCCGCCGCACCCACCTGCGCGGGAAGGGTGCGAGAGGCGCCCGTGAGCTGCTCGATATCGGTAGCCGTCGTGGCGGGGGGCTCGGCACTGATTCCCAGTGCCTGGGCTCCCCACCTGACTCCCGCCATCTTGAGGAGCAGCCCGACCTCATCTTCGCTCGCACCCTGGAACACGGGAGTCTTGGCGCCGAACCCCAGCACCCATGCGGCCCATCCCAGGTGGGTCTCGAGGATCTGGCCCACATTCATGCGGGACGGAACGCCCAGGGGATTGAGCACGATCTCCACCCGGGTTCCATCGGGCAGGAAGGGCATCTCCTCCTCGGGCACGATGCGGGCGATGATGCCCTTGTTGCCGTGACGCCCGGCCATCTTGTCGCCCACCGCGATCTTGCGCTTTTCGGCGATGTAGACCTTGACCAGCTGGACCACACCCGGCGGCAACTCGTCCGGCTGGAAGACCTTGTCGATATGCTCCTCGGTGTCGCTGTGCACCCTGTCGATGCGGCGGCGGGATTCGTCCACCACGGAGCGGATGCGCTCGTTGATCGACTTGTTGCGCACCTTCAGGCTGTCGAGCTCGACCTCGGCCAGATTCAGGTCCGCCAGCACCGCCTTGGTAACCTTGCGTCCCTCCTCGACAAGGGGTTCGATCACCCCGCGCCTGAGACAGAGAGAAATCGTCTGAAGGTGCAGGAGCGCCCTGAGTTCGTCGTCGCGCACCTCGGTGATGCGAGCGATATCCTCGCGCTCGGTCTGGCGAAGTTCTCCGATCCGCTGGCCCTGCTCCTTGTCCAGAAGCGGACCGTCGATCCGGCGCGAGAAGATCTTCACGTCGATCACGGTCCCCGACATCCCCGGCGAGAGCCGAAGTGAAGAATCCTTCACATCCTTGGCCTTCTCACCGAAGATCGCGGTCAGCAGCTTCTCCTCCGGTGAGAGCTCGGTCTCGCCCTTGGGCGTGATCTTGCCGACCAGAATGTCCCCGCTCTTGACCTGGGCGCCGATGCGGACGATGCCGCGTTCGTCCAGGTTCGTGAGGTTCTCGTCGGCGACGTTGGGAATCTCGCGGGTGATCTCCTCCGCCCCGCGCTTGGTGTCGCGGACGTGGAGTTCGAGCTCCTGGATGTGGATCGACGTGAAGACGTCTTCCTTGACCAGCTTCTCGCTGAGGACGATCGCGTCTTCGAAGTTGTGCCCGTACCAGGGCATGAAGGCGACCAGGACGTTGCGGCCCAGCGCCAGTTCGCCGTAGCTGGTGGAGGGTCCGTCCGCGATGATCTCGCCCTCCTCCACGATCTGGCCGCGCTCTACCAGCGGCCGCTGGTTGATGGCCGTGTCCTGATTGGTGCGCCAGTACTTCTTGAGCACGTAGGTGTCGAACTGGGAGAGGCGCATGAGAGGCTGGTCGGCCTCCTTCACCTTCACCGCCCCCGTGTCGATGACGATCTTGTCGGCCGTGACGCTGACGATTCTGCCGCCGCGCGTCGCAGTGACCACGGCACCCGAGTCACGCGCCAGCTTGCGCTCAAGTCCGGTTCCCACCAGGGGAGCGTCCGTGTAGAGCAGCGGCACCGCCTGGCGCTGCATGTTGGAGCCCATCAGCGCCCGGTTGGCGTCGTCGTGCTCGAGGAAGGGAATAAGAGCCGCCGCGACCGACACCAGCTGTGCCGGGGCGACGTCCATGTAGTCGATGTCGCCGGGCGCAAGGAGCGGAAAGTCACCGCGCTCCCGGCACAGCACCAGCGGATTGCAGAACGTGCCGTCCGGATTCAGCGGCGCGTTTGCCTGCGCGATGCGCGCGCGCTCCTCCTCGTTGGCCGAAAGCCACTCGATCTCTCCGGTGGCGCGCCCGTCCACCACCTTGCGGTAGGGCGTCTCCACAAAGCCCAGCCCGTTGACGCGCGCGTAGGTGGTGAGCGAGGTGATGAGGCCGATGTTGGGACCTTCCGGGGTCTCGATCGGGCACATGCGGCCGTAGTGCGAGTAGTGCACATCGCGCACCTCGAACCCGGCCCGCTCGCGGGTCAGGCCCCCGGGACCGAGTGCCGACAGTCGCCGCTTGTGCGTCATTTCGGCCAGGGGGTTGGTCTGGTCCATGAACTGGGACAGCTGCGACGAACCAAAGAAGGCCTGGATGACGGCCGACACCGTTCTGGCGTTCACCAGATCGTCGATGTTGATCTTGCCCGGATCGGTGTTGATCGACATCCGCTCCTTGACCAGGCGGGCCATGCGCGACAGGCCCACCGACAGCTGATTGGCGATCAGCTCGCCGACGGTGCGCACCCGGCGGTTGCCGAGATGGTCGATGTCGTCGGTGTGTCCGTGCCCTTCGCTCAGTTCGACGAGGTAGCGCAGGATCTCGACGAAGTCGTCGCGCGTCAGCACGGTCGTGGAGGCGGGAGTCTCGAGCTCCAGTCGCTGGTTGATCTTGTAGCGCCCCACACGGCCTAGGTCGTAGCGCCTGGGGTTGAAGAATACGCTCTCCAGCGCGGCGCGCGCGGTATCGACGTTGGGCGCCTCTCCGGGCCGCAGGAGCGAGTAGATCTGGAAGAGCGCGGTCTCCTCCGATTCGGTGGGATCCTTGGCCAGCGTGCGCTTCACGATGGGGCTGTCCGCCCTGATCGGCCCTGCGCCGGCTGCGGCACCCGCCGCCCCGGGCTCCGCGCCGTAGACCACGACCCGGTCGATGCCCGCGCGCGCCAGCGTCTCGATGTCCGCTTCCTCGAGTTCGCTGCTGGCTTCGAGAATCACTTCGCCGGTGCCGGTATCCACCACATCGTCCGCCAGCACCGCCCCGCTCAGCGTCTGGAGCGCATCGCCAAGGTCGCCGATCACGGCGTCCTTCTTCCGGAAGAAGAGGCCGTAGATCTGCTCGTCGGTGCCGAAGCCCAGGGCGCGCAGCAACGCCGTGGCCGGGAACTTCTTCTTGTCGATGTGGACGTAGCAGACGTTGTTGATGTCGACCGTGAACTCCACCCACGAGCCGCGGAAGGGAATGATGCGGGCGCTGTGCAGCTTGGTCCCGTTGGGATGGATGCTCTCCTCGAAGACGACGCCGGGAGAGCGATGCAGCTGGCTCACCACGACGCGCTCGGCACCGTTGACGATGAAGGTGCCCAGATCGGTGAGGAGCGGCAGATCCCCCAGGTATACCTCTTTCTCGATGATGTCGCGCGCGCGACGCTCCCCGTCGTCCAGGTCCTCCCAGACAATGAAGCGAAGCGTCGCCTTCAGCGGCGCCGCGTAGGTCATGTCCCGCTCGATGCACTCCTCCTGCGAATAACGGGGCGCGCCCAGCTTGGACGAGACATACTCGAAGCTGAAGTTCTCGTTCACATCGGAGATCGGAAAAATCTCCTGAAAGACGCGGTCGAGCGAAAAATCCCAGGGATCCTCGGCGACCGCGTCGCCGTGCACCAGCTTGCCGAAGGACTTGAGCTGCACATCCAGCAGATTCGGCATCGGCATGACCGAATCCAGCTTGTCGAAACTGACGATGGGTCGAGCGGCGTCGCGACTATCCAACTGGACTCCCCCTTTGGGCCGCACCCTGTCCGGAGGGCGGGCACGGCAAGTCGAACGGAAAACACCTGACGACGTCCGGACGTCCCCGCGGAGGGACGGCCGATACGCGCGCGGAGGGAAGGGCAGGCGGCGCGGCGCCAGGAACGGCGTGCCGCGACCGTACCCCGTCTGCCCGGAGGCTTAAGCGGGACCGCACCTACTTGACGGTGACCGTCGCGCCCACCTGCTCCAGCTTTGCCTTGACCTGCTCCGCCTCGTCCCTGGAAACGGCTTCCTTCACCGCGTTGGGAACCCCGTCGACGAGCGCCTTGGCTTCCTTCAGCCCCAGACTGGTCACTTCGCGAACCACCTTGATGACCTGGATCTTCTTGGCGCCGAAGCTGTCGAGAACGACGTCGAACTCGGTCTGTTCCTCGACCTCGGCCTCGGCCTCCGCCGGACCTGCGGCCGCCGGCCCGACCGCCACCGCGGCCGTGACGTTGAACTTCTCCTTGAACGCGTCCACGAACTCGGAGAGCTCGAGAACCGTCATGTTGCCGATGCTATCGAGGAGTTCCTGCTGATTGATCGCCATCTCGCTGCTTTCTCCTGATTGGTCCCGGCCTCCGCCGGGAGTTGGTGACTCGACTCGTCACGTGTCCGCGCCCGCATTTCGGCTGTCGTCGGCCGAGCGCGGCCATCGCGGACTCAGTCTTCCTGTATTTTCTCCCTCAGTGCGTCCAGAAGGCCGGCGAATTCCTGCAGTTTGCCCTCGAGCGCGCCCACGAAGGCCGCCATGGGACCCTCGAACGCGCCCGCCAGTTGCGCCATCAGCACGTCGCGCGCCGGGAGTGCCGCCACCTTGCGGAACTGTTCCTCGCCGATGATCCTGCCTTCGACCACACCCGCCTTGAACGCGGGGCGGTCGGCGTTCTCTTTCGCAAAATCGACCAGCACCTTCGCAGGCTCCACGGCATCGGTCTTGCCGAACACGATGCCGGTCGGCCCGGAGAGGTGGGGTTCCAGCGCGGCAAGGTCGAGGTCGTCGAACGCCCGCCTGGCGAGCCGGTTCTTGACGACCCGGTAACGTCCTCCGCTTTCGCGGATCCGGCGGCGGAGCACCGTCATCAACTTGACGTCCAGCCCCGTGAAGTCGGTCAGGTAGAGTGCGCCGGCGGTCTCCGCCTCGTTCCTGAAATCCTCGGTAAAGGCCTGTTTGCGGGCTTTGTCCATCGGTCAGCTCCGTCCGAACTGGTTGGGGTCGAGCGGCACGCCCGGCCCCATGGTGCTGGAGAGGGTCACGCTCCGTACGTATGCGCCCTTCGCAGCGGCGGGACGCGCGCGCAACACCGAGTCCATGAAGGCGCCCAGGTTGTCGGAGAGCTTGCTGTCCTCGAACGAAACTCGTCCGATGGGGGCGTGCAGATTGCCGGTGCGGTCCACGCGGTACTCGATTTTTCCGGCCTTGATCTCCGAGACGGCGCCCCCGACATCGAACGTCACCGTGCCCGCCTTCGGATTCGGCATGAGCCCGCGCGGACCCAGGATGCGACCCAGCGGACCCACCTGGCCCATCATGTTGGGTGTGGCGACCACCGCATCGAAGTCGAGCCATCCCTGCTTGATGCGCTCCAGATACTCGGTTCCGACGTAGTCGGCTCCCGCGTCCCGAGCCTCCTGCGCCTTTTCTCCCTGCGCGATTGCAAGCACGCGCATCTGCTTGCCGGTTCCGTGGGGAAGCACGACCGTCCCGCGCACGATCTGGTCAGCGCGGCGAGGGTCGACACCCAGCTTGGTCGCGACCTCGATGGATTCGTCGAACTTCGCGAATGACAGGGTCTTCACCAGGGTCACGCCCTCCGCCACGGTATGCGTGACTCCCACCGGGATCCGGGCCCTGGCGGCCCGGGTTTTCTTTCCGCGTCTTGGCATTATGGAATCGAGCCGGCTTGTGACACCCTCCCACCCCTGGCGGCTCGCATGGAGTGGTTCGTCGGGTCTACCAGTCTACCTCGATGCCCATCGAGCGCGCGGTCCCGGCGATCATGCGCACGGCCGAATCCACGTCCCCTGCGTTCAGGTCGGGCATCTTGGTTTCCGCGATCTCCTTCAGCTGGTCGACGGTCACCCGGGCGACCTTGGTGCGGTTCGGTTCGCCGGATCCTTTTTCCAGTCCGGCCGCCTTCCTGAGCAGGACCGATGCCGGCGGCGTCTTGGTGATGAAGCTGAACGACCGGTCGGCGAACACGTTGATTTCGACCGGAATGGTCGTTCCCTGCTGCTGCTGCGTTCTGGCGTTGAACTGCTTGCAGAACTCCATGATGTTCACGCCGTGCTGGCCCAGCGCGGGACCGACGGGGGGTGCCGGATTGGCCTGCCCTCCGGGAACATGCAGCTTGATGAATCCGATGACCTTCTTCGCCATTTACGTTACCTGGTCGATAAGCCGGGCCGCGCCCGACAGCCGTTCGGACGCATTCGGAAGCCGGAGTTCCGTCTCCGGCCCCGAATCCGCCGTTCAGTATCCCTTGAGCTGAGCGAAATCGAGTTCCACCGAAGTCGGACGCCCGAAGAGGGAGACTTCCACCTTCACCTTGCCCTTGTCGGCATCCACGGACTGGACCGTGCCCGAAAAATCCGTGAACGGGCCCTGGGTCACCTCCACGGCCTGGCCGATGTGGAACGGGACTTCCGCTCGAGCCTCCTTTTCCTCCTCGGTCTCGATGCCGAGGAGCTTGCGCACCTCCTCCTCGCTCAGGGGTTGGGGCTTCCTGCCTCCCCCCACGAACTTGATGACGCCCTTGATGTCGTTGATGGCGTGCATGGTCCGGGATTCCAGCGTCAGTTCTTCGCCGACCTCGATGTGCACCAGGACATACCCGGGATAGAGGCGGCGTTCGACCTGGACCCGCTTCCCGTTGCGGATCTCCATGACTTCCTGGGTCGGCACCAGGGTCTCCAGGATCTCGGGGTTGTGTCCTTCCTCGATCTTGCGGTCGATGAACCGCTTCACCTTCTTCTCGTGCCCCGAGTAACTCTGGACCACGTACCACCTGGACTCGCTCATTGAGTCCTCAAGCTCCGAAGATGCCCATAATGAAGTTCACGACGAAGCGCACTACGCCGTCCATGGCGAAGATGACGAGCGAGATCGCGATCACGAAGAGGATCACCACCCACGTCGCGTTGCGCAGCTGACCCGAGTCGGGCCAGGTCACTCGCTGCAGCTCCGTCCACGACTCGCGCGCGAACCCCGCCGAACTCTCGATTATGTTGGGCATCCTGCTTCTCGGAGATTCGCTACTTGGTTTCCTTGTGCGCCTTGTGCGCCCGGCAGCGCGGGCAGTACTTGCGGAAGCGCACCCGTCCGGGGTGCAGGCGCTTGTTCTTCTTCGTCGTGTAGTTGCGGTCCTTGCACTCCTCGCACGCGAGGATCACGCGGTCTCTGGCCACGGAACTACGCGACCACCTCGGTGACCACGCCGGCCCCGACCGTGCGTCCGCCCTCGCGGATTGCGAAGCGCAGCTCCTTGTCCATGGCGATGGGCGTGATGAGCTCGACCTCCATCTGCACGTTGTCGCCCGGCATGACCATCTCGACCCCTTCGGGGAGCCTGGTCGCGCCCGTGACGTCCGTGGTGCGGAAGTAGAACTGGGGCCGGTAGCCGTTGAAGAACGGCGTGTGCCTGCCACCCTCGGCCTTGGTCAGCACGTACACCTCCGCCTTGAAATGCGTGTGCGGCGTGATCGAACCCGGCTGCGCGAGCACCTGGCCGCGCTGGATCTCGGTCTTGCCCACACCACGGAGCAGGAGGCCGGCGTTGTCTCCCGCCTGGCCCTGGTCGAGCAGCTTGCGGAACATCTCGACACCGGTCACGACCGTCTTGCGGTCCCGGTCCATGCCGACGATTTCCGCCTGGTCGCCGACCTTCACCACGCCGCTTTCGATGCGGCCGGTGGCCACCGTGCCCCGCCCGGTGATGCTGAACACGTCCTCCACCGGCATCAGGAACGGCCTGTCGATGTCCCTCTCGGGCTGCGGGATGTAGGAGTCGATCGCGTCCATGAGCTCCTGGATGCAGTCGACATCGGACCCCTCTCCCATGGCCTCCATGGCCTTGAGCGCGCTCCCCATCACCACGGGGATGTCGTCGCCGGGAAAGTCGTACTCTGAGAGCAGCTCGCGAACCTCCAGCTCCACCAGCTCGAGCAGCTCTTCGTCGTCGACCATGTCGACCTTGTTGAGGAAGACGACGATGTAGGGCACGTTGACCTGGCGAGCCAGCAGGATGTGCTCCCGCGTTTGCGGCATGGGACCATCCGCGGCGGACACCACCAGAATCGCACCGTCCATCTGCGCGGCGCCGGTGATCATGTTCTTCACGTAGTCGGCGTGGCCCGGGCAGTCCACGTGGGCGTAGTGACGGTTTTCCGTCTCGTACTCGACGTGCGCGGTTGCGATCGTGATGCCGCGCTCGCGCTCCTCCGGAGCCTTGTCGATCTCGTCGAAAGCGACCGCGTCGCCACCGAACTTCTTGGCCTGGGTGAAGGTGATCGCTGCGGTGAGCGTCGTCTTCCCGTGGTCAACATGCCCGATGGTGCCGACGTTCACGTGCGGCTTGGTCCGGTCGAACTTCTCCTTTGCCATTTCTCCGCTACCTCACTCCGTTCGGTTCAGGTGAATCGTGGTTTCAGGGCCCCGGAGGCCCGGGCAAGCTCTGGCCGGGATTTGAACCCGGGACCTCTTCCTTACCAAGGAAGCGCTCTACCCCTGAGCTACCAGAGCGCTGCTCCCTTCTGCTTCGGGATTAAGAGCGGGAGACGGGACTCGAACCCGCGACCCTCAGCTTGGAAGGCTGATGCTCTAGCCAACTGAGCTACTCCCGCTGGAATTCTCGTTTCACAAGTTGGAAGGGCGATACGCCCAGTGGTGGGGGGAGGATTCGAACCTCCGAAGGCATTGCCAGCAGATTTACAGTCTGCCCCGTTTGACCGCTTCGGTACCCCACCGAGCATTTCTCTCGATACTCCTGTGTTCGGAGCGCCCCTCCGCGCCTCCGGCTGCGGAGCAAGGATGCCCTCGGGCACCTGAGGCGGGCCTTTACGATCAAGCCTCGAAAGGTAACTCCTCGTCCACGAGAGGTAAAGGGTAGCCCGGACGATTCGGCGGCAGGGGGGTGTCACCGCCGGGGGACCCGTCCGACCCGCACGAACCGGGGCCGCTCCGGGTCGTGCGCCGGCAAGCTGGCGAAGGGACTCGAACCCCCAACCTGCTGATTACAAATCAGCTGCTCTACCTGTTGAGCTACGCCAGCGCGCGACTACTGCTACCCGGCTTCGCCCCGGAAGTCAACGGTCAGCGGGCCGCCGTGGAACCGGCTCTCGACCTCGCGTGCTTCCATCGGGTTCCGTCAGGCGAGTCCTCGAGCACGATTCCTTCACCGGCCAGCCGGTCGCGGATGGCGTCCGCCTGCGCGAAGTCGCGCCGAGACCGGGCCAGGTCGCGCTTCGCGACAAGGACCTCGATGCGCTCCCGCTCGGGCTCGTCGACCTCGCGCCCGGCCAGCGCCAGCTCGAGCACCCCGAGCACCTCGTCCATGGAGGCGAGAGCCGCTTCCGCCGATTCCCGGTCGCCCTCGCTGATCGCACCCCCTGCCCCGTCCAGGGCGGTGTTGGCCTCCTTGACGAACACGAAGAGCGCCGCCAGGGCGCCGGCGGTGTTGAGATCATCGTCCATCGCCTCGCGGAAGCGCGCCAGGGCCTCCCTGGCGAGTCCCGCGATTCCTGCAGGCGGAGCGCCGGGTCGGGTCGGTGTGCGCGCGAGGCGGTCGCGGAAATCGAGCAGGCGCTGCACGGCCCGGCGCGACGCCTCCAGTCCCCCGAAGGTGAAGTTGAGCTCGCTGCGGTACTGGGCGGACAGCAAAAGGTGCCGTATCGCCGCGGGTTCGGATCTCTCGGTCAACTGCGGGACGGTGTAGGTGTTGCCGAGCGACTTGGACATCTTCCGGCCCTCCACCAGAAGATGTTTCACATGAACCCAGTGGCGAGCGAACGTCTCGCCGGTCGCGCCCTCGGACTGTGCGATCTCGTCCTCGTGATGAGGAAACACCAGGTCTTCGCCGCCCAGGTGAATGTCCACGGTGTGGCCGATCTCGCTCAGCGCCATGACCGAGCACTCGAGATGCCATCCGGGCCGGCCCCGGCCCCACGGCGACTCCCACGCGGCGTCCGCGTACTCGTCCTCCGGCCTGGCCGCCTTCCAGAGCGCGAAGTCGCGGATGTCGTCCTTATCGTACTTGTCGTCGGCAACGCGCTCGCCGGGACGCAGGGCGTCCGGATCGATGCGCGAGAGCCGGCCGTATTGAGGAAACCCCGAAATCCGGAAGTAGACCGATCCGTCGGAGGTGGCGTAGGCGAGCCCCCGCTCCACCAGCCGGGACACGAAGGCGGTCATCTCCGGGACGTATTCCGTTGCCCTGGGGTGGCTGTCGAACGGCCGCATGCCGAGGGTGTCGGCGTCGGCGAGGAAGGACCGCACATGCGGCGCGGCGAACTCCCGGATCGACTGCCCGGTCTCGGCGGCGAGCTCGACGATGCGGTCGTCGACGTCGGTAAGGTTAACCACGAAACGGACTTCGTAGCCCAGCCACTCCAGGTAGCGATGGAGCAGATCGTAGACGACAAAGGCGCGGAAATTGCCGATGTGCGCGCGCCCGTAGACCGTGGGGCCACAGCCGTAGATGCCCACCCGCCCCGGGTGGAGCGGTGTGAAGCGGCGCAGCGAGCGCGTCAGCGTGTCATGGAGGTGAAGGCTCATGCCGGGTTGCGTGAGAGGAACGGGATCGCGGCAGAGCCGCGCACGGGACTGCCGGCGCTCACTGCAGCACGCGGACTTCGAAGACGCGCCAGACTTCGTCCTCGCGCACGAAGCCGACGTAGATACTGTGTTCTACCAACTGCGAGGCCCCTTCGTGGATGACCGTCCAGCGGAGTGCCGCGTACCCCTGAAGCGGAGATCCCCCGACTTCGGCAACCCGCTCGAGTCGCGTCGACTCGGTCCGGTGCCCGGCCAGATAGTCGCGCAGCACGGCGACCGCCTGCCGTCTGGAAAGAGAAACGTGGTCTTCACCTCCCACCCGCAGGCGGATGCCGCTGGCCACCAGAACCTGCACGAAGACGTCGATGGAGCCGCGCTCCCACATGCGCGCGAGGTTGGTTGCGGCCCCCTCCAGGGACGCCTGGGACGCCGGCGTCGGCGACGATCCGGGGATGGAGGCCCCGAGCGCGGCGACCAGCAGGGCCAGGACGCCCACAGTGCTTGCCCGCCTCAACCCCCCGGCCTTCATCATGAGTCGCGGAGGGCCGCGGCCAGGTCTCGCTCGACGGCGTCGAGAGCGGCGCGGGGATCCGGGGCGCCGGTAACCGCCCGGCCGATGACCAGGTAGTCGGCTCCGGCCTCTCGGGCGCGGCGGGGCGTCGCGACGCGGCGCTGGTCGTGGAGAGACTGCTGCGGGAGGCGGATCCCGGGAGTGACGACGAGGAGTCCGTCCCCGAAGCGCCGTCTCAGGGCTGCGGCCTCCAGCGGCGACGCCACCACGCCGTCCAGACCGGCTGCGCGCGCGCCGCCGGCGAGCTGCAGCACGTGGTCCGTGAGGGTCACGCGCGCGCCATCGGCTCGGCGGGGAAGCGACGATGTCCCCAGGGAGGTAAGCATCGTCACCCCCAGAAGCCGGGTCCCGTCCTTCGCGGCCTCGGCCGCGGCCTCCATCATGTGCGCTCCTCCCGCGGTGTGCACGGTCACCAGGCGCGCCCCGATGTCCGAGGCGGCGGCCACGGCGCCCGCCACGGTGCGCGGAATGTCGTGCAGCTTGAGGTCAAGGAACACCTGTTTCTTGCGGTTCCGGAGATGATGGACGACCGCGGGACCCTCGCGTGCGAAGAGTTCCAGCCCGACCTTGTAGAAGTTGACTCGCTCCGCCAGCAGGTCGACCAGTTCGAGCGCGCGGCCGGCCGAGGGATAGTCCAAGGCAAGGATGATGCCGCTCACGACACGCACGCCTCCCGCCTCGCGAAGGGAACCGGTCCCTCGGGCGACCTGACCGCGCCCACCAGCTCCGCGACCGCGCCGATGTTCCTCCGGCGGCCGTAGGCACTCAGTCCGTGCACGACGCGCTCTGCGCTCCGCGGATCGGCGAAGGTGGCGGTGCCCACCTGAACCAGCGACGCCCCGGCGAGCAGATACTGTAGGCAATCGCGGTGCCCGCGGACACCTCCGACGCCGACCAGCGGGGCCCGGACGCGACGGCTCGCCTGCCACACGGCGTGTACGCCGACCGGGAGCAGGGCCGGACCGCTGAGCCCACCGCCGCCGGCCCCCAACCGGGGGCGCCGCGTCTCCGGATCGATCACCATGCCGGGCATGGTGTTCACCAGGGTGACTCCGTCGCCGCCGGCAGCCACCGCGGCTTCGGCGGCCGCGCCGACATCGGGCGAGTTGGGAGCCAGCTTTACCAGGAGCGGTCGGGCGGTGATCCCGCGCACACGGCCAACCACCTTGGCCAGCATCCGGGTGTCGAGCGCGAACGGCACGCCGCCCAGCGGGACGTTGGGACATGAGAGATTCAGTTCGAATCCCAGGAATCCGCCCTCCGGTTCGAGATGTTCGACGATCTCGCAGTACTCCTGCACCGCATGTCCCGCCACGCTGACGAAGACCTGCGCGCGCCTCAGCCGCGACGCAAGCCAGGGCAGCTTCTCGTCCTTGACCCGCTCCACCCCGGGATTGGCGAGCCCGATCGAGTTGACCATGAGGCCAGCGCCCTCGCTGACCCTGGGTCTCGGGTTTCCGGCGCGCGGTTCCAGGGTCACGGACTTGGTGACCAGCCCACCCAGCCGGTCGAGTTCCATGACTCCCGCCAGCTCCCTGCCGAAGCCGCAGGTGCCGGACGCGAGCAACACCGGATTCCGGAACTTCGCCCCGAACAGGTCCTGTTCAAGCTGCACGGGCTTCGCTCTCCGAAGCGGGCCGCCCCGGTCCGCGCGATGGCTCCGCGCGTCGCAAGGTGTCCCTGCGGGGGATCGTGTCCCTGCGGAGGACGGAGTCGGCCGGGAGGATCGAGTCGGCCCGCGGGACGGTGTCGGGGGCGAAGAATGCGTCGGTCGAGATCGCGCCCGGGGCGTTTCTGCGAAGCGAGTCGGCCCTCAGCGAGTCGAGCCTGAGCGAGTCCAGCCTCAGCGAGTCGAGCAGCAGCGAGTCCCCGGCCGCGACTCGCCGCACCAGTTCCTCGGCGGCCCGAATGCTGTCGAGCGTGCGCGCGGCTTCCCGCACCGCGACGTCCCGGTTGGCGGCCTCCACGGCGACGCGCTGATGCAGGATGGCCAGAGAAGTGCCGAGGCGGCCCTCGACCATGGCGTAGTCCGCCGGCCGCGCCTCCGCTCCGGCAGACGCCCGGACGTAGATGTTGTCGTCCAGCTCATTCAGGCGGGCGGCGAGCGGTTGCCGCTCCTCCGCATCGCCGGTCAGCTCGAGCGCCGCCATCAACGCCTTGGCCTCCCAGGCGGAGCCGCGGTCCCGGTCGGCGTACAGGGTAAAGAGTTGAAGCGCCAGGCGCGGCGATCCGAGGCTGTCGCGCGCTAGCTCGGCCCCGGCGAAGAGCGCGAGGTGGTCCGCTGCCATCGCCGCTCTTTCGACGAAGAGCCCAACGTACTCCATGTAGTCAATGAGCCGCACTGCTTCGGAGAGGGCGATGGCCGGGAGCAGGATCGCCCGGACTTCCTCGAGCTGCTCGAGACGATCGACGGAGTTCAGCCGCCAGCGCGCGAGGGCGATGCGCGCCTCGCGGGCGGTTCTGTCGTCACCGCGGGCCAATTCGCCGGCCATTTCACGAGCCGCGGCCGAATCGCCGGCGCGCGCGAGCAGGCGTGCCCGCGCGAGGCGGACCCGGCCGCGCGCGGCGGGCGCCCACTCGCTTCGTTCGGCCGCGGCCAGCATGGCGGCCGCGGATCCGGCCCCCCAGAGGATGGAGGCTCGCTCCGCTGCGGCGAGCACGGTATCGGCCCAGGCCTCTCCGGACGCCTGTTCGAGCACGGTCGTCGCACCCGCCCGAGCGCGCTCGAAGTGGTCGCTTTCCAGCCCGCGCACGAGGCGCTCCAGGGCAACCGGGACCCTCAGTTCCCGTGAGGCCGCCGCCGACCGATCCAGGCCCGCCCATCCCTCCTGTGCCCGTCCGGCGTCGAATGCGGCCCGGGCCCGCCAGAGATGCGCCTCCGCGCGCAGCATCGCGTCCGGCACCTCTTCGAGGGCTTCGTCGAGAAGTTGCATTCCGAGGTCGCGCCGTCCCGTGGCCAGCGCCACGCCCCCGAGGTACACGCGGGCACCCGCGTGCAGGCTCGAGTCGCTCGAGGTCGCCAGCAGGCGCTCCAGTGCCGCCCGCGAACGTGCCCAGTCCCCGCTGTGGAAGTAGGCGCGGCCCATGATGTAGAGGGCGTCGTCGGCCCAGCGTCCAGATTCGTCCGACCGATAGCTGCGGGCGGCCTTGTCGATGGCCTCCTGATACGACGAAGCAGCCTCGAGCGGCTGGTCACGCAGGCGGGCGGCCTGGGCATCCTCGAAGGCGCGCCGCGCATTGTAGAGCGCGTTGAAATAGGCACAGCCGACCAACAGCGGCACGCATAGAAGCGCGGCCCCGGCGGCCGGCGTCGTCCGGGGCGCGCTCCCCCTCACCGGCCCCTCCCCATCGCTCGCCGGGCCTCCCGCTCCTGGGTCCGGCGCCGCAGCTTTTCCCTCTTGTCGTAGAGCTTGCGGCCCCGCGCGAGCGCCAGCGTCAGCTTCGCGTACCCCCGGCGCATGTAGAGGTCCAGGGGAATCAGCGTCAGCCCCTTCTCCTCGACCCGGCCGATCAGGCGCCGGATCTCCGCGCGGTTCAGGAGGAGCTTGCGTGGGCGCTCCGGGTCGGCATTCCAGTGAGTCGCCGGCTCGTACGGGCTGATGTGCAGGTTGTGGAGCCACACTTCGGTGCCCTCCAGGCGGGCAAAGGCGTCCTTGAACCCCACCTTTCCGGCGCGCAGGGACTTGACTTCCGGTCCCTTGAGCACCAGCCCGGCTTCGAGCGTCTCGATCACCTCGTATTCGTGCCGGGCCTTTCGGTTGCGGGAGATCAGGAGTCGGCCCGGAGGCCCCGCGTCGCCTGCCCCCACCACGTATCGCGCGCCAGTGCTAGTAGATGAGGACCGGCGTGCCGACGTCGATCAGGTAGTAGAGTTCGCGGGCCGCCTCGTTGGTCAGGCGAATGCACCCGTGGGAGATGCGCCGCCGCTCCGGGTCGGGGTCGAGCACCAACTCGGGCCGGTGGGTGCCGTGAATCGCAATGCCGTCACCCAGATAGATGGCAGTGGTGCCCAGCGCCCCCGGGATGGAACGGGACGGATGCTGCCGCGGGGGAACCGGAACTCCCCTCTCGACGAAGTGCCAGTCGGGAGCGATCCAGACCGGATTCTTTTCCTTGTACCGGACCCTCATGATCCCGCGGGGCGTGGAGAAGTGCCACTTCTGGCCGGCGCCGTTCAGGTTGAACCCGGTCCCGGTGCCGACTGGCGCCGACCAGATCGCGCGCTCCTCCTCCATGACGAAGAGCCGGTTTTCGACAAGGTGAACGACGACATAGCGCTCATGGGAGGGAAGGAACGACGTTCCCACGGCCACGTCGTGCGCCAGCATCCTCGAACGGTCCGTAACCAGCGGGTAGCCGTCGAGTGCCTGGCCCCGCGCCTCCGCGGGCGCGATGAGACAGATCAGCAGAACAGCGCCTCGCAGCCACGCCGCGGTGGCGCCGTCAGTCCAAAGGCGGCGCCAGCTCGTCCCTGGCATCGTCATCGTGTTCCCCGTTTTCCTGCGCTCCGGCGTCGTGGACGACTTGCCGGGCGGCATCGCTCGCAGCCCGATAGGCGGCCTTGGAGGTCTCGATCCTGTCCTGCAGCTCGGCGCGCGCGTCCAGCGCCGCCTGGCGACCCGCGTCCACCGCCCCCTTCACCGACTCGATCTGTTCCCGGACTTGTTCGCCGGCCCGCCCCAGCTTCTCTTCGAGGCCCTCCTGGGCCGCGCGCACCCGCTCCTGTGCGACATCCCTGAACTCCAGCGCCCGGGCCTTCAACTGTTCCTGGGTCTCCTTGCCGGAGCGGGGCGCGAAAAGCAGCGCGAGTCCGGCACCGACGACGGCACCGAGCAGAAAAGCACCCGTGTTCGATCCGCCTTCGCGCTCGATTACGACGAGCGGTCCGTCTTCTCCCTGAGCCATCCCGCTCCCCCATGCCATATACGGCAGCGGCCGCAGCCGGCTGCAACTGTTCCATCCTGATACAAACTAGGGTTTCCCGGGGGGGATGCCTACCCTGCACCGGCGTCCCTCCCCGGTCCCCTGCCTTCCTACACCTGCCAGGGGTGATTGGCTTCCTCCATGCCGGGAGGATGGTAGCCCGGACGGCCCAGAAGCCCGTGCACATACCGTTTGCCCAACTCCACGCCCGGCTGGGTGAGTGGGTCCACGCCGTAGAGGAATCCGGCGTACACGGTCGCGGCCTGGAAGAGCAGGATGAGTTCGCCCAGCGCCTCGGCGTCGAGCCTCGCCAGCCGAACGGTCAGGTTGGGCCTGCTGCGCGTTCGAAGCGCGGCCGCTGTCGCGGCGTGCTCGATGGCGATCAGATGGTTGAGCGTGTGACCCTCCGGGAACTCGAGGGCGGGCAGCGAAGCGGGCGCCTTGCCGATCGGGACCGGATCGTCGGCCGCGTCGACGGTGACGAAACACACCACCTTGTCCGCGGGCCCCTCCATGAAGAGCTGCAGCAGCGAGTGCTGGTCGGTTGCCCCGGCTGCCGGGAGGGGTGTGGGCCCGGTCGCCGCGGGCCGGCCGCCGAGCCCCGCCGCCTTGCCGAGCGACTCGCCCCACAGCTGCTGCACCCAGAGAGCGAAAGAGCGGAGCCGGTCGCAGTAGGGCATGAAGACGTGCACCCGCTGGCCGCACTCGACATCGGCCCGGTACAGAAGGGTCGCGACCACGCCGGCCGGATTCCGGGTCAGCTCGTCCGTCCGGCAACGTCTCTCCATGCGCGCGGCGCCCCGAAGCACCGCCGTCACGTCCAGGCCGGCCGCCGCTGCGGGGAAGAGGCCGACGGCCGAAAGAACCGAGAAACGGCCCCCCACGTTGCCCGGGACCGGAAGGGTGGGTATGCCTGCGGCTTCCGCCAGAGCGCGGAGCGGCCCCCGCTCGGGATCCGTGGTGAAGAGAAGATGCTCGCGCGCCCTATCCCGGCCGACTTCGCGCGCGAGTCGCTCGGCAACCACCAGATACTGGGCCAGCGTCTCGGTCGTCGAGCCCGATTTGCTGACCACGTTGAAGAACGTCCTGCGCATGTCGAGGCGGTCCAGCAAGGTGCCGATCGAGTGCGGATCGATGTTGTCCGCGACATGGAGGCGCGGGTGGGGCCCGCCGGCGTCCCTCGCACCGAAGGTGGGGTCCCCGGCGCCGAGTGCGTCCCGCAGGGTGCGGGTCCCCAGCGCCGACCCGCCGATGCCGAGGACCACGAAGTCGTCGAAGCGTCCGTGCAGCCCGGCAGCCGCGCGACGGATGCGGGCCGGTGCCTCTGTGGCGCCCGGCAAGTCGAGGAAGCCCATGCTCCCGCTCCGGCGCGCCCGTTCGACATTCCTGTGCGCCACGCGGAAGCGGGAACCCAGGTCGCCGTCGAGCCGTTCGGGATCGACACCATCCTCGTCTTCGTCGATGGCGAGGAGGTTCCGGTAGTCGACGGTGAGCGCGCTCATGCCCGTTCCGCCGACGAGGGAGACCGCCGGGGCTCCGCGCACCCGTCTTCCACCTTCAGGGTGAGGCCATCGAAGGCGGGCCGGATGTCTTCCGGGAGGCGCCGGCACAGGTCGTCGTGCCGCACGCGGTGGGTGAGGTGGGTGAGATAGGTCCTCCGGGCGCCGACCGCCCGCGCCGCGGCGACGGCTTCCTCGATGTTGAAATGGGTGGGATGGGGATCCCCGTACCACAGGGCGTTGAGCACCAGCAGCTCCGCGCCCTTGAGCCCTTCCAGAGTTGCCCGCGGAAGTTGTTTGGCATCGGTCACATACCCGAGGCCCCCGACGCGGAAGCCGTAGGAGCGGACTCCGCCGTGGGGTACTCCGAGCGGGAGAAACACGCGGTCCACGATGTCCACCGGCCGTCCCTCCCGGAAGGTGAAGACATCGAGTTCCGGGAGGAAAACCCCGTCCGAGGGCCGTGGTCGCGCGTCGAAGATGTACGGAAAGCGGCGGCGCAGCTGGCGCGCGACCGACCGGTGCATCCAGGCGCTGATCCTCGCGCCGTGGAGCGCCGTGAACACCCGCAGATCGTCGATGCCGTGGATGTGATCGGCGTGCGCGTGCGTGAACCACACCGCGTCCAGGGAGGATACGTCCTCGCGGAGAAGCTGGAGTCTGAGTTCCGGGGGAGTGTCGACGAGGAGCCGCCGGTTCCCGAAGCGAAGCAGGGCGCCGTGCCGCGTGCGCTTGTCGCGGGGATCGTTCGAGGTACAGGTGTCGCACCGACATCCGATGACCGGCACGCCGTAGGAGGTGCCGGTGCCCAGGAAGGTCAGCGAGAACGACATGGGGCTCCTAGAGCTGTTCCACGAGCATGGTGTTGGTCGAACCACTCTCATGGAAAGGATATCCCGCGGTCACCACTACCGAATCTCCCGGCTTTCCGACGCCCGCACGCACGACCGCCTCCTTGCCGTAGGCGGAGAGCGCGGAGTAGCTGACGGGCACGTCGGCCGCGAGTGTCGGCCACACGCCCCAGACCGGCGCGAGCTGACGGAAGGTTCGCGGCTCGGTGCACACGGCGAAGATCGGCACCGGCGGGCGGTACGAAGAAACCAGCCGCGCGGAGAAGCCGCTGCTGGTGATCACGACCAGCGCGGGAGCGTCCAGCTGGCGGACCGCATCCACGGTGCACGAGGCCACCGCGTGTTCGCGTCGGGTCGCGCCCCCTCGCTGCCAGTTGTCGGGGCGCGGGAGGTAGCGCGGACCCTGGGCCAGCACGCCGGAACCCTCGATCTCGCGGATGATGCGCACCATCGCCCGCGCGGCGTGCAGCGGGTACTCTCCGACCGCGGTTTCGCCGGACAGCATCACGGCGTCCGTGCCGTCCAGCACCGCGTTGGCGACGTCGGAAGCTTCGGCTCGCGTCGGCCGCGGGCTCTGGATCATCGAATCGAGCATCTGGGTCGCGATGATGACCGGCCGGCCCGAGTAGTTGGCCAGCTGGACGATGCGCTTCTGTGCCAGGGGCACCTGCTCGAAGGGCACCTCCACCCCGAGGTCGCCCCGCGCGACCATGACCGCGTCCGTTGCCTTCACGATCTCCTCGATCGACGCCAGGGCACGCACCAGTTCGACCTTCGCCACCACGAGCGCGCGTCCCGCGACCCTCTCCTTCAACTCCTCGATATCCGCGCCTCCCCGGACGAATGACAGGCCCACGTATTCCACGCCGGCCTCCAGGGCGAAGTCGAGGTCCTCCAGATCCCGATCGGTGAGCGACGGAGTGCTGAGGTTGGCGCCGGGCACGTTCATGCCCTTGAAGCTCTTCAGCTGGCCACCGGTTTCCACCAGGAAGCGGGCCTTGCCCCCGTCCTTGCCTACGCAGCGCATTTCGAGCAGGCCATCGTCCAGGAGAACCCGGTCCCCGACAACGACGTCGTCCGCAAGGTGCCGGTACGTCGTCGGGATCTCCCCGGCCTCTACGGTCTCCTCCGGGGCGATGACTACCTCCTGGCCCTCTGCCAGAAAGAGTGGCGACTCAAGCCTGCCCACACGGATCTTGGGCCCGCCCAGGTCCACGAGAATCGATACCGGCGTGCCCGCCTCCTCGGCCGCCCGCCGGATCAGGGCTACCGCCTCCAGGTGATCCTCGCGGAGGCCGTGGGACATGTTCAGGCGCGCCATGGTCATGCCCGAATCGACCAGATCGCGGACCACGCCGGCCGAAAACGTGGCCGGGCCCATCGTGCACACCAACTTGGTTCTCAGCATCGGTTTCCCATTCCCCCCCGCTGTCGCGCCGGCAGGCCGGCGCCCAATTAGCCGTTCTCGTAGTGTGGAGCGCCGTTATTCTAGTCTGGTTCGGCCGAAATCACAGTGACCGGTCCCATCCCGGGTCCGCGCACGCTGCGGGGTCGTCCGAGCCCTCAGGCAGCCGGGCTCTCGCGCAGGACCGGAAGATGGACCACCTTTCGGGCCCATGAAGCTACACCACATCGCCGACGCGCACGCAGCACGCTCAGTGGCGGAGAAGCTGGATTCCCGCTCGCCGCTTGCCCTCGACTGCGAGGCGGCCGGCTATCACCGCTATTCCGATCGGCTCTGCCTTGTGCAGCTCTCCGCGCCGGGGCATACGTGGCTCATCGATACCCTGGCCCTCGACGCAAGCGGGATGCTCAGGTCGCCGCTGGAAGATCCGGGTCGCGAGATCGTCATGCATGGAGCCAGCTACGATCTGCGCCTGCTGTCGCGGGATCTGGGCATCCGGGTGCGGGGCGTTTTCGACACGCAGGTGGCGGCTGCGCTGCTCGGCGAAACCGCGCTGGGACTGTCCGCGCTGCTCGAACGCTGCCTCGGCGTGCGCCTGCCCAAGAAATACCAGCGGGCCGACTGGGCAATGCGGCCGCTTCCCGCGGAAATGCTCGAGTACGCCGCCGCCGACACGCGCTACCTGGCGACCCTTGCGGACATCCTGCGAGCCCGGCTGGAGAGGACAGGGCGCCTCGCGTGGGCGAGCGAGGAGTTCCGCTGGCTCGAGCGAGCTGCCTCCAGCTCCAGCAGGGAAGATCCCGACCCCGATCCGGCGACGAAACTGAAGAACGCGCGCCATCTGGCCCCGCGTGCGCTGCAGCGCCTGCGCGCGCTGTGGACCTGGAGGGACGAGGTCGCCCGCCGCAAGGACAGGGCGCCCTTCCGGGTGGCCGCCGACGATGTCCTGCTGAAGCTGGCCGAAGCCCCACCCCGCTCGATCGCGGAACTCGCTCGCCGGCCCGGTGTGTCGCCCATCCTGGCCCGCGCCGACGGCGGGAGACTCTTCGAGCACCTGGATCGGGCGGAATCCATCCCGGAGGCGCGCATCGCCCCGGGGCGGAGACGCCGTGAAGGGTCCCTCCCGCGGCTCGCGCCGGAAGGCGAAGAACGGGCCCGGGAGCTGCGCGCCGCCCGTGTCCGAAGGGCCCGCGAACTCGGACTGGACCCCGGTCTCCTGCTTCCCAACAAGACCATAGTGGAGATCGTGCGCGCCAATCCGGCCTCACCCGAGGAGCTCGCGCGGGTGCCCCAGGTGCGCACCTGGCAGGTCGAGGTGCTCGGCCGCGCGGCCCTAGATATTCTGCGTGCCTGAGCATCTGGTCTGTGGAACCGCACTGGCGAAAAGCGCCTGATTTCGGCTATATTGATGGCTGACAATCGCAAGATTCAGGAGGCGCAGGTGCTTCCCAACGCTTGCTTCGTTCTGCCGGGGATGTGATGACGTCGGAACTACTCGAAAGAGACGATCTCTCCGTCTACGTGGTCGCCGGAGTACCCAAGAGCTTCAAGAAGAAACTCGCCAAGTACCTGAGCGAGGAATCGTCCGGCGAGGGCAACCTCATGCTCCTCGACGAGAACATGACGGAATGGCTTCTGGCGCGTCTCAAGGGGAAGAGGCGTCGCAGTCACGAGCAGACTCCCGCATCGTCCGCTCTATGGCGCTGTTACCGGTCTCTCAGTGCAGCAAGATATCATTTGAGTGACCAGCCTCTCGAAGGGCGCATTCGGGAGATCCGGAGCGAGATCGAGCGGCTCTGGCGGATCACCAGCCCGATTCACGACACGGACGAGGAAGAGGACGCCTCCTGAAGGCGAGCGGCCGGGATCCGGAGTTCGCTACTCGCCCCGCGCCTCCAGTTCGCGCTTGTACTCGATGCAGTACCGGGCGTGCGGCAGTGCGTCCAGCCGTCGGAAGTTGATCGGCTTTCCCGTAGCCTGACAGCGACCGAAGTTCTCCGGATCCGAATAGAGTCGGCGAAGCGCGTCCTCGATCCGGTAGAGATAGCGGCCTTCCTTGGTTGCGAACAGCGCGGCCTTCTCGCGCTCCATCGCCTCGGTGCCCTGGTCCGCCATGTGGTCGGTGTAGGCGGCCAGATTGGAGTCGCCCGACTCCCGGTCCTCCTTCGCCATCCGGTCAAATAGGCCCAGCGACCTCAGCGAGCGCGCACGCTCCTCCAGGAGGCGGCTCTGGATGTGGGCCAGTTGCTCCTTGGTGAGAATCGCCACGTTCTGTACCTTGGTAGACGGTTGTGCGGCTGTCGCTACCGGGGTGCCGGCATCGGGACGCCCTCGGCCGTGCGCGAGGAAATTACAATAATCCGACGGGGTTTCCAACGTGCCGCGCGTTCCTGACCCGGCTTCCGCCGCCGGTTGGGGCACCTCCCTCACACTTGCGCCTCAGGCTCCCTGTCCTCCAAACGACGAGTTCCGTGAACACGATCGACTGTAGACGCTGCGGCAAGGAATCGTCCTCACTGGAGAAGGCCCCCTTCCGCACGGAACTGGGCCAACGGCTGCTGCGCCGGATCTGCCGACTTTGCTGGGCCGACTGGCTTCAGCACCAGACGCTGCTGATCAACCACTACGGGCTGGACCCTCGCGAAGCCAGCTCGAGGAAGTTCCTCTACGAACAGATCGAGCAGGTGCTGCTCGGCGACGGCGAGGCCGAGCAGGTGGACACGTCCCGGAAGGGCGAAATCGACTGGTGAGCGGGCGGGGGTTGCGCGCCGGGCCCGACGCGCGGCTCGACCCGGTTCAAGTCGAGAGCACCGCCTCCACCTGAGCCAGAGCCTCTTCGAGTTCCTCGCGCCCGATTACCAGGGGGGGGGCGAAGCGAATCACCTGCTGGTGGGTCTCCTTGGCCAGGATGCCCCTGTGCCACAGGGCTTCGCAGAAGGGCCGGGCCGGACCCGACGACTTCCGGATGACCAGGCCGATCATCAGCCCGCGGCCCCGCACTTCTTCGACGTGCGGTGAGTCGATGGCGCGCAGCTTCCGCTTGAACCATTCGCCGAGTTGGGCGGAACGCTCGATCAGCCCTTCCTCGACGATGACCTTCAGCGATGCGCGCGCGACCGCGGCCGCCAGCGGATTGCCGCCGAAGGTGGAGCCGTGGTCGCCGGGCCGGAACACGTCCATGAACTCGGAGTCCGCGATCGCGGCCGAGACCGGGTAGACGCCCCCGCCGAGGGCTTTCCCCAGAATCAGCACGTCGGGGCGCACATCCTCCCAGTCGCAGCACAGGAGCCGACCGGTGCGGCCCAGACCGGTCTGGATCTCGTCGGCGACCAGGGCCACCTGGTGCCGCGAGCACAGGTCGCGAGCGTCGCGCAGGTAGCCGTCCGGCGGCACGATGACCCCGCCCTCGCCCTGGATGGGCTCGACCATGAAGCCCGCAGTGCGCTCGTTGATGGCGTCGCGCAGGGCGTCGATGTCCCCGTAGGGGATCCTGCGGAAGCCGGGCGTGAACGGACCGAAGTCACGCCGGTACTCGAACTCGGAGGAAAAGCCTACGATGGTGGTCGTTCTGCCGTGGAAGTTGTTGTCGCAGACGATGATCTCCGCCTTGTCGTCCGGGATGCCCTTCACTTGGTAGCCCCACTTGCGGACCGTCTTGATCGCGGTCTCGACACCCTCCGCGCCGGTGTTCATGAGCAGCGCGCGCTCGAAGCCGGTGAGCTCGCACAGTTCGCGCAGGAAGGGGCCCATCTGGTCGTTGTGGAACGCGCGCGAGGTGAGGGTCAGGCGCCGCATCTGGTCCCGGGCGGCACCGATGATGCGCGGATGCAGGTGTCCCTGGTTGAGGGCGGAGTAGGCGCTCAGCATGTCGAGATAGCGACGCCCCTCCACATCCCAGACCCAGACGCCCTCGCCCCGTTCGATCACGACCGGAAGCGGATGGTAGTTGTGGGCGCCGAATCGGTCGGCTTCATCGAGGTACGATGAGGTGATCGCCTGCGTTGCGGTGTCTTGCATGGTGTCGGCCTCCCGACGCGGATCCGGGCTGGGCCGCGTCAGCTTGTCGATGCGGAGCCGCCGCGAAAGGTCACGGGCGGAAACGGGTTTTCGTTGACGCTGAGCTGAAAGACGTCGGGGCGGGCATAGTGGCCCACCACGTCGAAATCGAACTTCCCGCGCGTGACCGCGTCGGGATCGAGGCGGGCGAAGAGTATCCCCTCCTGGTCCCAGAGCGGTCCCGCCAGGCACGCCCCGGACGGGGAATAGATCGCGCTTCCGCCGGCGCACAGGCGTTCCGGCCATCCCTCGAGCTCGCCCGCGATTTCGAGGTCGGCCGGGTACTGGGCGCGGGTGGCGTACTGGTTGCAGCCGAGGACGAAGCACCTTCCCTCGAGGGCGATGTGCCGGAGCGTCGCCTGCCAGCGCTCACGCCCGTCGGCGGTGGGCGCGAGGTAGATCTCAACGCCCTTCGCGTACATCGCGGTGCGGGCCAGGGGCATGTAGTTCTCCCAGCAGATGAGGCCGCCGACCCGGCCGAGGGGCGTGTCCACAACCGTGAGCGTGCTGCCGTCGCCTTCACCCCAGATGAAGCGTTCGGCCGCTGTGGGCTTGAGCTTTCGATGCTTGCCCAGGAGCGCGCCGTCGGGACCGAAGTAGAGAAGCGTGCAGAAGAGCGTGCCTCCGCTGTAGTCGGCATCCCGCTCCACGACCCCGACGGCCAGATAGACGCCGTGAGCCGCGGCGGCTTCGCCGATGCGATCGGTGGCCGGCCCGGGGACTTCGACCGCCCCCTTTAGGTATCGGTCCCATGTCCTGCGGCCAGCCGGCGAGCGGCCGCCCACCGACGTGCCGAACGCGAGGCCCCAGGGATACCCGCCGACATAGGCCTCCGGGAAGAGAACCAGCTGGGCCCCCTGCGCGGCGGCTTCGGCGGTGAGCGCG
Organism: Gammaproteobacteria bacterium; assembly: GCA_009840525.1. Taxonomy (GTDB): domain Bacteria; phylum Gemmatimonadota; class Gemmatimonadetes; order Longimicrobiales; family Gaopeijiaceae; genus BD2-11. The sequence goes on from VXNP01000010.1 coordinate 97,175, forward strand.
TGCACCTTCCCGATCGCCGCCTCCAGGTCGAAGGGGACCCCGGCCCCCTGTACCACCGCGACCCCGATGCCCTCGTTGTCGTTCATCCAGGTTCTGGTCCAGTGCTTTGGTTCGCGATCTCCCTGCGTGGAATAATGCATCAAGCATATGCTTCGCGCGACAGGACTCTGCGTCGCGTCAGCCTCCGCGATACGCGATCTCCGCAACCACCTCGCCGACGACCTCCAGCGTTGCCGGGCTCACGTTGGCGGCAACGTCGTTCGGCGTGTGCCAGAGCGAGTTCCCCGGTCCGTACTCGAAGTCGATGATGTTCACGGTGGGAATGCCGGCCTCGTTCAGCGGCACGTGGTCGTCCAGGATGGGAGGACGCACCGTCATCGGGAAGAGGCGGCCGTATCCCAGGTCGCGCGCTATCCCCCATACGCGCTGCACCACGCGGGGGGCGTAGCGGGAGGAGAAACCTTCCACGGGGAATCCGGGATCGCGGTCCCCGACCATGTCGAGCAGAACCGCATAGCGCGGCTGGCCGCCCAGGGGCTGCTCGGCGTAACGCTCGGAGCCGATGAACATGTCAGCCGTGGTCGGGCCGTAATCCTCGCCGTCCACCATGAGCAGATCGATGCCGACCGGCGGCGGCTGGACGGAAAAGAGCTCAGCCAGCGCCATGAGCACCGCCACGCCGGACGCGCCGTCGTTGGCCCCCGGGACGGGGATGTCGCGGTCTTCCGGATTGGTGCTCTCGTCGGAGGTGGGCCGGGTGTCCCAGTGGGCCAGGAAGAGCAGCCGGTCGGGATCGGCGGCGTTGAAGCGGGCCAGGACGTTGGCCAGCGGCAGGGTATCTCCGGTGGTGATGACATGACGGAAGCGGTCGACGATCACCGTGTCGGCGTGCGCTGCCAGCCGCTCGACCATCCAGTCCAACTGTGCCGTGTGGCCGGGCGTGCCCGGCACCCGGGGCCCGAACGCGAGCTGGGCCTCGATCAGCTCGAAGGCGCGCGCGCCCGGGAAGGCCGGGCGTTCGACTCGCTGGGCAGGCTCGCTACCCGGCTCCCCTCCGCACGCCAGCGTCGCCGCGAGCAGAAACGCCGAGTACCCGACAACGCGCTTCATCCCGGCATCGCGGAAGCTGGCTCAACTGCACTCGCTGAAGCCGCACACATGGCACTTCACGCACCCCTCCTCGAAGGAGAGCTGGCCGGTGCCGCACTCCGGACAACTGCCGAGATAGCCCGACCCCGAGGAACCGCCTCCCGATGGCGCACGGCTCGGGGCGGCCGAACCCGCGGCCGAGGTCACCGGAGCGGTGAGGATCAGTTCCTCCTGGATGCCATCCTTTTCCTGGAGGTAGTATTCGATCGCCTGGCCGATGGCGTCGGGGGCGGAAAGGACCTTGCGCAGCCCGAACCCGACCGCGCGATCGCAGGAGATGCCGCGAAGTTGATCGCGGACCGCGTCGATGGGGATTCCCGAACGCAGCGCGAGAGAGATCAGCCGCCCGATCGCCTCCGCATCGGCCATGGCGGCGCCGCCGGCCTTGCCCAGCGTACAGAAGACCTCGAAGGGTCGGCCGGTCTCGTCTTCGTTGATGGTGACATAGAGATCGCCGAGCGGGCAGTCCATCTTCACGGTGCGCCCCTTCAGCAGCGCGGGACGCTTGCGCTTGTGGCGGCCCGCGCCGGCGAGGCGGTCGCGGTCGCGTTCGCGCTGCCGGTACTTCTCGATCTCGCCGCGCAGCCGGTGACACTCCTCGCGCGCATCCGCGAGCTTCTGCTCGATCTCGCCGGCCGATGCCGCTGGGCCGTCGGTTGTTTCCGGCTTCTGCTCGGTCTTGCCGGTCGAGAGCACCTGCATGGGGCGGGATCCGTCGCGGTACACGGTCACGCCCTTGCACCCCAGGGAGAAGGCCAGCTCGTAGATCTCGCGGACATCCTCCGGCGTCGCCTCGTGGGGGAAGTTGGTGGTCTTGGAAATGGCGGCGTCGGTGTACTTCTGGAAGGCGGCCTGCATGCGCACGTGCCACTCCGGGGTGGTGTCGTGCGCGGTCACGAACACCCGCTGAACCTCCTCGGGGACCTCGTCGTGGTGGATGTGGCCGCTCTCCGCCACCCGCTCCATGAGTTCCTTCGAATACCAGCCGCCCTCCCTTGCGATGCGCACGAAGTCCTCGTTGACGTCCGGCATCAGCACGCCGGCCTGGTTGCGCATGAACGCCACCGCGAACAGGGGCTCGATGCCCCCCGAGCAGCCGGCGAAGATCGAGATGGTGCCCGTCGGAGCGACCGTGTCGAGGTTGCAGTTGCGCAGCGGACGCATCGGGCGGATGCGGCTCCCCTCGGGGCTGCGGGCGCAGCTCTCCTCCGGACCCCAGATGGATTCGGCCCATGCCGGGAACACGCCCCGGCTTTCCGCCAGTTTCGCGGAGGCCACCTTGGCTTCCTCGTCGATGAAGCGCATGACGATCTCGGCGAGCTTCACGGCGGCGTCGGAGTTGTACGGGATTCCCAGCCGCACCAGCATGTCCGCCCAGCCCATCACGCCCAGCCCGATGCGCCGAATGTTCTCGGCCAGCTCGGTGATCTGGGGCAGCGGGTAGCGGTTGGCGTCGATCACGTTGTCCAGGAAGTGCACCGACAGGTGGACGACCCGGCGAAGCCCGTCCCAGTCGATGGCATGCCGCGGATCCGTGCCCCAGGAGAACCCCTCCCGTACGAACGGTCCGAGGTTGAGGCTTCCCAGGTTGCACACGTCGTACGGCAGGAGCGGCTGCTCTCCGCACGGATTGGTGGCCTCGTACTCGCCCAGCTTCGGCACCGGGTTGAACTCGTTGGCCCGATCGATGAAGAAGACGCCCGGCTCGCCGGTCTTCCACGCGCCCTGCACGATCATGTCGAAGATCTCGGTCGAGTTCTCGCGACCCACGACATCGCCGGTGCGCGGGCTGACGAGGTCGTAGTCCTCGCCCTTCGCCACCGCCTGCATGAAGGCGTCGGTGATGGCGACCGAGATGTTGAAGTTGGTGATCTGGGAGGTGTCGTCCTTGCAGGTGATGAAGGAGCGGATGTCGGGATGGTCGACCCGCAGGATGCCCATGTTGGCGCCCCGCCGCGTGCCGCCCTGCTTCACGACCTCGGTGGAGGAGTCGTACAGCCGCATGAAGGACACCGGGCCCGAAGCCACCCCCATGGTGGAGCGCACCGTGTCGCCCTCGGTGCGCAGGCGGGAGAACGAGAACCCCGTGCCCCCTCCCGACTGGTGGACCAGCGCCATGCTCTTGAGGGTGTCGTAGATGCCGCACTCGCCGTTGGAGAGGGCATCGTCAACGGGAAGCACGAAGCACGCGGAGAGCTGTCCGAGCGGCCGCCCCGCGTTCATCAGCGTGGGGGAGTTGGGCTCGAACGTGCCCGTCGCCATGAGGTCGTAGAACTGGCGCGCGACCTCGTCGATCACCGCATCCGTTGCGCCATGGCGGCGGTCCTCCTCGGCGATCACGCGCGCGACCCTCCAGAACATGGTCTCGGGCTCCTCGACGGGCTCGCCCTTTTCGTTCTTCTTCAGATAGCGGAGCCCGAGAACGATGCGCGCGTTGTCGGAAAGCGTCGCGCGCGGGAGGTCTGCCGGCGGCACGTCGTGCGCCGGCGGAGCGTCTGGAGATGCGGGTCGTTGGGCGGACATGCTGCCTTCCATCGCAGTAGAGATGTGGAAAAAAGAGTGGAAACAGCCCCCACCTCCGTGCAAAACAAACGGAAAGCACGCCAGCCAAGGTGTGGGCTTGTGGAAACTGTTCGACACCCCGCAAAACACCGTATCTAGTGGCGTCGATGTCTCCGGGGTGCCGTATGTCGGGTGCAACCTACACCATAGGTGCCTCGTTCCGGACGCGCAAGAGGAGATCTGATCGTCGTGCGAGGCTGCTAGAATGCCGATCCCAAGCGGAGATAAAGCCGTCCCGCGCGCAGGCCGAATCCTGCCCCGGGCGGATCGTCTACAGCCCTGAGAGGAAACGCCACACCGGCCCGCACGTCGGTGGAGAGCGTCCAGAAGGGCAGCGTGTTCACCGTAACCTCCAGGCCGACGGAGGCGAGGGCGGCGCGCTTCGGGCTCGCGGAGGGATCCCGCTCGCCTTCCGGGCCCCAGGCGTTGCCCACGTCGGCAAACAGGCTTGCGCCGGCCCGGTCGAAGTACAGGGGCCAGGCCCCGAGGCCCCGGCGAATGATGGAGAGCGGAAGCCGGTATTCGGCCGACGCCGACCACGCGATGCGCCCGCGGCGGGAGGCGGCGGAGTAGCCCCGCACGGGAAAGAGGCGCGGCGAGCCCCCGAAGATACCGAAACCGGTGATCCGCTCGCGCGTGCCGGCGGCGTCGCCCACCTCGAAATGAAAGCCGTCGGCACCCGGCCCGCGCGCGATCCCGCCGCTCGCGCGCAGGGCGAACACCTGCTGCGCGAATCCGAGGTTGCCGAGCGCCCGGTAGAGCGACAGGCGGCCGGTGACTTCCTCGAACCCTCTGTCGGCGGCGCGGTCGCCGGCGAGTTCCTCGGGGAGATCGAGCACGCGCGAGACCCGGCCCCGAACGGCTCCCGAGACGCCGTCTGCAAGGGTCATGGACATGGCGTGCGAGCGGGCGGTGTTGAAGCCGAGCGTTGCGGATACCTCCCCGACGCGCCGCGTGGGACGGTTGAGCCGGAAGAGGGTGGAGGGTTTCAGCGTCGCGTCCAGGAGTTCGGAGGACACCCAGTTGTGGCTGGCCTCCAGGGTGAGGCCGATGCGGTTGCGAAAGCGGGCCCGCTGAAGATCCACGCTCACCTGCATGCGTCGTTCCCGGTCCACCACGTAGAGAGTGTCCACATCCCCGTTCTGTCGCTCTCCCAGGGTGAGGCCCGCGGGATCGTAGAGCTGGCCCAGCGAGAACGTCACCACCGGGTTCCCCAGCCCTCGGGCGGTGTAGCCGAAGCGGCCCTCCCCGCGACGCTTCTCGGGAATCAGGCGGCCCCAGGCCCGGAAGGCGTGCCGGTTGACCAGATCCCGGCCGGAGGTCGAGAATCCGAAGCCCGGGCCGATGACATCCCGCTCCCGGATCCTTCGAGCCGCGGAGTAGAGCGGCTGCCAGTAGGTCGGGAGGAGTGAGCGGAAGGCCCGGTATGGCCTGCTCTCGGCCTCGACCGCGGCCTGAAAGCGGTCCGGGGAACGATCCGCGCCAAGCAGGAAGCGGGGGTCGTCCGCGAAGGGTTCGAACCACTCGCCCGGAGCGTAGGGGATGCGCTCGATGTCCCAGCCGTCGTGGTGGTAGGCGGAGTAGTAGATCCACTCGCCCGCCGGATCGATGGCCGGATGGGCGGCCCCGGTAAGCATGTTGGTGACCTGGCGCACGGGCCCCGGATGCCCGTCCCCCTCGATAGAAGCCGCGAAGAGGTTGGGGATGCCGGTGCGGTCGGAGGACCACAGCAGGGTGCGCCCGTCGGGGGACCAGGCGGGACTCGCGTCAACGGCGCGGTCGTCGGTCACTCTTGCGATCAGCGCGCCGGCCGCATCGAGGATCACGACGTCGAAGCGGCCGCCTGTACGCCACTGCGATACGGCGATGCGGGACCCGTCCGGCGACCAGCGCGGAAAGGCCCAGTGGACGGCGGGAACCGCCTCGGTCAACGCCGTGATGTCCCCGGTGGCCAGGTCCACCAGAACCAGCCGGTTGGTGCCCTCTCCCTCCTGCACCGCCACGACGCGTTCACCGCTCGGATGCGCATCCGGAAAGGCCAGTCGTCCACCGCGGGTGACGCGGGCCACGCGGCCGTCCGCGTCAGCCCGGTAGAGATCGTTGTAAAGCCGGTAGCGGTCCGCCAGCTCGAACTGGGCGAAGACCATCCCGCCGTCGGGCGTCCACGAGAAGCTGGACAGGCCATTGGTGCGGGTGAACCGGCGCTCCGCGCCACCATCCAGGCCGAGCAGGCGCAGATGCGCATCCGAGCGACCGTCCGAGAGCGCGAAGGCGAGGCGCCGGCCGTCTGGAGAAACCTGTGGATAGAGCGCCTGACGCGCCCCGCGGGTGAGCGCTTCGCCGGTGGTGAGCGGCTGCAGTGCGGCGAGGGAGCCGGCGAGGCCGCTGTACCTGAAGGAGAGCGACGCGCGCCACTCGTCCCACGCCTGAGAGAACGAGATGCCGAAGGCCGAACGCGCCGCGGCGTCGATCCGATAGGGAACCAGTTGGCCCGCCACTTCCTCCACGAGCTGCCGCATGCCCGTAGTGTCGGTGCGTTCCATCAGGTAGTGGAAGAACTCGGAGCCGTAGACATAGGGGCGAAGCCCGGCCGGCCACACGGGGCTTCGGCCGGAGACCAGCGACAGCGACTCGAGGTCGTTCTCGAGAACGCCGGTGCGCAGCACCATGTCCTGCCAGGTGCCGTGGACACGGCCGGCGTTCGTCAGCGTCGACTCGTAGTAGGTGGCGATCCCTTCGGTCAGCCAGGTGGGCGTGGCGCGTCCGGGAAAAAAGGGCCAGGTGGCGGGGTAGCGGCCCAGGACCGCGCGCAGGATGCCGCCCACGCCACCCGCGGGATCCAGGTGAAAGATGTGCACCAGCTCGTGCGTGACCACCAGCTCGATCCACTCGTCGAAATAGTTGAGGGACCCCGCGTCCGCGGGCGGGCGGGCAAAGAGCGTGATGCGGTTGCCGGGGACCACGTTGGCGAACCCGTTGGAGTAGTCGGCGTGGTCGGTGAGCACGATGTCGATGGCGCCCGGCGGCGGCGCGCTGAAGGATGACGCCAGTTGCCCGTAGGCCCGCTCCGCCCGGTCGGCCAGGCGCGTCGCCAGGGGATGGAGGGCTTCGGGAAAGGTGATCCGGAAATGCTCGGTGTCGAGCGTGCGCCAGTCCTCGTCGGGGGGCACCTGGCCGTAGGCGGGGACGGTGGCCGGGAGCACGCCCCCGATGAGCAGCAGCAGGAGAAGCAGCCTTGTCAGGGGCCTGTCGCGCCCGTCAATGTTGTCGGGGCCAAAGCAGACGAGGGTTGTCATCGAATCATGCAGACCAGGGCAAGTATCTGGTACCGGCTGGGCTACGCATGGGAGACCGCGCGCCTGGGCCGGGTGGCCGGGAGCGGCGGGGCATCCGGCCGGCGCCGTCCGCCCTTCCGGTCCGGAAACGGGAGCACGCCCTCCGCCACAGACAAGATCGCTTCTTCCCTCCTCGGGAGAAACCTGCTCGACCAGGCCGGCGGGCTGGCCCGGCGGGTCGTGGTTGCGCGGGCCGATCGCTCGTCGCCGCGTGAGGACTTTCCGCGCGCCGCCCTGGCGGGTGCTGGAGCGGCGCTCGCTGCGCGCTCGCTCGCAAGGCTGCTCGCTCCCGATGCGGCATCCGGGGATGAGGCCGGGCTTGGCCTCGAGTTGGCGCAGGGCGCGGTCGAGGGATTGGCCCTGGCGGTCCTGAGCCGCCATCTGCCCGCTGGCCGCCTGGTGCAGATCGGGTTGTGCAGCGTGGCGAGGCATGCCGCAGCTCCCGGGGGAGGGCTCCCGCGCGTCATCCGTCCCATCGCACCGGGGACGGTCCGCACCCTCTCCGCCCTCGCGCCCGAGCGTGGCCGCAATGGCGGACTCCTCGAACACGCGGCGTTCGCGACCGCGTTCGTGCTCCTCTACGGGCGGAGGACTCCGGGATCCGCGTAGCGGACCACGGGCTGCGAGCGCCCGTCGCCTTCACGCTCCACCGGGGGTGAGGGACCCCAGAACCCGGCGCCCCGAAGCCCCCGTGGAGGCCGGCGAATTGGCCGGCAGGCCGCGCAGGTGCGCCCACGCCAGCACCGCGAAGCAGGCGGCTTCGCGCGCTTCCGGTTCGAGACCCAGTACGGACAGGTCGCGCACCGGGACGGGGGCCAGCCGGTCGGAGATCATCGCCGCCAGGACCGGGTTCAGGGCACCGCCGCCCGCCAGCAGGACTTCGCTCGCGCCCCGTGGAAGCACCCAGCGGCGACAGGCGTCGGCGACCGAGGCGGCGGTGAAGGCCGTAAGCGTCGCGACCAGGCCGGCCCAGTCGCGTTTCGTGCGTGGTACCACGCGTTCCACGAGCCTCTCGACGAACGCGCTGCCGAACACTTCGCGCCCGGTCGACTTGGGCGGCGGGCGATGCAGGAACGGGTGCTGAAGGAGCTGCGCCAGCAGGTCGTTGTCCACTTCGCCGGCCGCCGCCAGCTCACCGTCCGCGTCGAACGTCCGGCGGCCGTCCGTGGCGAGTTCCGCAGCGGTGTCGATGAGCGCGACGCCCGGGCCCGTATCGAAGGCCAGGACGGGTTGGCCGTCCGAGGCTGCGGGGAGCCAGGTCACGTTGGCCATCCCGCCCAGATTCTGGAGGGCGCGCGGCCGGTCGGGCGCGGAGAAGAGCAGGCGGTCCGGCCAGGGCACGAGGGGTGCGCCGTGCCCACCGGCTGCCACGTCGCGGGTCCGGAAGTCGCTCACCACCGGTATGCCGGTGATCTCCGCGATGGTCGCGGGATCCCCCAACTGGAGGGTAGCGCCGCGGGCGTCCCCGGACGGGGGGTCGTGCCACACCGTCTGTCCGTGCGAACCGATCGCCGCGACCGATCCCGGATCCACCCCGGCGCGCGCGCACCCCGTGAGCGCACAGCGCGCGAAGCGCTCCCCCAAGGCCGCGTGCAGGCGGGCCAGATCGGCCGGCCCGCCCCCCTCGATCGCGCGGCGGATCGAGTCCCGCTCCTCCGGCCGGTAGCTCTCGCTGTGGAATCCCAGCAATCGCCACGAGAACGTCCCGGGGGTCGTCCCGCCCACCTCCAGCAGGGCGGCGTCGACACCGTCGAGCGACGTGCCCGACATCATTCCGAGAACCTTCATGGCCCGCGCGTCACGTGGAAGAGGGCGGTCCGCCGGGCGTCCGGCCGAACCCGCTTCGGGATGCCGCCGCGGTCATCCGGCGCCGCCGGAGACATCCGCCACCCGGCCCCCGCTCTCCTCGAGCAGGACGCGCGCCTCCTCCGCGTCGATCCCGCGGCGAGCCATCACGATGGCCGTCTTGACGTGCCCGCCGGCCTCCTGCAGCAGCGCCCGGGCCGGTTCGCGCTCCAGCCCCACCGTGGTCATCAGGATGCGCTCTCCCCGGTCCTGGAGCTTCCGGCAGGTGACCTGCAGGTCGACCATGAGGTTGCCGTAGACCTTGCCCATGAGGACCATGGCGCCGGTCGTGATGGTGTTCAGGACCAGCTTGGTGGCCGTGCCTGCTTTCATGCGCGTCGAGCCCGTGATCACCTCGGGACCGACCAGGGGAGCGATGACCACGTCGTGGGTGGCGAGGAGCTCCGCGGACGGGGGCGTACAAAGCAGGAATCCGGTGCGGGCGCCCCGCTCGCGCGCGCGCCGCGATGCACCGTGCACGAAGGGCGTGGTGCCGGAGGTGGCGATGCCGAGCACGAAATCGTGGGCGCCCACCGAGAGGCGGTCCATCTCCCGGGCACCGTCGCGCGGGTCGTCCTCGGCCCCCTCGCGCGCGCGCACCAGCGCGTCGTACCCCCCCGCGATCACGCCGACCACCATCGACGGATCGGTCCGGTACGTCGGTGGCATCTCGGCCGCGTCGAGCACCCCCAGCCGTCCGGAGGTTCCCGCGCCGACGTAGATCAGCCGGCCGCCGCGGCAGAACGCGTCGCGCGCCAACTCCATTGCGCGGGCGATGCCGGCAGCCTCCTCCCCGACGGCCGCGGCCACGGTGCGGTCCTCGTCATTGATGAGCGCCACGATCTCCGCGGCCGACAGCCGGTCGACGCCACGCGAGCGTGGATTGCGCTGTTCGGTCAGCCGATCATCGAGCATGCTGCGCGTCCGGACCCGGGGCAGACGGGACTCTTCCTACCTTCATCCACGCAAAGCTAGCAACCCCGGCATGAATCCGCGCGAGCAACCGGGGGGCAATGGTTCCGGACCGGTACGGCGCCTCGAACGCCCCGCGACCCCGAAGATCGCGAGCGGTGTAGCACGAATCGGCGGAACCTCTTCATCATTCGTGCAATGGACCCGGCCCTCAAGGAGACAGCATGCCACGTCGGAGATCACGCGTCTGGGCAGCGGGCCTTTCCGTGCTCCTGGCAGTCTGCTGGGACGACCCGGCGACCACCGCCCCACCCGCTCCTCCTCCACCGCCTCTCCGCGAACCCTATGCGGCGGAACGGGCCGCGCTCATGGCCCTCTACAACGCGACGGGCGGGACGCACTGGCATCGGCAAGGGAACTGGAACACCGCCGGAAGCATCCGGAGCTGGCAGGGGGTGTCGACCAGCTCGCGCGGCTTCGTCACCGGGCTGGTGCTCTCCGACAACAACCTGTCCGGAACGATCCCGCCCGAAATCGGGAATCTGACCCAACTGACACAAATGGATCTCGAAGACAACGAGTTGACGGGCCCGATTCCGCCGGAACTCGGGGATCTGCCTCAACTGAGACGTCTGGTTCTGGGTGCCAACGAGCTGACGGGAACGATCCCGCCGGAGCTGGGCCGGCTGAGCCAGTTGACCATGCTCGATCTGGGACGCAACAGCCTGAGCGGGACGATCCCCTCCGAACTCGGACGCCTGCCGCGCCTCGACTCCCTGCTGCTTCACCGCAACGAGCTGACCGGCCCCATTCCCCTGGAACTGGGGAACCTGGCCTCCCTGCGGAGGCTGCTCCTGGCGTTGAACCAGCTCACGGGTCCGGTGCCGCCTGAACTGGGGAACCTGGTGAGTCTCACCTACATGAGCCTGAGCCGTAACCAGTTGACGGGCACGATTCCGCCCGAGCTGGCGAAGTTGAGCTCGATCCGGATTCTGTCGGTTTCGCGCAACAACCTCACGGGGACCGTTCCCCCCGAACTGGGAAGCCTGACCACCCTGGAAGGGCTCTATCTCTACCAGAACCAGCTCACCGGCGGAATCCCAGTCTCGCTGGGCAATCTGTCGGAACTGGAGACGCTCTGGATTCACGACAACGGCCTGACGGGCCCGTTGATCAAGGAGCTCGCGGACCTCGCGGCGCTCGAGGACCTGCGGGCCGCGGACAACGAGTTGAGCGGCGCGCTGCCGCGCAATCTGGGCAGACCCCGGGCCCTGGCCCGAGTTGAGCTCGAGGGGAACGAGGGCCTGACCGGTCTGCTGCCGCGGAGCATGATCGGCCTCGAGTTCCTGCAGACCTTGTCGTACGGGGCCACCGACCTGTGCGCCCAGATCGATGACGAGTTCCAGGAGTGGCTGGGGAAGATACCGGACGGCAGCCGGACGGATTGCGATGTCGCGCGGGTGGAACGGTTTGCTCTCACCGACCTGCACGACGTGACCGGGGGATCATCCTGGGTGAACCGCGCGGCATGGGGGACGGACGCTCCCTTGGGCGACTGGCACGGCGTGTCCACCGGGGACGGACGCGTCGTGGGATTGACGCTGCCTGCCAACGCCTTGTCCGGTCCGGTCCCCGCGGAGATCGCCAACCTCACTGAACTGAGGGTCGTGGACCTTGCCGAAAACGACCTGTCCGGTGCGTTTCCAGGCTCCTTCGCCGGGTTGCACGAGCTTGCCGAACTGCGGCTGGACCGGAATCCGGGGCTGGAGGGGGCACTGCCGTTCGGCCTCCGGGGGCTGGAACGGGTTCGCGTGCTGCTCCACGACGACACCGGCCTGTGCGCATCTCCCGCGCCGGACTTTCAGGCGTGGTACGCCGCGATCGAGCAGACCGCCGGCGCCGTCTGTGACAACCCGGATCAGGTCACGATATCTCTGCCCGTGGTCTACCTCACCCAGTCGGTGCAGGCCCCGTCGGGGAGCGTGCGCCTGGTGGCCAACCGCGACGCGCTGCTGAGGGCGTTCGTCACGGCCGAGGAGCCGCGCGGGTTCTTCGAGCCCGAGGTCGTGGCGGTCTTCACGGGTCCGGAGGGGGACGAGGTCCACCGCGCGGTCATGACCCGCGCCGCCAACCAGATCCCTGCCGAAGCGGACGAGGGCGACCTTGAACTCTCGTACAACGCGGTGATCCCTGCTGAGGCAGTCACCCCGGGCATCGAGATGGTCGTGGAGGTGGACCCTGAGGCGACCCTGCCCCTCACCGCCGAAAGCAGGACCCGGTTCCCGGACGAGGGATCCGACGCGCTGAGCGTGGTGGAGGTGCCCTCGATGCAGCTCACGCTGGTTCCGGTCATCACGGCTGAGGAGCCGGACACGTCGGTTCTGGCGTGGGTGCGCGGCATCTCCGCCGACAGTCCGGAGGCCGGATTGCTCAGGCACGCGTTCCCGTTCGCCGAGTTCAACGTCAGGCGGCACGAGGCCTATCACACCTCGCTGGATCTCACCTCCTCGGCCGGGCAGGTCTCGCTGTTCGGGGAACTCGAGGCGCTGCGGGCATCGGAAGGCGGCACGGGCTACTACTACGGGGTCGCCGCCAACCTGGGATCCAACGCCGGTAGGGGACAGCTCCCCGGCTGGGTCAGCGTCGGCGTGCCGAGATCGACCACGCTGGCGCACGAAGTAGGCCACAACCTCTCGCTCAGGCACGCCCCGTGCGGCGATCCCAGCGGCGTCGATCCAGCCTACCCGTATCCGAACGGAAGCATCGGCGTGTGGGGATACGACTTCCGCAACGGATCCACCATCCCTCCCGACCGCGGCCAGGACATCATGACCTACTGCCGCACGCTGCCGTGGCTCAGCGACTACTATTTCGAGAAAGTGATCGACCATCGCGCACAACTGGCGGCGGGCACCGCGAGCGCAGGGGTAGCCGCGGCGGGCACTGCCTCCGAAATGCTCGTGCTCTGGGGCGGCATGGTGGATGGCGAGCTGTGGATCGATCCGGCGTTCCCGATGCGCACGGTGCCAAGGCCGCCCGATGTGCGGGGTCCGTACCGCATTCTCGGGACCGCCGCCGACGGCGGGACCCTGTTCTCGCTGGACTTCACGCCCGGCGAGGACGGGCACGGCGGCAGGCACTTCTTCTTCACGGTGCCGATCGAAGCCGACTGGGAGGAAGCGCTCGAACGCATCACGCTGACGGGGCCGGAGGGCGAGGCGTACGTGGACCGGGCCGACGAGCACCGGGTCACCGTGGTCTCCGAGCCCGGGACAGGACGCCTGCGCGCGATTCTGCGGGACTGGGAAGGGGCGCTGCCGGACGCGCTCAGGGGCAAGGCCGACCTGGAGGTCAGCATGACGCGCGGGCTCAGGGAGGCGGTGCGGCTGCGGAGGTGACGATCACGGAGGCGGCATGACACGAGGGAGATCGCGCGTCTGGACAGTGGGCCTCTGCACGCTCCTGCTGGCCGTCTGCTCGGAGGAAGACCCGGCAATCACAGCCCTGCGCGAGGTTGAGCAGACCGATACGGCCGACCGGGCCACGCTCATCGCCCTCTACAGCGCGACCGGGGGAACGCGCTGGCGCGACAGGACGAACTGGCACACGCCGGAGAGCATCAGGAACTGGAGGGGGGTGTCGACGAACTCGGCCGGCTTCGTCACCGGGCTGTCGCTGTCCGGCAACAACCTGTCGGGAACGCTCCCGCCCGAGGTCGGGGATCTGACGCACCTGCGGCGGCTGACTCTGTACGGCAACCAGTTGACGGGCCCGATCCCGCCGGAACTACGTGGTAATTTGTAAACTACGATATATCAATATTTTACGTCACTTCCTGGCGGCGATGTACCACTTGGGATATGTAGAAATGAGCGGGAATACCTGCTACGCCATGGGACGCCGCTGGATCGAGAATGGATGGATCCTCCGTCTCCTCGATCTCGAAACTCCTTGGCGGCTCAAAGCGAGGTTGCATGCGCGTCGACCCCCTGCCCGAGGTCGCACCCCCGGCTGCTGAGGCGATAGAGTTCGCGCTTGCGGTCGACCTTCATGGCCCAGCCCGAGTCGATCAACTGGTCGATGGTGAGCTTGGCGCGCCGGTGGCTGCAATCCAGCAGGTCGGCCACACCGCGGAGGCCGAAGCGCGATCCGTCGCACCAACGACTAAGCACCCTCTTGGCATCGTTCGTCAAGCTACCTGCCC
>VXNP01000106.1 GCA_009840525.1 Gammaproteobacteria bacterium
GGCCCGATCACATTCACGGTGATGCCGAATTCGGCCAGTTCCCGGGCCATCACCTGCGACAGGCTTTCCACCGACGCCTTGGACGCGACATACCCGGCCTGACCCGCCAGACGCAGGGGAACCGCCACCGAGCTGACGTTGACGATGCGTCCATACCTCTGCTTCCGCATCAGCCGGGCCGCTTCCCGGCTCACCAGAAACGTCCCGGTCACATTGACGCTCAGCATCTTTTCGACGGAGGATGCGGGCGTGAGCAACAGGTGGTTCATGGAGGTCACCGCCGCGTTGTTGACCACCACGTCCAGCCTTCCGGCGCGCTGCCTGATGTTACGGAAGAGCGCTGTGACGCTGGCCTCGACCGACACGTCGGCCCGAACGTGGAGGAAGCCTTCCGCCTCCCAGTCCGCATCCCCGCGGCTACAGCCGAAGACCTGGTAGCCGCTCCCGAGCAGATGTTCGGCCAGCGCCCTGCCGATGCCCTTTCGGGCACCAGTCACCAGGGCGACCCTGCTGCCCCGGTCAGCCATGCGACGAGGTGGTTCCATCCGGCTCGCGATCCCCGCCCCGCGCCAGGCCGGCCAACTCCAGGACGTAGTCGGCGAGCGCCTCCACCGTGCGGAATGGACTTTGCCGGCGGGAGAAGGCATCCTCGCTGACGAGCGTCACCTCGACGCCGTGCTCATCCGCCAGCACCGACTCGGCGTCGGTGATGAGCGTGACCAGACCCATCGAGGAAAGGACGGCATCCTGCCCCAGCAGCGGGGACGTCGCGCTGGCCTGCCCCGGGTTGTGGGAGCCCTCGTCTTCGAGAGCCTCTCCAAGCATGCCAACCATCATCCGGATCAAATCCGCTCTCCGCATGGGCCCCTCTGCCGGGAAACCGGCTTCATGAGATATCGTCTTCCGCGCCCACACCCCCGAAACGCAGCGCCGCCCGAATCTTCACCGGCTCGCCGTTGCTGTCCGAGCCCTGCAGGAACCCCATCTCCGTAAGCCGTCCGATAATCTGAATCGGCGTTCCCGGGCCACCGAGCGCTTTCAGCCGCCCGGCCAGCTGGCGGTAGCTGAGCGAGTGGTTCTTCAGGCTCTCGAACAGCTCCCGGTGATCTTCGGAAAGCGGGTACGCCGTCATGGTCCGGCCGTGCTCGTCGCCGAGGAAGAACTGCCGCTCCAGCCTGAACGAAGTCGGATGCACCTTGAAGGAGGGGACAAGTCGCACCTCGTTCGACACCCAGGTGATTCGATTCATCCGCCGGAAGTCGTGCATCATCCGGCTGGCCCATCGCAGCCGGCGCAAGGAGAGTTCGGTTTCGTCGAACTTGTCGTCGATCTGGTTCCGGTTGTGCTGCCAGAGATGAGCCAGGGTCGAGGCTCGCTCTTCGAGCTCCTCGACGCCTTCGGCCTGGCCCTCCACATGCTGGCCGGCGAGCGCCGTGAACCATTCCTTGCCGGCGAATCGGCGGTCCGCCGCCCCCGCGATCTGGCGACTCCGCCAGAAGTCGGAAGGCAGCTCGGAATTGGCGGAATAGAACGCGGCCAGGAACTCGTGATAGCGGTTGTAGGCCTCGCGGTAGGATTTTTCGTACCAGGTTCGAATCTCGTCGGCGTCGCCGGGACGCCGATAGAGATGATCGATCCCCGCGGATGCCAGCATGGCCGAATAGGTCGCCAGGTGCACCCCCTGCGAGAAGAGCGGGTCGATGAAGCAGGCCGAGTCGCCGCACAGGAACGCGCGCCCCATCGCCACCGACGATGCGTCGTAGGCCCAGTCGCGGATCACCCGCACCTTGTCGCAGCGTTCGGCCCCATTCAGGACGTCCCGCGCAAGCCGACACCTGGCGAGGCTTTCGCGGTAGAACGCCTCGATGCCGATCTCGCGCATGCGCGCGCTGCTGGCCTTGTCGCTGACGACGCCCACGCTGTAGATGTCGTCCTTGAGCGGGATGATCCAGATCCACCCCTCCTGGCAGGTGACCGAGAAGATGTTCCCTTCCAGATCGCCGCCGAACCGCTTGCCGCCCCTGAAGTAGGACCACACGGCCAGGTTCTGGAAGTAGCGGTCGAATCGGCGCAGGCCCAGCTTCCGGGCTACGATTCCCCGCGTTCCGGAAGCATCGATCACGAAGTCGCCCTCCAGGGCACCGGTCGATCCGTTGTTGCGCCAGGCTACCGAGACCGGGCCGCCGTCCGCACCCACCCGGATGTCGGTTACCTCGTGTTCCTCTCTGACATCGGCGCCGCGCTCGCGGGCGGCGTCCAGCAGAATCTGATCGTATTCGGCTCGAGTCACCTGATACGCGTGGTCGTAGACCCAGGGCGCGGTCCTGGGGGTGGCGAAGGTAAAGGTCCACGGCGCCTGCTCGGGACCCCAGATAAAGGTCGCGGCACTCTTCCTGACGAAATTCGCCGCCTCGACCCGGTCCATCACGCCGAGTCGGTTCAGAATCGACATGGTGCCGGGCAGAAGCGATTCGCCGAGCCGGTAGCGGGGGAACTTCTCCCGCTCGAACACGACCACGTCGCGCCCCAGCTTCCTGAGGCAGAGCGCCGCCACGCTGCCGGCGGGCCCGCCGCCCACCACGATCACCGGGTTGCGCGCCTTCGTCTTCATCGCCGGATCTTCTTGAAGCGGTAGTTCACCTGTTCGTCGGTGACCACCCTGACCTTCGCCGGGATCATGAAGGGCTGCAGGCGGCCCCGGCAGTGCCGGGCGATCCGCTTCCGCATGCCCACGGAGGAGACCGGCTCGGCCATCTGCACGGTGGCGGCAACGATCTGCCCCATCAGCAAATGCCCCTCGCCCTTCACGGAGACATCGATGACACCGCTCATCTCGGCGATCACCTGCTCGACCTCGGCGGGATACACCTTCTGGCCTCCGACGTTGATGATGTCCGATTCCCGCCCCAGGATCCTCAGATAACCGTCTTCCGCAACGACCGAATCCCCGGTGTCGAACCACCCGTCCTCGTCGAAGGGAGAGGGTGCGTTCAGGTATCCCAGCATCGACGACCGTGCCCGGATCAGCAGCCTGCCGTCCACGACCCTGGTCTGGTAGTCTTCTCCCCCGATCCTGACCCGCAGCGAGGTGTCGGATTCCGACTTCGAACGCAGAATGCCGAGTTCGCTGAGGCCATAGGTCTGCAGGAAGCGGACGCCGGGGAACGCTTCGTTTGCCATTCTCAGCGTGCGTTCCGGCATCACTTCGGTGCCGTAGGTGATCAGCCTTAGGGACGAGAGGTCGTACGAATCGACGGCCCCCGACAGGAGCAGCAGGTTGAGAAACGACGGCGAGGTGGGAAGCAGTTCCACCCGGTGCTTCTCGATGACCGCGCATACGCTGCTCACGCTTCGGTCGTCCGCCACGACGATGCATCCCAGGTTGGCCAGGGTATAGAAGAGCGTGTTGAAGCCACCGATGTGATCGAAGAGGAGAAAGGTGAGGGTCCGGTAGCAGTGTCGGGGCGTACGGAACTTGTTGAGGAGCTCCGGGAGGCTGTGCAGGATCGCCTTCGGCTTGCCGGTGGAGCCGGAGCTGAAGAGCACCAGGCCCGCCTTGTCCGCCTCCCGCAGTTGTTGCATGAGAGGGTGGTTGCGTCGGTGTTCCATCCGGATCACCGTACCCTCGTCGCGGCCATCGATCTCTACTCGGTAGTCCAACTCGCCGATGCGGAAGAACTCCCGGTGCTGGTCACGCGCTTCCCAGGAGAGCGGCACCAGAATGCAGCGCATCTTCAGCAGGGCCAGCAGGCACGCGACCGCCCCCGGCGAGAAGTCGCTGACCACCGCCACGGAGTCTCCTCGCCGCACGCCTGCCTGAAGCAGCCGTCCGAGCCACTCCCGGTAGCGGTCGGCGAGCTCCGCGTAGGCATGCGGGCGATCGTGCCAGACGATGGCCGGAGCGTCGGCGCCGTCCTGAAACCGCCCAAGTTGCCAGTCGATATGGTCCATTGCCATCACTGTGGCCGGATGCCGGCCGCCTCGACGAGTCCCTGGCGTTCGAGAAACTCCACCATGGTGGAGACGCATTCCTCCGGGTTCTCAAGCTGCAGGTAGTGCGTGGCCCCGGGCACAAAGTCGTAGTGGAACGAAACCAGTCCGCTGACGTCCAGGCTGGGGAAGAACGAAAAGGCGAGCGTCGGATCCCCTCCGATCACCTGGACCGGACAACCGATCTTCGCGGGATCGGGCGTGAAGTTGTACGCGAAGATGTACTCGAAGATTTGCGCCTCGTATTCAGGCGGGCAGCGAAGCTGGTAGCCGTCTCCTTCGCGTGCCGGACGGAGCAGCACCCGGGAGGCGAGGTCCGCCACGCCGGGGCGCAGCCGCGCGAACATGGGGGACCGGGTCATCATGTCCGCGAACTGCCTGCGGCTCCCGTAGCGCTCCGGGCGGAGCCGGGCGGCTATTCGCATTTTCTGCCATCGGGCGTCGATCTCCAGGGGCTCTCCCGACGGCGGCAGGATGGGTGGATCGAAGAGCACCAGGGCGGCTGCGGCGCCGCCGGGCGGCTCCTGGTTCAGGGCCGTTACGGCGGACAGGGAGTGAAACACGCCGATCCAGGGCTTCTTGCCAAAGTGCCGGTCGATGCCCCGCGCGACATGATCGTTGTCCGAAACGAAGGTCGCGACGTTGTGAGAGCGGGGGTCGCCCGGGACATTCCATCCGTGGTTGCGGAAGTCGTACAGAACCACATCGAAACGGTCGGTGAGCAGCGACCAGAACGGATAGTAGAGGTCGATCGCCAGCCCATTGCCGTGGCTGAGAACGAGCCGGGGCCCGTCCGGATTGCCGTGGCGGCGCAGAGCGATTCCCGTCCCGTCGGGCATGCAAACCTCGGCCGTGGCCCGCGGTTCGGGCACGTCCAGTATGTCTTGCAATGGTCTTTGGTCTGAAGAAGGCCGTAGCGTGCACATTCGTCCACGAGCGCGGGGTCCGCATCGCGTGCGGGCCGAGCGGACGGCCCCGCTGACTGCTTGTACCGATACGTGATGCGGCCCTTCGACAGGTCGCAGGGGATCAGCGCGCACTTGACTCGGTGCTCGCGAGCGCCCGGAATGTAGTTCTGGCGCATCTTGCCGGCGAGATACGCGAGAATCCGGTGGCCGTTCTTCAGCCGGACCCGGAAGGTGCCGTCGGGAAACACCTCGGTAATGGTCCCGTCAATAAGATGATCACTTTCCGCCTGTGACTGGACGGAACGGTCGACTATATGGGAAAACACCATGGAAAAGTGGAAAAGCTGGCACCGAGCGAGCGATTTGGCGACAGAATTGTGACGACGGCAGTGCGTGAGCGTTCCCGACCGGCGGTGGGCGTTCACCTGGCCTCGCGGGGAACGGTGGCCAATATTGGAGGGAAGCGGCCGCCAATTACCGATGCTACATCGCGCACTGGGATGCACCCCAAGCGGATTCACGTGACCCGACACTTCCGAAACATCCTTGGGGGCAGACTCACCGATGCCCACCTGACAAAATGGCAGACATGAGCACGTCGGCTACCGGTAGAACAGCTCCACCAGGCTCATCGGCACCGCCGGCAGGTAGGTGACCATCACCAGGACCGCCAGCAGCACCGCCACGAAGTAGACGTTCACCTTGCTGACGTCCCAGATGTCGGCCTTGGCCACCGAGCAGGCCGTGACCAGTACGCTCGCCACCGGGGGTGTCTGCTGGCCGATCCCCAGGTTGAGGGTGACCACGAGGCCGAAGTGCACCGGGTCGATGCCGGCCGCGTGCACCAGGGGCATCACCACGGGCACCACAAGGATGATGGCGGCGGCGGAGTGCAGGAAGAGGCCGATCGCCAGGAAGAACACGTTGAGCAGCGCGAGGATGGCCCAGCGCGACTCCGTGATACCGATGATGCTGTCCGCTACCCGCTGCGGTACCTGGGCCTCGGTGAGGTAGTCGCCAAGCAGCGCCGAGGTGGCCACCAGCAGCATGACCACGGCGGTCTGCACACCCCCGTCGAGGGCGGCGGAGCGGAGGGCGGCCAGGTCGATTTCCCGGTAGATGAGCCCGCCCACCACCAGCGCGGCCACCACCGCCAGCCCTGCCCCCTCGGTGGCGGTGACCCAGCCCGTGAAGATCCCGCCCAGGATGATCACCGGAAGGAGCAGCGCCCAGCCCGCGTCGCGGAAGGTGGTCCACACCCGGCGCAGCTGGAAGGCGTGTTCGACCGGGAAGTCATTCCGCAGCGCCAGCACGTACGCCACCGCCATCAGCAGGATGCCGCCGATGACGCCGGGGATGACGCCGGCCACGAACAGCTCGACAATGGAGCTCTCCGACATCACCCCGTAGATGATCATGGGGATGGAGGGCGGGATGATGACCGCGAGCGTTGCCGAAGAGGAGGTCACGGCGGCCGCGAAGGGCGTCGAGTAGCCACGTTTCTTCATCGCGGGGATCAGGATCGACCCCAGGGCGGCCACGTCCGCCACCGCGGAGCCGGAGATCTCGGCGAAGAAGAGGGACGCGGAGATGGAGACCATCGCCAGCCCGCCGCGGATGGCCCCGAAGAGCGCCGAGGCGAAGGCGATCAGGCGGCGCGAGATGCCCGTGGCGTTCATGATCGCGCCCGCGAGGATGAAGAGCGGGATGGCGATCAGCGGGAAGGAGGTGGCCCCGGTGAAGAGCACCAGTCCGGCGTTGGGGATCGCCGCGGCCCCGGAGGTCACCACCATCGCGATCAGCGCGATGACCCCAAGGGCGACCGCGATTGGCACGTTGATCGTCACCAGCGCGATCATCCCCAGGAACATCAGCAGCAGGGTCACGGGCGGCCCTCGCTTGGGGTTCCGGCTGGCGTCCGGTTGGGGCCGGCGCTGGCACCCCCCGCCGGGACTGGCCCCGTCGCCGGGCTTGCCCCTCCGTCCGTGTCTGCGGCCCCATCCGCGTCCTCGCCACCCCGCAGCATTTCCGGCAGGCTCAACAGCTGCGCGATCACAAAGAGCACGCAGCCGATGGGGATGACGGATTGCGTCAGGCGCGTGGGCACCCACGGCAGGCTCACCATCCCGGAGCCCTCCAGGATGACCAGCACCCGCCACCCCGCCCATGCCGCCACCAGGAAGAACGCGATCACCACCGCCTCCCCCGCGGCCACCACCGGGATCCGCCATGGCCGCCCGAGCCGCCGCACCAGGTTGGGGAACCCGATGTGCGCCCGCTTCAGGGCCGCCAGCGCCGCCCCATAGTAGGTGAGCCAGGCCAGCAGGATGGACGCCACCTCGTCGTACCACACCAGTGCCGCCCCGAACTTGCGGAAGCCAACGCCCATGACGACGACCACGGCCAGGGCCGCGACCAGCACCAGCACGACCGCCTCGAGCAGGCGCTCGAAGCGGGTGCGCAGGGTGGTCATGGGCAGGGTGGTCAAAGGGGCTCCTTCAGCGAAGCTGGGTGCGATCATCCGGGCAGGATCCACGAATCTCGCCCGCTGGCCAGGGCGGGGATGACAGGTCACCACGTTATCCGGGGATCCGGCGGCGCGCCATGGATACCGACTCGGGCCATGGATGCCGAACCCGTAGTGTTGCAGATTCCACGGGAGGTGGCATCCTACATTCGAAGGCCATCCGCCTCCGGGACAAGACGCAAGAAGGGGGACAGCGCCTGTTTCTTCCGCGCCTGGATACTCTGTCGCACCATCAGCGGCGCCTCTGGACCGAGCTGCGGACCACCCCGCCGGGGTTCGTTCTGTACGGCGGAACCGCGCTGGCGCTCAGGCTGGCGCACCGCAGGCCGGACGACTTCAGCTTCCTGTCGGCGGAGCCGTTGGACCCCCTTCGGCTCCTCGACCAGGTCCCGTACCTGCGCGATGCCGAGGTCATCCGTCGTGGCAGCGCCGTGCTCACCTGCATCGTGGATCGCGGTGGCATCGTACGCGTCTCCTTCGCTGGTGGCGGGGTGCGCAGGCGTGTGGAGGATCCGGAGCTCGCCGAGCCGCCCGGGGTCGAGGTCGCCTCCGTGGTGGACCTGGCGGCCGCCACGGTCCAGGCGGTCCAGAGCCGCTCCAGCGCGAAGGACTACCTTGACATGGATGCCATCCTCCGTCTGGGCGGCATCAGCCTGAGTGAAGCACTGGGTGCCGCGACCGCCGTATTCGGCGATCGGTTCAATCCGATGCTCACCCTGAAGGCGCTCACCTTCTTCGGAGACGGAGACCTGCACATGGTGCCCGATTCCGTGCGCGAACGGCTGGTGCGGGCCGTCCAGGAAGTTGACCCTGACCGCATCCCGCAGCTGACTGCCCGCCCCGGGCTTCTCCCCGGCGAGGAACCAGACCTTCCCCGACCGCGGACGCTGCGGTTGCCGGTCCGCAAGCTGCCGGGGTAGCCGGTTCAGCGGCGGGCCGGCAGCGTGATGAAGCCCGCCACCATGAAGTGGTGGTCGAGCGTGAGCGCCTCTCGTATGCCCAGTTCGGTCATCACCACGAAGCTGGCGGCGTCGGCGAGCGAGAAGGGCTGATCGGAGAAGCGTTCGATCCAGTTCCCGATCGCGGCTTCCTCGCGCTCCGGCGTGATGTACTCGACTTGGATCGGGGACTTACGAACCAATTCCAGGAAGGCAAGGGCCGCTCTACGCCCGACCCGACGAATCAGCAGGGCGTGGGCCTCGGCGACGACTACGTTGGTGGTCACGATTCTCGCGCCCTCTCGAATCTGCGCGCGCAGAGGCCGGGCCAGCCGACGATTGTCGGGATGTGCGCGGTCGGCGAGAGGGTACCAGGCGCTGGTGTCGACGAACAGGCCCTTCACTCGGAATCCGATCTACCCGGCTCCTCCGGATGATCTGACCAGGAAGCGATTTCCGTGGCGGCGAGATACTCGTCATGCTCGCGCGCGACATCAATGCCTGGGTCATCGGTTGTGCTGACCATCCCGATGATCCTCAGCGCCGGATGGTGCTCAGGATCCGAGATCTGGAGTTCCAGGGCCTCCAGCCCTTGCCGCAGGACTTCGGACTTCGTGGTGTCCAGCTCCGCCGTCAGTCGATCGAGGCGTGCCATCTCGCGCGGACGCAGATAGACCTGGACGGGCTCCGCAACACGCCGCTTGGGCGACTTATCATGAGAGTATTTCATGAATCATGATAATGAATCCTTCGCGACCTCGCCAGACCAATCCCTCCGGGGACCTTACCCCGCCAGCTCACCCACCCGCCGCACCAGCTCTCCGCCGCCGTCGACGTCTTCAGCGAATTCGTCGTAGATGGCGTCGCTGGCGTCGCGGAAGCGCGCGCGGTCGGCCTCGTTCACCTCGATTCCGGCGGCCCGCAGTTCCTCCAGGAGCTCGGCGTCCATGCGCGCCGCGGTTTCGTACACGAACTCCTGCATCTCGCGCGCGGTGTCTTCAAGGATGGCGCGCACCTCCTCGGGCAAACGCTGCCAGCGCGCTTCGCCCACGGTGACGAACGCGGGCGTGTACACGTGCCCAGTGAGCGACAGGTAGGACTGCACCTCGTGCAGCTTGGCCGAGGCAATCTGCGCCAGCGGGTTCTCCTGTCCGTCCATCACCCCGGTCTGGAGCGCGACGAAGACCTCGGCCAGGGGCATGGGCGTGGGATTGGCGCCGTAGGCCTGGAAGAGCTTCACCCGCCAGACCCCCCGCGGGGTGCGCAGCTTGATGCCCGCGAGGTCCTCGGGCCCGCGGATCGGACGCTCGTTGTTGGTGATGTGCCGGAAGCCGTTCTCCCACAGCGCGAGGATGCGGTAGCCCTCGGCTTCGGCCAGCGGGGCCAGGTGATCCCAGAAGACATCCTCCTCGATGCGCTTCATGTGCTCCCGGTCCTGCACCAGGTACGGCATCTCGAAGAGTCCGAAGCCGTCGATCACCGACGACATCACCGTAGATGGCAGCGACATCTCCACGGTGCCCAGCTTGAGCTTCTGCAGCAGCACGTCGTCGCCGCCGAGCTGGCTCGATCCGTAGACGATGACGCGTCCGGCCTCACCCAGCCGGTCGTTGGCGCGCTCGGCGAATTCGTTGGCGACGATGTCGTAGAGCGACTCGGGGGCGCCCACATGTCCCAGGCGGATCTCGACGGGGCCGGTGTCCTCGCCTGGGGCGCAGGCGGTCAGGGCCCAGACGGCGAGCAGGGCGGGCGCCAGAATGTGCTTCCGGGACATCATCTCTCTCCGGGGTGTGATATCACTCATGAGTCATCGCGAGATGGTCGAGGGCCGCATCCACGCCTCCACTGCTGTGGGGAACCCGCGCGAGGCGCAGCCCCATCTCCACGCCCGCGAGCGTGCCGGCGAGGGTGAGTTCGTTCAGGTCTCCCAGATGGCCGATGCGGAACACGCGCCCATCCAACTTGCCGAGTCCGGTGCCGAGCGACATGTCGAAGCGCTCGAGGATGACCCCGCGCAGGGCGTTGGCGTCGTGGCCGTCAGGGAGCAAAACCGCAGTTAGTGAGTTTGAGTGCTCGCACGGGTTGGCGCTGTAACACTCGAGGTCCCATGCGGCAACCGCGGCGCGGGTAGCTTCGGCGAAGCGCCGGTGGCGCGCAAACACATGGTCGAGCCCCTCCGCGGCGAGTATGGCCAGCGACTCGCGCAGGCCGAAGAGGAGCGTGGTTGCGGGGGTGTAGGGGAAGAAGCCGCTTGCGTTGGCGCCGAGCTGGTCGTTCCAGCTGAAGTAGGAGTGCGGCAGCGGGGTAGCCGGTCGTGCGGCGAGTGCCCGCTCGCTGGCGGCGGTGAACCCGAGGCCGGGTGGGAGCATGAGCCCCTTCTGCGAGCCCGTGACGGTCACGTCGACGCCCCATTCGTCGTGGCGGAAGTCGATGGACGCGAGCGAGGACACCGTGTCGACCATGAAGTACGCCGGATGGCCGACGGCGTCGATGGCGGCGCGGATGTCGGGGATGTTGGTGGTGACGCCGGTGGAAGTTTCGTTGTGCACGACCATGACCGCGCGGATGCGGCCGTTCGTGTCGCGGCGGAGCCTGTCCTCGACCAGTTGCGGTTCGACGCCCGCGCGCCAGTCGCCCGGCACCAGGTCGACATCGAGCCCGAGACGGTCGGCGACCTCCGCCCACTTGCCGGCGAAGAAGCCGCGGTCGAAGGCAAGGACGCCGTCCCCCGGGGCAAGCGTGTTCACGAGCGCCGCCTCCCACGCGCCAGTGGCCGAGGAGGGGAAGACGAACACGGTGCCGTCGGTCCTGAAGACCGGCTTCAGGTCCTCGAGCACGGCCAGAGTCAGTTCCGCGAACTCCGGGCCGCGGTGATCGATGACCGCCCGGTCCATGGCGCGCCGGACCCGCTCGGGTACGTTGGTGGGGCCGGGAAGCTGGAGGAAGTGCCGGCCGCTGCGTGTGGTCATGCGCGCTCTCGGGTGACGTGGAGAGGGCCGCGGATTAGAATGCGGCGACCCCCCGGCGACGAACCCTGCAAGCTAATGAAGCGCGCCCATGCCTGACCACCAGCCCCGCATCGGAGACCTCTCCCTCGCCGCCCGGCTGCGGCGCGAGCTGGAGGGCGAGGTGCTCTTCGACCCGGTCAGCCGCGGGCTCTACAGCACCGACGCCTCCATCTACCAGATCGAGCCGGTGGGGGTGGTGGTGCCGCGCACCGTGCAGGACGTCAGGACCGCGATCGAGATCGCCGTGCACGAAGGGGTGCCGGTGCTCCCGCGCGGGGCGGGGACATCGCAGGGTGGGCAAGCCGTGGGGCAGGCGCTGGTGATCGACACCAGCAAGCATCTGGGCGCCATCTCGCGCCTGCACGCGGAGGCGCGGACGGTGCGGGTCGAACCGGGTGTGGTGCTTGACGACCTCAACCGGTGGCTGGCTCCGCACGGACTCTTCTTCCCGGTGGACGTGGCGACTTCCAGCCGGGCCACGCTGGGTGGCATGGCCGGCAACAACAGCTCCGGCGCCCGATCCATCCGCTATGGCATCATGGCCGACCGGGTGCGCGCCATCGACGCGGTCCTCGCGGACGGGAGCGAACTCCACTTCGGGGAGATGCCGGAGGGATGGCGGGAGGATGGGCGGTCGCGCAACGGGTCGCCGGCGGCCGGTTTGCTGCAGGATGCTGCACCGGGAGCCGGGCGGTACGCGGGTGGGGAGGCGGGGCGCGCGACTCGCGCGCTGGCCCGCCGCATGTGGGAGATTCGCTCGCGGGAGGCAGAGGAGCTTGCGAGGCGCGTCCCGAAGGTCCTCCGCCACGTCGCCGGCTACAACCTGCATCGGCTGAAGCGTCCCGGGCTGAACCTGGCGCCCTTGCTGGTGGGCTCCGAGGGAACGCTCGCGTTCTTCACCTCGCTCGAGCTCGACCTGGCCCGCCTGCCCCCGCACCGCCTGCTGGGCATCTGCCGCTTCCCCGACCTGGAGAGCGCCCTCGACGCCGTGCAGCACATCGTCACCCTCGACCCCACCGCGGTCGAGCTGATGGACCACAACGTGCTCCGCCTGGCATGCGCGAACCCCACCTTCCGCCCCGTGGTGGAGCGGGTCTTTCCCGGCGACCCGGGGGCGGTGCTGGTGGTGGAGTTCTCGGCCTTCGAGGAGCGGGCCGCGCACGAGGGGCTGAACCGGCTCGAAGAGCTGATGGGCGACCTGGGCCACCCTGGCCCCATGCGGCGCGCGCTCACCGCCGCGGACCAGGCCCGGGTCTGGGGTGTGCGCAAGGCCGGCCTGAGCATCGTCATGTCGTCGCCCGGCGACGTGAAGCCGGTCTCCTTCATGGAGGACTGCGCCGTGCCGCTGCCGCGCCTGGCGGAGTTCGGGGCGCGGGTCAACAGGGTGTTCGGCCGGCACGGGGCCGACGGCACCTGGTACGCACACGCGTCGGTGGGGTGCCTGCACGTGCGCCCGTCGCTAAACCTCAAGCGGGCGCCCGACGTGGGCCGCATGCGCGCCATCGCCTCCGAGGTGCACGAGGTCGTGCTCGACCTGGGGGGATCGCACTCCGGGGAACACGGCGACGGGCTGGTGCGCTCTGAGTTCATCGAGGGGCTGATGGGGCGGCGCATCGCCGCGGCCTTCGCGGAGGTGAAACAGGCCTTCGATCCGCGCGGGCTCATGAATCCCGGAAAGATCGTCGACCCCCCGCGCATGGACGACCGCAGCCTCATGCGCTACCGGCCCGGGTACGCCCACAAGCCCTTCGAGACCACCCTCGACTGGAGCCGATGGGGCGGGCTGGCCGGCGCCGCCGAGATGTGCAACAACAACGGCGCCTGCCGGAAGGCCGATCCGGGGACCATGTGCCCCTCCTACCGCGTCACCGGCGACGAGAAGCACGTCACCCGCGGGCGCGCGAATGCGTTGCGGCTGGCGTTGACGGGGCAGCTCGGCTCCGACGCGATGCGCTCACCGGAGATGAAGGAGGTGTTCGACCTGTGCATCGGCTGCAAGGCGTGCCGGCGCGAGTGTCCGGCGGGCGTGGACATGGCGCGCATGAAGGTCGAGTTCCTGCACCACTACAGGAAGAAGCATCCCGCCGGAGCGCGGGATCTCGCGCTTGCGCATCTTCCGCGGCTGGCGGCGCGCGGAGCGCGGTTGGCGCCCCTGATCAACGCCGGGGGACGGAGTCGGCTGCTCCGGGGCGTGGGTGAGCGGCTCACAGGCATCGCGCGGCAGCGCGAGCTGCCAAGGTGGTCCAGCAGGCCCTTCCGGAATCCTCCGGCCCTCGGGGACAAGCCCGAGGTGGTGCTGCTGGTCGACACCTTCAGCCGGTACTTCGAACCCGAGAATGCGCGCGCGGCGATGAGAGTGCTGGAGGCGGGGGGATATCGGGTTGAGGTGGCCGGGGCAGGGCTCGGTTTCCGTCCACTCTGCTGCGGCCGCACCTATCTGAATGCCGGACTGGTGGAGGAGGCTCGAAGCGAGGCGCGACGGCTGCTGGACGCGCTGTCGGCGGCGCGTGTCGGGGACGCGACAATAGTCGGCCTCGAGCCCTCCTGTCTGCTCACCCTGCGCGACGAGATTCCGGCCATGCTCCCGGGAGCCGAATCAGAAGACGTCGCGGGGCGCGCCCTCCTGCTGGAGGAACTCCTCGTCCGCGATGAGGAACGGGTTCGTCTGCGGCTCGATCTACAAAACCCGCGAGCGGATTCGGCCTTCATCCATGGGCACTGCCATCAGAAGGCCTTCGGCGCCTTCGAGGCCACGCCCGAGGTGCTCGGGTGGATCCCGGGACTCGAGCCCCAGGTCATCAAGTCCGGCTGTTGCGGAATGGCCGGATCCTTCGGCTACGAGGCCGAGCACTACGAGCTGTCGATGAAGATGGCGGAGCTGGATCTGCTCCCGGCGGTGCGCACGGCATCCGAGGACGCCCTGGTAGTTGCCGACGGCACCAGTTGCCGGAGCCAGATCGCGCACGGAAGTGGCCGCGAGGCGGTGCATGCGGCAGTGGTACTGGCCGGGGCGTTGGGGGCCGAGAGCGGCTGAGGACTTGAGTTGACCGCCAGCTCCCCGGCCTGATCGCCAGGAGCCCCCTCACCACGCAAACGTCTGCGAGTACTTCAACGAGATCGACCGGCCCGTCGACAGCGGGGTCCGCGGGATCAGGTTGGCGTCGCGCTCGGTGTGCAGCCCTTCGTTGTAGACGATCCAGAGGTCGGTGCCTTCGCGGAAGTGATAGCGGATGCGCGAGTTGATGCTGGTCAGGTCGTCGACCCCGTTGTACTGGGCGTAGGCACTCACGGCGAAGTGCGTGTTGAGCGCCACCTCGAGCTTCAGCTGCGCGATGTGTGCGGTGGTGGCCATGTCGCGCTCTGAGAAGTCGATGCGATTCAGGGAATACACCGCGGCCAGCTCCAGATAGCGGGACAGGTTCCAGACGGGCCCGACCGACATGCTGACGCGGCTGCCGTCGTAGAAGCTTCCCGCGGATACGCTGTACCGGCCCCGGAAGCTGGCGGTGCGGCCGAGGTCGAGGTTCGCCTTCACCTCGTGGAACCAGTAGTCGCCCGCCGGCACCACCACGTCGGCGATCGGGAAGGGGTCGCGCACGCTCTCGTACTGCGACTCCAGCCCCACATCCACGCGCCCGCCGCTTCTGAACTGGGCCTCGAGCCTGGGATTCACAAGCCGGGTCTCTGCGGTGCGGTCGGAGTTGCGGGTGAACTGCCGCGCGGTCAGCCTCACGCCCTGCGACCGGAACAACGTCTCGGGATCGTCCAGGAACTGGCCGTACGCCAGCTCGCCGCCGACGAAGTTGTAGGCCTTGCGACGCTGGAACCCGAGGCCCGGGTTGTAGTCGGATCCCACCCGGACGGCGTCGAACGAGTAGGTGAAGCCCACGTCGCGGCGCCGCTCCCAGCGCGCCCTCAGCAGTCCCGTCTCCAGGCCGCCCGCGTCCGCCGTCGCCTCGTCGAATGTCTGCGCCCACTGCAGGAGCGCGTATTCGTCGCCGGTCGGCCGCAGCGATGCGTCCAGCCCGTACGCAATGTTGTCGCCCCCGTAGCTCCCCAGCCGGCTGGTGACCATCGCGCCCACGTTGGAATAGGAGTTCAGCACCTGCTGCCGCAGCCGCAGCACGCCCATGTTCTCCGAGGAACGCTCCCCGTGCGCCGCCGTCTGCATGTTCAGGAGCCCGTAGTCGGTGCCCCCTACGCGGCCCACCGCGCGCGCACCCCCGTAGATCCTGACGATGTCGCCCGCGTCGAGTCCGATCTTCCGGCTGTAGAAGAGGCGGTTGAAGGGGCCGCCGGTGTTGAAGTCGAAGGTGGCGGAGCGCTCCTGAAAGAACTGGCGCTTCTCGGGGACGAACAGTTCGAAGCGTTCGATATTGACCTGGACGCTGTCCGCCTCCACCTGCGCGAAGTCCGTGTTCACGGTGACGTTCAGCGACAGGTTCGACGTTGGGGCGTACTTGATGTCGAGCCCCGCTTCCCGGGATCCTTCCCGGTCGGTCTCCCAGGCGGACTCCGGGCCACCGGGACCATCCACGAGTTGCGGCGTCTGGCGCACTCCGCCCAGCGCATAGGGCGTCACGTAGGCGGGTGTGGACTGCTGCACACCGCGCAGAACGACGCGCTGTGCCTGCGAGGGCTTGGCGAAGGCGATCCCGCCCCAGCGCGGATCGATGTCCGGGAAGGTGTGGCGCTCGTTCTTGCGCGCGATGATCCGGTAGAAGATGAACCCCATCGTCACTTCGTCGCCCTCGACCTGGAACCCGAGGGTGGCGAAGGGGATGCGGAACTCCGCGAACCAGCCCTCCTCGTTCTGGCTGGTGACGACGTCCCAGTACGAGTTCCAGTCCTCGTTCGACGGCATCCCGGCGCGCGGCACGATCTGGGCGTCGTTGAAGACCGTGCGGTCGATGCGGTTTCCCGCGGGGTTGGTGACGAACCAGACCCCGGTCTCGAAGTCGTTGTAGCTGTCGAAGATGACGGCCAGTCCGTCGTCGCCGCTGTAGCGGTCGCGGTAGAAGGTGTTGGTGCGGACGGCCTCGGGCTCGGAGTCATAGAGCCGGCCGGACACGTAGACGTATTCGTCGTCGTGGGCGATCCGCACCTCGGTGGTCTCGGTGGGCGCGGCCCCGTATGTGGGACTGAACACCGTGACGGGGAGAGGATCCACGTCGTCCCACGCCGGCTCGTCCACGATGCCGTCCAGCTCGATGGGGCCGGTGATGCGGGGGATGAGGATGGGCGTGGTGCGCGCGTCGTCCGCCGAAGGTCCCGGCTCGGGCGTCGGAGTCTGGCCGTGGAGTGCTGAAGGGGCGAGCAGGGCCGCGAAAACCGCCGCAGCCACGGACGTTGCGAAGCGGAGGCGGTGGGGCAGGGAGTCACCGGCCCGCGTGCGAGAGAGAGTCATCGTTTCCCGTTTCGTCCTCGTTCACCCAGCCCGTGCCAGACCGCTGCTTCCGCCCCGCGTGCGTGCGCCCGGAGATACCTTGGAGCCGACCTCAACGCTCTATCCTCCGGGGGTTTTCCGCAAGCGGTCGGGGCACGGTGGCGGGCAAGCGCTGGTAAGACGACGCGGAGCGGCGGGCCGGTCCGTCACATTTTCCGCGTCCCGGTCGTTTCCTGGACGACAACACTCCAGAACAGAGAGCGGGCTCGGGTGGAGCCAGAGGCCTTTCGCGACGTCTTCGACGAGTTGAAGCCGAAGCTGCTGCGCTACTGCACGTACCGGTGCGGAGATCCGGATGCGGCGGAGGACATCGTGCAGGAAGCGATGGTGCGGCTTTGGCGGCGGGACGCCGATGCGCCTCCCGCCGATCCCGCGGCGTGGCTGTTCACGACCGCCCGGCACCTCATCCTCGATGGGGAAAAGGTGGCGGGCAACCGGCAGCGGCTGCTGGCCTCCAATCCAGTCCACGAAGCCCGGCCGGAGCAGGCGGACCGGACGCTGGAGCGCGAGCAGGAGCGGCAACGAGTACGGGAGGTGCTGGCAAGGATGCCTGAACGAAGCCGGGAGATCCTGATGCTCCGCTACGCGGGGTTCACCTATCGCGAGATCGCCGGGAAGGTCGGCATTGCGCCCGGATCGGTGGGCACGATGCTGGCCAGGGCCGAGCGCCGTTTTCTGGAGCTACTGCGGCCGTCCGGGGAGGATGCGGCACGATGATCCATCTGACGGAAGAGATGATTCTCGCGGTGCGTGACCGGGAGCCGGTCGCGGATGAGGTGCTGGCCCACCTGGACCAGTGCGGTGCCTGTGCGCGGGCCCTCGACGATGCCCGGTCGCGCGCCGAGGCCGTGGAGCAGGCGCTGGCGGCCCTGACCGTGCCGCTGGGGATGGAAGGGCGGGCGGGAAGGGTAAGCGGGCGCGGGCAGTTGCGCGGGCTTCAGGACGCCGATGCGGGGCGAGTCGCCGCGGAGGTCGCTGCGGGGGGCGGGCGCTCGGATGGTGGTGCGGGCACCGGCGCCCGGGTGGTGCCCATCGCGCGCGGGCGCCGGGATGCGGGACGGAGAACCCCGAAGCGCGGGACGGTCTGGTCGGTTCGCTGGCTCGGCCGGGCGGCCGTACTGGTGCTCATCGCAGCGGGGGCGCTCTCCGCGCTTCCCGGCCCGTTCAACGGGTGGATCCTGCGGACCTTCTCGGGTGGGTCGCCGCTGGCCACGCCCATCTCCCCTGCGCCCGAGCCGCCCGGCCAGGTCGGGGGGCGGATGGAGGTCGTGAACGGACCGGTGCTCGTGCGCCTGGAGAACGTCGTGCCCGGCACCGTCATCGATGTCCGCCGGGTCGCCGGCCGGACCGTCGGGGTGCTGGCGGCGCCAGGCAGCGAGTTTACCTACGGGAGCGGGGAAGTGCGGGCCGCCGTCGTGGCCGGCCCGGTCACGGTGGAATTGCCGGACGGGGTGGTGCCGGCCACGCTTGTCGTGAACGGCGCGACCTATCTCGTCGTGGACGCGACCGGGATGGAGGTGCCGGGACCAGCCACGGTGGCCGTCGAGGAGAGCTTGGCGACGTTCGAGGTGCCGAATTGAGTATGGTCGGCGTGATCGCGACCTGGGCCATTCCCGCCCTCGCGGGCATCGCCGGCCCTCAGGCCGCCCCGGACAGCGCGGACGCTTCCCTGCACGGAGCGGTCACCGGGGTCTTTCGGGAGCGCACCAGCGTGCTCCCGCACGCGCTGTTGGCGGTCGAGACACCGACGGGTCGGCGGTGGGTCCAGGCGGGCGAGGATGGCCGGTACCTTCTGGGCGGGCTCCGGTCCGGCGTGGTCACGGTGCGCGTGCGCCATCCCGGCTACGAAGCGATCGCGGTCGAGGTCACCCTGGCCGCGGGCGCGTCCGTGCGCGTCGACCTTGAGCTCACGGGCCGGCCGCTGCGCCTCGACCCGGTGGAAGTCCGGGCCGACCGGCTGACGGGCGGGAGCACCGCCGGGGATGAGCCCGGCCAGCCCCGGCCCATACCGGAACTGGAGATCCAGGCGCTCGACCTGACCCCGGGGGTGGGGGACCCGGCGCTGGCCGCGGCGGTGCGGGCGCTGCCCGGCAATGATCCCGCCAGCGCCACCGACGTGCTCTACCTGAGGGGCTCCACCGCCGACATGAAGCTTGTCCTGCTCGACGGCGCGCCGGTCTACACCCCGTTTCACGTGGCGGGGCTCATGCCCGGATTCGAGCCGGCGCTGCTGGGAGCTGCCGCGCTCCACCGGGGCGGGGCCCCCGCGCGCTACGACGGCGGCCTGACCCACATCCTTGACCTCCGCACCCGCTCCCCCCGCCGCGACAGGCTGCGCGCCTCGGCGGCTCTCGATCTGCTCACCGCATCGGGCGCGGCGGAGGGACCGCTGGGCGCGCGCGGCGGCTTCCTCGCTTCGGCGCGCGGGCTCCACGATGTCGGATCGGAACCGCTTGGCGGCGACCGTCCCTACGGATACTCGGATCTCCTGCTCGCAGCGGAATACGAACCCGGCGACGATCAGCGCTTCGGAGTCACGGCCTTCCGCAACTCCGAGGCAGTGCTGCTCGACTACGAAGCGGCGCCCGACGATGCCACCTGGACGAACCGCGCCCTCTCGCTCAGCTACGAAGGCGCCGCCGGAGGTGCCCGCGTGCGCGCCTTGGCGGCCGCCAGCGACTACGACGCTTCGCTCCCGCTCCAGCCGGCGAGTACTGACTCGGTGCCCGCGGCCGCCCCGCTGCTTGCGACCGGCGCCAACCGGCGCGCCCGCCTGCTCGCCGAGGTGGAATGGGGAGGTGCCGCCGCGCGCACGGTCGTCGGCGTGTCCCACAACTACATCCGGGCGGAGTACGGCGCGCGCGCTCCGGCCGCCGGCGCGACCACGACCACGACGGCCACCCACTCCACCGCCGGCGTCCATGTCGACGCCGTCCGCCTGCTCGCGCCGGAGGTCACGCTGCGCGCGGGCGTGCGCGCCGACTTATTCCCGGATGGCGAGTTGGCCCTGGCGCCTCGAGCCCGTCTCGCGTGGGCCTTTGATCCGCGCGCGCTACTGAGCGTGGCGGTGGGCCGCTACCACCAACCCACCCGCACCCCGGACGTGGAGGTCGAGCGCACGCTCCAGGAGGTCGTGTCCTCCGACCTGTCCGCGCCCCAACTCCTCCCGGTGGCCCGGGCCGACCACGTCGTCGTCTCGCTCGACCAGCTGCTGGCCGGTCAGGTACGCCTCGGGCTGCACGGGTACTGGAAGGGGTACGAGGGCCTGGCGGCGGCATCCAGCGGAGGCGAATCCATCCGCAGTTCCGGGGTGGATCTCCGCCTGAGCAGCGCCGGCGAGCGGGAAGTGATCTGGCTCGGGTACGGACTCTCGTGGTTCTGGTCCGACCGCGACCTTTCCGGCTACAGCCGGGACTTCGCCGGCCGCCACCTGCTCACGGCCGGGGTGTCGAGCGAACTCTGGGGACCGGTGCGCGGGGAATTCCGCCTTGTATACGGCGCGGGCCTGCCGTATACCGCGATTCCGTTCCGCTCCTTCGGCCTGGACCAGGAGGCGGCCGCGCCCACCGCACCTCCGCCGCCAGATCCTCCCGGGCCCGACCATCCCGTCGCCACGCCTCCCGCCGCCGCCGACTCGCCCCTTCTGGAGGGACTGGACGACGACTTCCTCCGCCTGGACTTCGAACTGCACGCTCGGCTGACCACCCAGTGGGGCGGGCATGACTGGAGCATTCGCCCCTACCTGCGCGTACTCAACGCCCTGCAACGCCGCGACGCCCTCTTCTACGCCTTCCAACCCTGGCGCGCGGATTCCCTGACCCCGCTCGCGGAGCGTCCCTTCCTGCCCGTCATTGGGGTCGCGATCACGTTCTGACGCCCCACCGTTACATCCTCGCGCCCGCGGTCGTTCGAGTCGTCGACGGACGGGGTTCGCGATCGAACCGGGACTTGTCGGCTCTGCCTTCACTGGTGCGCCGGTCATCCGTCACAAACCGGGCCTCCCGGTCGCTCTCTGGATGTACGCCGCGGCTCACCCGCGGGCCGATCCATCATCAAGAACGTGGCCGAAAAAATGTCTCAGAATACGACCAGCAAGCCCCAGCATCACATCCCGGCGCCCATCGCCGTCGTGATTGCCTCCCTTCTGACCTTCTCCCCACTGAGTGCCCAGCTCATCCCCATCCGCACCGTCCCGGTCGCGAGCGGCGACCAGTTCCTGACGGTGCCGTCGGAGACTCTGGGGATGGCCGGCACGACCATCGCCGTGGACGACTCGGTCGCCGACCTGTGGTCGAACCCCGCGAAGGGTGTGTTCATCGACGAGCCTGTCATCATCGGGGCCCCGACTTTCTTCGGTGTGTCCGACGAAGGGGGCGGGGGAAAGACGTTTCCCTTCACGGGCCTCGTGCGGGACGGTGCCTGGTTCGGAGGGGCATCGGTCGCGCTCCAGCAGCTGAGCGGTAGCGAGCGGGGCCGCTTCGGGCCGTTCATCGACGGCTTCTGGCCGGGTCCGTTCAACCGCCTGTCGGAACGGTCGGCGCGCAACCTGTACGGGCGGGCGGCCATCGGGCGGAAGCTGGCCGATTCGGACTGGTCGGTGGGGCTAGCCGTCTTTCGCGCGGGTCTGAACATGATGACGGGCGTGGACCAACTCTACGCGGGTGCCGACCGCATCGACCAGCAGGGTGCCGTCACCGACCTGCGCGCGGGCGTCTTCCGTGATGGGGACCGGGATCGCATCGGCTTCACGGTGATCCACAACCGGGTCTCGATGGAGCACGAGGTGCACTACGCCGACATCGTCGCCCGGGACACCATCACCTGGGAACCCACGTTCGAGTTCCGGGAGGAGCTCAACGAGGACAGGACCCGCACCCTGGGCGGGCACTTCGAGTGGGACCGGAAGCTGGGGGCGGAAGGATGGCGTATCGGCGCGACCCTGACCGCGAACCACAAATCGCACCCCAAGATCCCCAACTACGAGATCCAGAACATCCCGCGCGACCCGGGGACGACCTGGGCCTACGAAATGGGCTTCGGTATCGGCCGCCACCGGAAGTCGACCTCCTTCGGCATCGACGTCGCCTACCAGCCCATCTGGAGCCATACCTGGCAGGAGGCCGATAGCCGCATGGAAACGCCCGGGGGCGTCCTCGAAATCGGCGACATGACGATCGAGAACCACTTCACCTTCTCCAACGTCGTCCTGCGGTCCGGGATCTCACAGCGCTTCGACAGGTTTGGCTTCCAGTTGGGTCTGGAGGCGCGGTCCTACGCCTACCACCTGGAGCAGGACGACCATGTCGAAGTCACTTCGCGCGATCAGGACGAGGCGTGGACCGAGTGGACGCCCTCGTTCGGGATCCAGTTCCGCACCGGCGACTTCGAGCTGCACTCGAGCACCCGCATCACCTCGGGCACCGGCTTTCCGGGCATCGACGACTTCTTCGTCCAGGAAGACATGGCGGTTGCGGCCCCGTCGTCCCCGGACTTCATCGCCGCGCCCCGGGGCGCGCTGACTCTCCAGGACGTCACCGTGTTGACTCATCAGATCTGGATTCGGGTGCCGATTCGCTGATTCGTCCCGGCCCGCGCCATCGCCACGCTGGACCTGCGCGACTGCGGTGCCGTAACGTTGTCAGGTCGGCCGGAGTCGTGGCCGAGGGATCTGCAGGAGCTGCCGGCGAGAGCAACATGATCTCGGTGATCGTCCCCGCCTACAACGAAGCGGCCTGGCTGCCGGCCACGCTCGACTCCATCCGGACCGCTGCGGATCACGTCCGCGCGCTATCCGGCCTGGATGTCGAAACCATCGTCGTCGACAACGGCAGCACTGACAACACCGCCGCCGTCGCGCGGGACCGGGGCGCGACCGTCGTTCACGAGCCCGTTCGGAGCATCGGCCGCGCGCGCAACACGGGGGCGCGTCATGCGTCGGGCGAGGTGCTGGTCTTCGTGGACGCGGACGTTCACATCCCGCGCACCCTCCTCGACGTCATCCACGAGACCATGCTCGATCCGCGGTGCATCGGCGGGGGCGTGGACACCGAGCACCATCCCCGGCGTCTCCTCGTCCGTCTGCATCTGCAGGCGTGGCGGGTGCTGGCCGCGGTGATCCCGCTGGTGCAGGGGGCCACCCAGTTCTGCCGCAGGTCGGCGTTCGAGGAAGTGGGAGGCTACCCGGAGGATGTCTGGATCGGCGAGGACACCGACTTCTACGGCAGGCTGAGGAGGCTCGCCAGGAAGACGCGGGGGACGGTCCGGCTGATCCGTGCGCCGCGCGTGAGACCATCCAGTCGCCGCTTCGACAACTGGCCCCTGTGGAGGACGCTGGTCTGGACCAACCCGCTCTTCATCGCGCTCTTTCGGCGCTGGAAGGCCGTGTGGGGGGGCTGGTACGCCCGTCCGGTGCGGTAGAACGTGCGCGGGGTCCCCACCGGCACTCACTCCAGCAGCTCCTTCGCCTGCTCGAGATCTTCGACTCTGACCAGGAGCCGGGCCGGGTTGGCGAACGCCATACCGATCTCGGAGCCTCCGGAATCGTCTACCTGAAGCACGCAGGGGATGCCCGCCGCATCGAGGACGGCGCGCGCCACTTCGCCCTGGTAGCGGTAGCTGAAGGTGCGCACCACGGCGACGTCGTGATGAAGGCTGCGCCGATAGGGAGGCCGCCGCCTGGTCACGGTGCCATGCTTCCGCCCGGAAGATCCCCCGAAAAACCCGCCCCCGCGGAGTCGCGATTCATCGTCCGTCCGCTACCACTCCATCTCCGGCAGCACATCGCCCTGCACGCGGAACATCTCGTTGATGAGGTTGACCGCGGCACGATAGGAATGGGTCGTGGGATCGAGCATCAGCGCTTGGAGAAGGGTCCCCCGCGAGCCTGTGTCGAAGGCGTCCACGAGGAGCTGGTGGATGCTGGTCTGGGTGCGCAGCAGCGACAGAATTCCTTCGGGGAGCCGCTGCATTTTCCGCGGATGGAGCCCGCTTGCATCCACGCGCGCCGGCACTTCGACGACGGAGCCCTCGGGGAGGCCCGGGACATGGCCCTCGTTCGGGATGTTGACCGCGTCTAGATAGGTGTCGACGCCGCACAGGATGCCCTCGAGGAGAGGGACGGCCAGTTCGCCGGATGGGGTCAGCGGGCCGGGGAAGTCCAGTCCAGCCGACGAGACGGATCCATTTCCCGGCGATGCGTCGTTCCCGGATCCGCCGGCGTCGTTCCCGGATCCCTCATGCGCGCGTCCCGAGCCTCCATCCGCGTTGCCGGATTCCGCTTCCGCACGCGTAGCGCGCGCCTCGGCCGCCGCTGCCCTCTGTTCCCGGGTCGGCTTCATGCGGGGCACCGGGCCGCCCGGAAACGCCGGCATGTCCGTGGGATGGTCGGCGAGGTTGTAGATCCAGGTCGGCACCTCGCCTGTCTCCCAGGGCGCGCCCTCGACGGGGTCGTAGAAGAACTGCACGACGCTGCTGCCGAGGAATTCCTGCGCCCATCCCAGATACTCGCCGATGTGGTTGGCTCCCGGGCTGGGGAAGCGGTCGAAGACGCGGAAGAGGATGCGGCTGAGGGCGATCTCGTCCCAGTCGTGCAGCAGATGGGCCTCGCGCTCGCGCTCCTTCAAGCGGGGATACAGGTCCTCGCCTGTCTCCCGGTCCCTCACCGACTCGAACCAGGTGAAATGGTTGATGCCGCTGGCGCGGGCGTCGAGCTGTCCGGTTGGGACGCCGAGGATGCGGGCCATCTGTTCGATGCCGTGAAAAACCCCGTGGCAGAGCCCCACCACGCGCACGTCCGTGAGCCGGGACTGGGCCTCGCACAGCTTGGTGAGCGGATTGGTGTAGTTGAGGAGCCACCCGTCCGGACAATGTCTTTCCATCGCGCGCGCGACATCCACGCAGGGGCCCATGTTGCGGAGCGCATGGAAAAGCCCGCCCGGGCCGCCGTTCTCGCCGTAGATCTGCGGGAAGCCGAAGGTGCGCGGAATGTGGAAGTCCTGGGCCCAGTAGAAGTAGCGGTCCAGCTCGATGGCCATGACGACCGCGTCGGCCCCGGGGAGCGCGTCCGCGAGGCGGGTCGTGACGGACAGCCGGGGCGACCGGCCCAGGCGCCTGGCGACCGCTTCCGCGTAGTCT
The DNA here is from genome assembly GCA_009840525.1 of Gammaproteobacteria bacterium. Taxonomy (GTDB): domain Bacteria; phylum Gemmatimonadota; class Gemmatimonadetes; order Longimicrobiales; family Gaopeijiaceae; genus BD2-11. The sequence continues at coordinate 24,951 of VXNP01000106.1, forward strand.
TTCATCCGGGGGAGCTCGGAGGCGTCGAGGTCCATGAGAACGATGTCGAGTCCGTTCTCGCAGAGCGGGTCGCTCAGAAGCAGGTCGCGGATGGACGCGGGTCCGAACTCGCGGCTGCCGGCGCCGACCAGGACGACTTTCATTGAGTGGCTTCCTTCATTGAGCTGGTGGGCGCCTCGCCGACGTTGGTGTGGGCGCTCCGCACCGCCAGTGCTCCTGCGCCCAGCGAGACGACAACAAGAAGCGTGCCCGCGATGGCCTTGCCGGTCAGAAGATAACCGACGCCGAGCAGGCTGGCGTAGACGAAGAGTGCTCCGAGCAGGAAACCCATCCACATCCGGCCCGCCGACGGGTCGTTCGAGGTGATGCCGGTACGGCGCGCTACCCGGTCCCACCAGCCTCCCGGGTGCACCCTCCGGTAGAAGCCGTCCAGCACTTCGTCGGACTCGGGCTTTGTCGCCAAGGCCACCACGACCCAGAGAACGGTGCAGACGATCAGGATGACCACGCCGCGAACGAGGTCCATGCCGGGCGCGTACATGGCGTCAACGGCCTGGAGCACGCCCGCGGGGACCACCGGCTCGATCAGCCCGAGCAGCACCCGGGTGTTGGCCAGCACAACCGAGCCGGCCATGGCGGCGATCTCGGCCCAGGCGTTGACGCGCCACCAGTACCACCTGAGCAGCCAGACCAGCGCAATGCCGGCGGAAATCTCGATGATGTAGATCCAGCCGCGCTGGATGGAGTCCATTTGCCAGGCCACCAATGCGGCCACGCCGGCGAGCAGCACCACCGCGACCCGGGAGGCGGCCACGTAGTGGCGCTCGGAACGGCCGGGGCGCATGAAGCGCCGATAGACGTCGTTGACCATGTACGACGCGCCCCAGCACAGGTGCGTGTCCATGGTGCTCATGAAGGCCGCCAGGAAGGTCGCGACCATCAGCCCCCTCAGCCCCGCGGGCATCAGCTCGCGGATCATCATGGGGTAGGCGAGCTCGGGGTCGGCGGCGAGCGCGGCGTCCATGGTCGCGGGGGGGAAGACCAGCAGCGATCCGAGACCGACCACGATCCACGGCCATGTAAGCAGGACCGTCCCGGCAAAGGCGAACCAGAGCGACGCCTTCACCGCCTGGCGCTCGTCCCGGGTCGCGAACAGGCGCTGGGCCACGTACCCGTCACCCTGCCCGCTTCTCAGCCAGAGGATGCCGATGAGACAGATGAAGGAGACGATCTCGAGCGAGGACGCGTTGGCTGCGGTCGGCACCAGGTCGAGGGCGCCGGGAGGGGCCTGTGGGACGTTCCGGACGGCCTCGGCCATGGCGGCCGGGCCCCCGAAGCGGGTCAGCACGATGCCGGCGAGGGTCAGCGCTCCCAGCATGCCGGCGATGAACTGGAGCAGGTCGGTGACCACGACCCCCCAGAGCCCCGAGGCCACGGTGTAGGCGAGCGCCAGCCCGCCGCAGACGGTCAGGGTGAAGGCGGGGTCCCACCCCAGCAGCACGCTGCTGAACTTCACCATCGCCAGCATGACCCAACCCATCACCACGGCGTTGCGGAGGAATCCCTGGTAGATGGCCGAGAAGCCGCGCAGGATGCGGGCGGGCGCGCCGCCGTAGCGGATCTCGATCACCTCCGCGTCGGTGAGCACCCCGGCGCGGCGCCACAGCCTCGCGTAGAAGAAGGTCAGCATGAGGATGCCGGCCGCCTCGTACCACCACAGCCAGTTGCCGAAAATGCCCTGCTGGCGCACCAGCGCGGCGGTGGCGAGGGGCGCGTCGCTGGCGAACCAGGTCGCGGCGATGGAGGTGCCCGCCAGCCACCAGGGGAGGGAACGGCCCGCGATGAAGTAGTTCTCCACGCTGCCGCTCGCGCGTCGCGCCATGCCGAACCCGATCGCGAGCACAACGGCGCCGTAGACCGCGACGACGATCCAGTCGAGGGAGGTCAGGGCCATGGGTCAGGGGGTGGGGCGTGTACGGGGGACGCGGGCATCATTGGGCGCGGGCGGGTGCCAGCGGATTTGGGACGTGTGCAGTGCCGGCGTCGTTGCAGTGCGCGGGCGCCGGGATGTCGACTTGGGACGCTGGGCGGCTGATGCACCGTTCAGCGACCCCCGCCTGCAGAGAGCACGTTGGAAAGCATTCGGAACGCTCCCGGGACGCCATAGGGCAGTTGCCGGTGCAGGGCGAGCGCGAGATAGGTGTAGTGGCCCTCGCCGATCTCGGCCGTGAGCCAGATCCCTTCCTGCGGATCCTGCCCCTGGTCATGGGTCTCCACCAGCGGGGTGTACGCGGCATCCCACTCGGTGAAGAACTTGGAGCCGCGTTGCTCGACCCATCCATCGAAGTCGGCTTCGGTGATGCGGTTGGGCGTTGTCATGAACGGATGGGTCGGCTGGAGCAGGCGCACCGGGGCGTCCTCTTCCGAGACCTCCTCGGCGCCGCGCGGGAGGGAGGCGGGGTAGGGGGCCATCTCCCCCGGCACGAACTCCTGGGTCTGGTAGAGGATCACCAGGTGGCCGCCGGCGCGGGCGTACTCGATCAGGCGCTGGTTGTGCTCCAACAGGTCCTCGCGCACCGCGTACGCCCGCGTGCCGACTACGATGGCGTCGAGGCCGGAGAGCGATGCGGGGTCGGCCAGGGCGGCCGCGTCGAGCATTTCCACCTGGGCGCCCAGGGACTCGATTCCGGCCGGCACCTCGTCGCCCACACCCATCACGTAGCCGACGCGCGCGCCGTCCAGGCGGGCGACCGGTACCGACCGCACGGTCGTGGTCGCGGGGCGCCACAGCCGCGCCAGCCGGAGGTCGCGGTGGTCGATGGTCTGGTAGCCGGTGCGGTATTCGCGTCCGTCCGCCCGCGACACCGCCTCGATGGTCGCCGCCCCCTCCCACCCCTCCGGTGGGGTGACCTGGAAGGCGACTTCGGCCACCTCGCCCGCACGGGCGAAGTCGTGCGCCACGCTGGCGGGCGCGGCGGCCCAGCCGGCGGGGACTGCCAGGCGGGTCGTGGTGGGGAGGGGGGCGGTGTTGGCGGTGACGCGCACCTGGATGGGAATGGCGACCGCCTGGGGGCTCGCCGAGGCGGCCGG
>VXNP01000086.1 GCA_009840525.1 Gammaproteobacteria bacterium
AATACTTCGACGCCTTCCTGATCGGGCTCACCGCCACCCCCGGCACACAGACCTTCGGCTTCTTCAACCAGAACCTGGTGATGGAGTATGGACACGAACAGGCAGTGGCCGACCGGGTCAACGTGGACTTCGACGTCTTCCGCATCCGCACCGAAGTCACCGAAGAGGGTGGGGTCATTCCCGCCCAGTTCGTCACGGAGTTCCGGGATCGGGAAACCCTTCAGCAGCGGTTCGAGAAGATCGATGAAGATCTCGAATACCAGGCCGGTCAGCTGGACCGCAAGGTGGTAACACCCGATCAGATTCGCACGGTCGTCAGCACCCTCCGGGATTCAATGCCCACCATGTTCCCCGATCGGGTGGTTTGCGATGATGGCCGCCTGGCCCACATCCCCAAGACCCTGATCTTCGCCAAGACCGACAGCCACGCCGACGACATCGTAAAGATCGTTCGCGAGGAATTCGGCCTGTCCAACCAGGGGGCGGTCAAGATCACCTACAAATCGGGGGACAGCGGCGCCAAACCCGAGCAACTGCTGCAAAGCTTCCGCACTTCCTACCCAACTCGCATCGCGGTGACAGTCGACATGATCGCCACCGGCACCGACGTGAAACCTATCGAGTGCGTGGTGTTCATGCGGATGGTCCGCAGCCGCAACTATTTCGAGCAGATGAAGGGCCGAGGGGTACGAGTGATGAACACCGAGGACCTGCAGGCCGTGACTCCCGACGCTCAGGCCAAGGAACGGTTCGTCTTGGTGGACGCGGTGGGAGTCACCGAAACCGATCTTCACGACACCGTCCCGCTGGAAAGAAAGCACGGCGTGGGATTCGACCGGTTGCTGAACCTCATCGGCCTGGGAGACACCAGCGAGGATGTGGTGTCATCGGCGGCGTCACGGCTGGCCCGGCTCGACAAACGGATCACCAAAACCGACCGCCAGGAGGTAGAGACAATCGCCGGCATGAGCCTGACGGAGATTGCCCGACATGTGGTGGACGCTCTGGACCCGGACCGCCATTACCGGGCGGCTCAGGAGGCCACCGGTGCTGACGACCCCAGCCCGGAGCAGATCGCCACTGCTCGGGAGCAGATGGTCAGAGAAGCCGTAAAGCCCCTGGCCGGCAATTCGGCCCTGCGGGAGAAGCTGGTTGAGATTCGGCGCAGCTACGAGCAGATAATCGACACCGCCACCCAGGATCGGGTGATTTCAGGGGAGTTCTCCCGAGACGCCACCGACCGAGCAAAAGCCGTTGTTGAATCGTTCCGCCAATTCATAGAAGACCACCGTGACGACATCAACGCCCTGGATGTGCTCTACCGCCAGCCCTACCAGGCCCGTCTCACCTACGCCGACATCCGGGAACTGGCCAACGTGATAGGGAGACCGCCCAGAGCGTGGACGCCTGATGTCCTGTGGCGGGCCTATGAAGTGCTGGACGCCTCCAAGGTCAGAGGATCGGGACCGCGGGTTAACACCGATCTGGTGAGCCTGGTGCGGTACGCGTTGGGGGAGGCGGACGAACTGGTGGCCTATCCGCTGCTGGTGGAAGAACGCTTTCAAGCCTGGCTTGCTCAGCAAGACCGTGGGGGGAACACATTCAGCGCCGAACAGCTTGCCTATTTGGATCTCATCAAAGACCACCTCGCGGGCAGCCTCTCGGTGGAGCGTCGCGAGCTCCAAGGACCCCCTTTCAGCGCCGAGGGTGGCCTGGGCAGGGCACACCAGCTATTTGGAGCCGACCTGGATCGGCTACTGGCCAACTTGACGGCGGAGCTAGCCGCGTGACCCTTCGAGTCCACCCCGACGACATAGTAAAGCGTTCCGAGTCCCCACTGTTGGCTGAACACCACACCTGGGAAAGAGTCCGTATTGGGCAAATAGCACATTTGCAGAATGGAGGGGCCTTTTCGAGCAAACTCTTCAATACCAGTGAAACCGGGATGCCAGTAATTCGCATTAGAAATGTAGGAACAACCAAGTCAACCACCTACTATTCCGGTGAGTACCAAGACAAATACCTAGTCTTTCCAGACGATCTGCTCGTCGGCATGGACGGAGACTTTCGTGTATCCCGTTGGCAAGGCTCTCCTGCCCTATTGAATCAACGAGTCTGCCGCTTAGACATGCGAAACCCTCAAATGTACGATGGCCGCTTTCTTTACCATGTGCTTCAGGGTTACCTTGATGCGGTTCATGCAGTTACATCCGCGGTGACCGTCAAGCATCTGTCTTCAAGAACAATCAGCCAACTGCCCGTGCCCCTACCCCCACTCGCGGAGCAAGGGCGGATTGTGGAGCGGATTGAGGAGTTGTTTGCTCGGCTTGATGCCGTTGAGGCCAGTTTGGCTTCCTTGCTGGAAAAGCTGGAAACCCTCCGCTCAGCCATCCTCGCCGACGCCTTCCACACCAACCGCCCCCTCCCCCCCGGATGGGAAAAAACAACCATCGGAAAGGTGTGTCTGAAGCCCCAATACGGTTGGACCTCAAAATCAGCGAGGGTAAAAGGCCTACCATACATCCGTACCACCGATCTGTCCGGAGGTAGTGTCGATTGGGAATCGGTGCCCTCTTGCCTCACCCTCCCAGATGATGAGAGCAAATACCTATTGAACCATGGGGATATTTTGGTTTGCCGTGCTGGATCCGTTGGTATTAGTTACTTGGTAACTGACCCACCCAGGGCCGTCTTCGCTTCTTATCTAATTCGATTAAGGACGAAGGGGGGAATCGTAGACCCGCAGTATTTGAACTTGTTCATGCAATCCTCAGCCTATTGGAACGCCATATCAGAGACGAAGGTTGGAATTGCTACTCCGAATGTAAATGCTACCAGGCTTGCCAGCATCCCGTTTCCCCTTGCCCCAAGAGACAGGCAAAGGTGCATCGCACGACGTGTGGGGTCAAGGTTGGGCAAGCTCGACATTTTAACCGCGTCAATGGAAGATTGCCTTCAAACGTCGAAGATACTCAGACAATCTGTCCTGGCCGAAGCCTTTGCAGGGCGGCTGGTGCCCCAAGACCCCGATGACGAACCTGCGTCCGTCCTTCTGGATCGCATCAGAGCATCCCGACAGGCCAGGCCACAAAGACGGAAGGTCAGGGCATGACGCCCGACCAGCAGGGGTTGGTGCAAAAGCTCTGGGACTTCTGCGATGTG
>VXNP01000032.1 GCA_009840525.1 Gammaproteobacteria bacterium
CCCGCTAACCTGCGGGGGGCCGCGACCAGCCCCTCGTAATCCCAACCCACCACCAGCACCCAGCGGCGGCCAACGGCTTCGCGCACAACCCCCGCCCCCTCGCCGGCGTCCAGCGACGCCGGGTCGACCCCCGGCGAAACCAGCCCCGAGGCAGCCAGTCCTCCCCGGCCGACCACGACCAGCACGCCCTCCGCCGCTGTCCCGCGGGCCACCGGCAGGTCCAGCGCCATGGTCTCGAAGCCCAGGCGGGCGGCGATCTCGGCGGCCGCGCGCGTCTCGGCCAGCGTTGGAGTCTCGCCGGTCACCAGCGAGGCATTGACGAAGTCAGGCACCTCGTCGCCGTTGGTATCGAGCACCAGGCCGCCGATCTCGAAAAGCGTGGTCAGGTCACCGGGAACCGAGGCATCCGGAGCCTGGGCCAAACCCGCTCGAGGCACGCCCGCCCACAACGCCGCCGCAGCCATAGCCGACAGGAACACGGAGCCGACCACCCCAAGTCGCCGCGGTCGCGCCCCTGAACCCGCGATCCGCCGCGAGTACTTCCTTGCGTTCCTTCCACCGCTCCGGCCCGCCCGGAACCGCACCCGGAGGGTCCCCGACCGGAGCGCGCTCACGACCCGCGGCGGGCGGGCGCCCCCGGTCCGCTGGCGGCAATCGCCAACCGAATCGCCGCCAAGGCCTCGAACACCAGCCACAGCACCAGCACGAAGATTGCGCCGCCGACGCCGAACAGGAGCCAGGTCTCGCTGGTCCAGTAGCCGATCATGTTGATCACCATGGCCCACGTCGTCATCACCAGCAGGAAGGCCAGCGGCATCACCGTCACCCAGATCCTCCGCTTCAGGCTGAAGAGGAAGAGGCTGATGACAAGCAGGCTCATCGCCCCGGTGAGCTGGTTGGTGGTGCCGAAGAGCGGCCACAGGCGCATGCCCCCGGCGCCCCGGTCGACGCCGAGCGCCAGCAGGGCGCAACTGGACACGGCCAGGGTGGTCGCGATCCAGCGATTCTGCGCGAGCTTGACCCCGTATTCGGCCCCCAGCTCGGAGATGATGTAGCGCTGCAGGCGCACCCCGGTGTCCATGGTGGTGGCCGCGAAGCTGATGACCACCACGGCCGCGAAGGTGACCGCGAGCCCCTGGGGAATGCCGATCCCCTGCGCCAGGAACCCCACCCCTTGCACGAACGCCTGGGTGGCGCCTGCGGAGGCCGACGCAAACGAACCGTAGTGATCGTGCCAGCCATCCACCCCGACCACGACCGCAAAGCCCGCTGTAGTCGCGAGGATCGCGGTTAGCGCCAGCGATCCTTCGCCGACCGCGCCCCCGTAGCCCACGTAGCGGGCATCCGTCTCCTTGTCGAGCTGCTTCGATGAGGTCCCCGACGAAACCAGCCCGTGGAAGCCGCTGATGGCGCCGCAGGCGATCGTCACGAACAGGAGCGGGAACCAGTTGGGAGTGTCGGGTGGCAGATTGGTGTTGATTGCGGGAGCCACGACCGGCGCATTGGTGAAGATGATCCCCAGCCCGATGATGCCGAGCGCCACGAAGAGCTGATGGCTGTTGACGTAGTCGCGGGGCTGGAGCAGGAGCCAGACCGGCAGCACGCTGGCGAAGAAGGCGTAGACGAAGAGGACGATGACCCAGCCCGCGCGCACGCCGTCGGTAGTCGCGGCCGCCGCGGCCGCCGCCTGGTCGCCCCCGGCAGCCTCAAGCTGGGCGGGCGTCGGGTCGAAGCCGAAGAAGTCGGGGAGTTCGAGCGGGACCGACTGGCCCACCCAGATCATGAAGTAGAGCACCGCCAGCGCGCCCAGCGACGGCAGCAGCAGCCCGGCACCCGAGCGGTAGATCAGGAAGCCCACCGTGATCGCGACCACCAGGCTCCCCCAGACCGGCAGCACCGCTCCCGGGTTGCCGATGAACAGGTTGGAGATCACAACCGCGAAGACCGCGTTCACCAGCAACAGCAGGAAGAAGATCACCAGCATGAAGAGCACCCGGCCGCGATCCCCCACGATCTTCCCGGCCAGCGTCCCGATGGAGTTCGCCTTGTGCCGGGTCGAAATCCACAGCGTGCCGAAGTCGTGCACCGCCCCTGCGAAGATCGTCCCCAGCACCACCCACAGGAACGCCGGCAGCCACCCCCAGATGACCGCGATCGCCGGCCCCACGATGGGCGCCGCCCCCGCCACCGAGGTGAAGTGGTGGCCGAAGAGCACGTTGCGGTTGGTGGGCAGGAAGTCCACCCCGTCCTCGAATTCGTGCGCCGGCGTGCGGAAGTCGGGGTCGAGCTGGTAGATCTTGCGGGCGACGTACCGGGAGTAGACCAGGTACCCGGTGGCAAACGCGGACAATCCGACCAGTAGCAGTACGATTGAACTCACGGAAGCCTTCCTTTGTTCGGGTAACGGGGGCCCGCCCTGGGGAGCCGAACGCGCACGCCAACCTGCCGGACGCGGAACGGTCAGTTTACGTCGCGCGCTCCGACATCGGCAACGTCCCCGCCAGGCGCTCCAGCGCCTCCAGCCCGTGCAGCCGGCCATCGAACAGGGGGATGGCGTGCACCGGATACCTGGAGAAGCTCCTGCGCACCCGATCCGCGTACTCGCGCTGACGCTCTCTCCGAGCCCCCAGCAGCGTGCCGTCGGCGTCTTCGGGCACCACCTGGTTGAGGAAGATGGCTGCGACCGGGATCCCGTACTTGTCGAGCATCTTCACCGAGCGCTCGGTCTCCGCCACGGGCAGATGCTCCGGGGTGACGACGAAGACGAAGCCGGTGCGATGCGGGTCCGTGATCAGGGCGCGCGCATGGCGGAAGCGGGCCTGGCGTTCGGTGAGTGCGCCGAGCACCGGATCCTCCCCTGAGCCCTCGGCGCCCGCCGCCGCGCCCGCCACGTTGCGCCACATGCGCCCGAGCACGTTGACCTTCCTGCGCCGCGAGATGAGCCCGCTGATCCACGCATCCATCAACTCCGGCAGCGAGAGCAGCCGCAGCGTGTGGCCGAGCGGTGCGGTGTCGAAGATCAGGCGGTCATAGGCGTGGTCGGCTTCCTCGGCGATGCGCGTGAAGCGGTCGAACAGCGCCGATTCCTCGGCGCCGGGGGTCACCCGCGCGATGTCGATCTGGCGCTCGACCTCCGCCATCAGCCGCGGCGGAGTGCTGTCGGCGATGCGCGCCTTCACGTCGTCGATGTAGCGGTCGGCCTCCTCCGCGGGATCGATCTCGAGCGCCCACAGCCGCGGGCGGACCTCCCGGGCTGTGCCGCCGAGCCGGGTTTCGAGCACGTCGGAGGTCGAGTGCGCGGGATCGGTGGAAACTAGGAGCGTGCGGTGCCCCTCGCGCGCGGCCTCGAGCGCCACGGTTGCAGCCAGGGTGGTCTTGCCGACCCCACCCTTGCCCCCGAAAAAGAGAACCTCGCGGTCCAGGATGCGCCGTGGCCTGGCCATCAACTCAGATCGACGTCGCTCTCAGCAGCATCTGAATCCGCCGTCGGGAGCACTGGGCATGCCGATGCGCACGTGCCACTGGTGGAATTCCTCGATCACGTCAGGATAGATCTCGAGGGCGTAGAACGCCACCGGGTTGGGGGCTCCCAACAGATCCGCGAATCCCAGCAGCAGGAAGGTGTCGCGCTCCTGGCGGTACGATCGATAGATCTGGGATCGGTAGGGGGCGAAGTAGATGCCCTCGTAGATCTCGCCCGCGGCGCGGAGACCCTTTTTCACGCGCCGGAAGGCCTTCCGGATCCAGGTTTCGGACGCCATCCGATCCTCGCTACCGTGCATCGTATTCGTCCTCGCTCACCGGGTCTCCCCAGCTCGTCACCGCATTCACGTTGAGCGCGATGTGGGTCATGGCTCCGCCGGGAGCGGCGCCGTGCCAGTGGTTCTCGCCGGGCTCGACGACGATGAGGTCTCCCGGCCCGGCTTCGCCGACGGGCTCGCCTTCCTTCTGGTATCGGCAGCGGCCCTCCACGATGAAGAGCATCTGATGGCCGCTGTGCGTGTGCCAGTTGGTGCGCGAGCGGGCCTCGAAGTGCACGCGGTAGACGTTGACGCGCGGATCCGCGGCAAGCGCGCCCTCGATGCGGCGCAGGCTTCCGGGGCCGGTGAAGTTGGCCGGATCGGAGGATTCGCGGCTGAGGGTCGCCAGCGGAAACACGTTCATTTTCTGCTCTCGGATTCGGCGTGTCCGGGATGGAGGTCGCGTGCCATCATCGCGCCTGATGGCGCTGTTGGCCAGTGGGCTCTCTCGATAGTATTGGTGCCCTGATCCCGGAAACGCAGTTCACCGTCTCGCGAGCAGGCCATCCTCCGATGACATCCAGTCGTGCCATCACCAGCCGGCTTCACGAAGAAGCTTCGAGTAACGGGGAGACCTTCTACCTGGACCCGGAGACGGGCCTCGCCGTCTTCACGGAGTTCGGCCTGCGCCAGCGGGGCAGTTGCTGCTGGAGCGGGTGCCGGCACTGCCCCTAAGAGGTTGAGAGGGCGGATGACGGGGAGGGTGCCGCAGCCGTGGAGCCCCCGCTCTGGCTCACCCGCCTGCGCCCCGGGCCCGAGCCCGTCGACGTACTCTTCTGGAGCGGCGGCAAGGACAGCTTTCTCGCCTACCGGGCGCTGCTGCGCGAGGGGGCCCGCCCGGTGGTCCTCCTGACGACCTTCGATGCCGCGAGCCGGACGATCGCGCACCAGGAGCTGCGGGTGGAGCTTGTGGTCCGGCAGGCCGAGCATCTGCAGGTGCCCCTGCTCGGTGTTCCCCTCCATCCCGGCCTCGCCTACGAGGCGCGCATCGCCGAAGCCGTCACGTCGATTCCGGCGATCGCCCGTTTCGTGTTCGGCGATCTGCACCTCGGGCACATCCGCGAGTGGCGCACGGGGACGTTCCGGGAGCTCGCGGAGACCTGCGGCGCATCGCTCCACTTCCCCATCTGGCAGGTGCCCTACGAGGTGCTCATGGCGGATCTGGAGGCCAGCGGAATCGTCTGCGAGGTGTCCGCGGTGACGGATGCGGCGCTGGGCGCACTCGTCCCCGGCCAGCGCTTGGACCGGGAGGCGATGATGCGGCTGCCGGACAGCGTGGACCGGTTCGGCGAAAACGGAGAGTTTCACACCTTGGCAAAGGTGTGGGCCGGAGATGACTAAGTTTGATTAGCTTAGTCCGCTAGATCAGGCGCAGCGCGTCCTCCCCCAACACCTCGTTGAGGTTGCTCACCAGCCGGTCGGCGTCGTCTTCGTCGAAGACCAGCGGCGGCTTGATCTTCACCACGTTGTGCAGGGGACCATCCGTGCTCAGCAGGATGCCGCGGTCGCGCATGCGCTCGACCAGGCAGGTTGCGTGGCGGGGGGCCGGATCGAGCGATTTCCGGTCGGTCACAAGCTCGATGCCCTGGAAGAGCCCGGTCCCGCGCGCGTCTCCCACGATCGGGTGGCGCGCCACCAGGCCCTTCAGTCCCGCGAGCAGCCGCTCACCGACGCGCCGGGCGTGGTCCTGCAATCCTTCCTCTTCGATCACGCCCAGCACCGCCAGGCCGATGCGGCACGACACCGGGTTGCCGCCGAAGGTGTTGAAGTACTCCATGCCGTTGTTGAAGGAATCGGCGATCTCCGGGGTGGTCACCACGGCCGCGAGCGGATGACCGTTGCCGATGGGCTTGCCCATGGTGACGATGTCCGGCACCACCCCGTGATCCTCGAAGGCCCAGAACGCCGAGCCCGCGCGTCCGAACCCGACCTGCACCTCGTCAGCGATGCACACCCCGCCCGCCGCCCGCACGCGCTCGAACGCGCCGCGCAGGAAGCCGTCGGGAAGCGGGATCTGGCCGCCGCAGCTCAGAATCGACTCGAAGAGGAAGCCGGCGGGCCGTCCCCCGAGCGCATCGATCGCGCGACCGACCTTCTCCGCGTAGCGCGCGCCGCAGTCGGCATCGGAGGACCGGTAACGGCCCCGGTAGCCGTCGGGCATCGGGACGCATGCCACCCACGGCGGCGGCCCAGCACCCCCGGGCCCGTCGAACTTGTACGAGCTGAGCTCCACCAGCGAACTCGTGTTGCCGTGGTACCCGCCTTCCAGCACAACCATGCCCTCGCTACCTGTGTGGGTGCGCGCCATGCGCAGCGCCAACTCGTTGGCCTCGCTCCCGGTGCACACGAAGAAGCAGACGCCGAGCGGGTCGGGCAGCGTGGCCGCCAGACGCCGGGCGTACTCGGTCAGGCTGTCGTGCAGGTAGCGGGTGTTGGTGTTGAGGACAGCCATCTGGTCCTGACCGGCCTCCACCACGCGCGGGTGCGCGTGACCCACATGCGCGACGTTGTTGACGCAGTCCAGATAGGGCTGGCCCCCGTCGTCGTACAGGTATGCACCCTTGCCGCGCACGATCTCCAGCGGACGCCGGTAGGAGATGGAAAGCGAGGGCCCGAGCAGCCTCCGCCGCGCGCCCAGCAGCTCCGAGGCCGCATTCCGGCCGGCCGGAGTCAGATCCGGGATCCCGAGCACCAGGTTCGGGTCCGGCGAGAGACTGAGCCACACGTCCCGCTGGCTGGGCGGCGCCACGCCGGGGAAGTCGCCTTCGCGGCCCAGCAGGTCGGTCATCAACTGGAAATGCAGATGTGGGGCCCAGTCGCCGTTCTCCGGATACGGCCCGATCCTGCCGATCTCCTCGCCGGCCGCGATCCGCTGTCCAGGGCGGAGCCCCGCCAGCGAGTCGCGCGAGAGGTGGCCGTAGAGGGTGTACCACTCGCCCGCCCCTCCCGCCTCGTGGCGCAGAACGATAGTCGGCCCGTAGTCGAGGCGAGCGTCGTTGTCGCGGAAGCTGTGGACGATTGCATCGCAGGGAGCGTGGATCGGCGTGCCGGGTTCCGCGAAGAGATCGATGCCCACATGCACCGTTCGCCGCTCTAGCCCGTCTTCGCCCTGGATGGCGAACGCGTCGGAGTCGTACCAGCGGCGGGGCTCGTCGTAGCGGCCGACCCCGACCGCGGCGCCCTTCGCGCGCATATGGCGGAACAGAAGATCGGTCCAGCCGCGCGTGTCCAGATCGCCCGTGGTGCCGAGCCACCGGCTGCCCACGCTCAGGTCGAAGACCGTGTGCGGGCTCTCCGCGAGTTCCGACGGCAGCACGGAGGCGAAGCGCCCTTCGTCGCGCTGCCGCCTCAGCCATGCGCGCAGGCCCGGAGCGCGCGGGTTTGGCTCCAGGCCGCACGCGTCGCGCAACCGGTAGTGCGCGCAGTCCGGGTGGTATTCCTCGAGGCGGTCCATGCGCTCCAGCAGTTCCCAGACGTGCGTTTCGCTGATGCTCAGATACTCGTTGTCCGGCTCCCGGGCGCGCTGCCAGGCTGCCATGGTGGCGCTCAGGCATAGCCGCATCCCGGTAAGAGGGAAGACGGCGGCGATTTCCTCCTCCCCTAGGGGATATTCCTCGTGGAAGCCGCTCAACAACCGCGCCAGAGCCCCCACGGGATCGCCCTTGGAGAGCATGGCATAGGCCCCCGCGACTGCCGGCTCCGAAGCCAGCCAGGTGCGCATCGCGTCGCCGAAGTCGATGATGCCGGTCACGCGCCGGTCCCCGTAGCGGCCCCCCGGCGGCACATCCTCGACCCGATTGGCCAGCACGTTGTAGTCGTTGGCGTCGCCATGCACCACCTGGGTGCGCAAGCCCGGAATCAGGGGCCCCAGCCTCTCCGCGCAGTCCGCCATCCGGCGGCGGAGCAACGCCCGCCGGCCTTTTCCCTTCACGCTCCCGACCCGCTCCTCGAAGATGGAGGACGCGGTGCGCAGGTCCCAGTGGAAGCCCGTCTCGGCCGCGGGATGCTCGAAGTCGCTGAGGGCAGCGTTCAGGCGGGCCAGCACGCCTCCCCAGGAACGCAGCAGCTCCGGGCTCTGCGGGTTTACCTCGGCAACCGGCACGCCGGGCAGCCAGGTGACGAGTCGGAGCGGGTAGTGGATTCCCCCCTTTTCGACGGTCGCGAGTGAGGAGCCCTCGAGATCGGGAACCACCGTGGGGAATGGCGACCGAAGAGCACCGCCGTCCTCCAGCCATCGCTTCGCCAACCTCGCCAGGATCGCGTTCTGCATTTCCAGCGACGCCCGGGATTCCTCCGGGTTCCCGATCTTGAGCACGAACGCGTCAGCGCCGCCCTCGGCTCCGGAGTCTCTCGCCCCCTCGCTCGGCTCCCGACTCGAACTCCGCCCGGCCCCGGTCGCGCGGAGCAGGAAGTTCCGGTCCCGCTCGCTCGGGAGTTCTCTGGCGCGAGCCAGGATGCCGTAGCGGTCCCTGGCCAGAGCCTCCGCCTCGGCGGTCGTGAAGTCGGGCCGCACTCGCATGGCGCCTCAGCCCCCTCCCAACGCTCTTCGCAGGAAGGTCGCCGCGCGCGGGATGACCCCGTTCAGGTCGAAGACCTCGTGTCCGGCGTCCTCGTAGATGAAGGCCTCGAATTCCGGTGGCTCCCGCCCGAGCGCCTCCATGACCCGGATCAACGAGTGGGCCTGGCTCACGGAGACGGTCTCGTCGCCTGTCCCGTGGTGGAGCTGGACGGCGGGCAGATCCTCGGCGAACAGCACGGCGGAGCGGCGAACCAGCTCCATGCGAACTCGGGCAAGTTCGATCCGCCCTCCCATGTAGGGCTGGACGAGCGTGGAGTCCATGTGCGCCACCCCGGTGAGGTCGCGCGGCATTCCCAGCGCCGCCTCGCGCACGATCTCGCGCACCCACTCGTCGAAGAAATCGGTGGGACCGAACAGGGTGACGATGTTCTCGACCCGTTCGTCGCGAATGCCCGCAAGTAGAGCGACCCCGCCGCCCCGGCTGGCTCCCACCAGGCTGAGAGCTTCGGGTTTTGCCTGCGGCGTGATCGCCAGCGCGACGTTCAGGAGCGCCAGGGCATCGTCCACGTCGTAGTCCCAGTGCCCGCCGGGACCGGTTGAGACCCACTCCCGGTCGCCATGCTCCAGGGGCTCGCTGCGGAACGACGGAACCACGTACACGAAGCTGTCGCGCAGCTCCCCGAGCGCGAAGGCGAGGAACTGGACATCGTCCACGTCGACGCCGTTGTCGCCTCCGTGCAGGTACATCAGGACGGGCAGGCTGGCCGCCTTCCTCGACTTCGGGACGACGATCGCTCCGTAGTGACGCGCCTCGCCGACCTCGTGAGACACCACCCGCAGCGTCGCCGGGGAGCCGAAGAGAGAGTAGGCTTCGGTCAACTCGACGGTCAGGCCGGCTGGCGACACGTCGCGGCCCGCCCAGTCGGCGCGCACGGCCTCGATCTCGTCGGCGGTGGGCGGCGCGAAAAGGACCTCGAGTTCCGCCTCCAGGTCGACCGCCCAGGCATTGATCGCCGTGGCGGCCAGGCCCCCCGCGACCAGCACCGTCTGCGTCCCCGGATCGGGTCCGATCGTCCAGGTGATCGCCACGTCGCCGTTCTGGTCGGTGGTGACGCGACCGGGCTCCACCTGGCCGCTCCGCGGGGTCGTCACGAAGTCGACGGGGATGCCGGCGACCGGCAGCCCTCCCGCATCCACGGCGCGGAACACGATCGGTTCGTCGAGCCGGGTGCCGACAAAGGCCGGCTGACCCCCGCCGGACACTACGGTGATGGCAACCACCGAGGACGAGGCGCCGGGCTCGACCGGATCGCTGGCCCGCTCGCATCCCGCCAGGGTTGGGACCACCAGCAGCGGCAGCAGCCCGCGCGAACGCCCCAACAAATCAAGCCTCCTCAAGTGCCCTCTCCGGATTCTCGTCCCCCGGCATCCGCTTGCCGGGGAAACGATAACGCAAAGCCGCGTCCTGCGTCGCATGGCCCTCCGCTTGCCCGCACGGGAGGCAGAGACGCACATTCGCGCGGTCCGTCAGGCGATTCAACCCGGAGGCTTCCATGTCCCCAGGCGTTCAGGCCGCGCTCGCGCTCCTCCCCATTCTCATCGGGGGCACCCTGCTCGTCGGATTCCGGGTGCCGGCGAAGTTCGCGATGCCCATCGCCTACGTCTCGGCCGTCGTCGTGGCGCTGACGGCGTGGCAGGTGGGTCCGGTGCGCGTCGCGGCGTCCTCGGTCCAGGGGCTGTTCCTGACCTTCGATCTGCTGGTCATCATCTTCGGCGCGATCCTGTTGCTGAACACGTTGGAACAGTCGGGTGGTGTCTCCGCGATCCGGCGCAGCTTCCGCAGCATCAGCGAGGATCGCCGGGTCCAGATCATCATCATCGCCTGGCTGTTCGGATCCTTCATCGAAGGCGCGGCGGGATTCGGCACCCCGGCCGCGGTGGCGGCGCCGCTCATGGTGGCGATGGGCTTCCCGGCCGCCGGGGCGGTCATGATCGGCATGATGATCCAGAGCACCGCGGTGACCTTCGGGGCCGTGGGCACGCCCGTGCTGGTGGGGGTGCAGGGCGGCCTGGGGGGAGAGGCCTTCGACGCCCAACTGCTGGCCGCCGGCATCACCATGGACGACTTCCTGCGGCTGGTGACCGACCGGGTCGTGGTCCTGCACGCCATAGCGGGCACCCTGATGCCCACCTTCATGATCGTCATGACCACCCGTTTCTTCGGCGCCAACCGGTCGTGGACGGAGGGGCTGTCGATCTTCCCCTTCGCGCTCTTCGCGGGGGTGGCGTTCACCGTCCCCTACATGTTCACGGGTTGGCTGCTGGGGCCGGAGTTCCCCGCGCTGCTGGGCGCTCCGGTCGGGCTCGCGATCGTGATCTTCGCCGCACGCCGGGGGTTCCTGATTCCGGACGACACATGGGATTTCCCGGAGCGGAGCCGCTGGGGGCAGGGCTGGGCCAGCGGGCTGGAGGCGCGGCAGGACCTGGAGGACGACGACAAACGGGTCTCCGTGGGGATGGCCTGGGCGCCCTACGCGCTGCTGGCCGTGCTGCTGGTCCTGAGCCGGCTGTCGGAGCTGCCCGTGCAGAACTGGCTGCGCGCCCCCGCCATCACCTGGGCGAACGTGTTCGGCACCGACATCACCGCCACCACCACCCCCCTCTACCTGCCCGGGACCATCCTGATCGCGGTGGTCGCGGTGACCTTCTTCCTGCACCGGATGAAGTTCACCGAGCTGCAGCGGGCGTTCACCAAGTCGTCGCGCGTGCTCCTGGGCGCGGGCTTCGTGCTCATCTTCACTGTGCCCATGGTGCGCATCTACATCCAGTCGGGCGTGAACGCGGCCGACCTCGTCAGCATGCCCATCGCCATGGCCGCCTGGGTCGCGGACAACGTGGGGCAGGTGTGGCCGCTGTTCGCGGGCGTCACCGGAGCGCTGGGGGCCTTCATCGCCGGATCGAACACGGTGAGCAACCTGATGTTCTCGCTCTTCCAGCACGGGGTGGCCGAAAGGCTGGCGGTGTCGAGCGCGATGATCGTGGCGCTGCAGGCCGTCGGAGCGGCCGCCGGCAACATGGTCGCCATCCACAACGTGGTGGCCGCGTCGGCCACGGTGGGCCTGCTCGGTCAGGAAGGAGTCACGCTGCGCAAGACCATCCTGCCCACCATCTACTACCTAACCGTCATCGGCGTGCTGGGGCTGATCGCCGTCCACGTCATCGCCCTGGCCGATCCCCTGATGGCCGCGGGCGGCGGGAGTCCCTGACCCGGCGCGCGCCCGCATCGCCGACCGATCCGCACATCGTCCAACCACGCCCCCGACGGTGGGTCCGCGGGCAGGGGCGGGCGCGTATATCCTTGACCGGGGTGTGGCGGGCCAATCTCTTGAATGAGGCGGGGGTCGCCGCGTTCAGGCTCGCCTTCGCGGGCCCCAGCCGAAGTTTCGCCCGCAAGAAAGGACGGTCTCGCATGTTCGATCATCCACTGCCTCGCTCAATCCACGGTATCGCTGCCCTCCTGCTTGTCCTGACGCTCGCCGGCTGCGCTCCCGCCGACGCACCATCCCCGGACGGCGTGGCCGCCTTCACCGGCATGCGCCTCATCGACGGCCTCGGGGGCGACCCGGTCGAGAACGCGGCGATTGTGGTGCGGGACGGGCGCATCGAAGCGGTGGGTCCGGCCGCCAGCGTGGAGATACCGGAGGGCGCCGAGCAGGTCGACCTTAGCGGCCGGCACGTGGTGCCCGGACTCATCAACACCCACGGCCACGTGGGCCGCACGGCCGGCGGGCTCGAGGGAGAGGCCGCCGACGAGGCCGTCCGCAACGAGCTGCGGCTGTACGCGGCCTACGGCGTCACCACGGTGAACAGCCTGGGCGGGGGCACGGAGCCCAGCATGCGCGTGCGGGATGCCAACAACGACGACTCCGGCCTCACGCACGCGCGCCTGCTCCTGGCGGGGCCGGTCCTCACCGGCTCGACCGCCGAGGAGGTGCGCGCCGAGGTCGCCGACAACGCGCGCCTCGACCCGGACTGGCTCAAGCTGCGGGTGGACGACAATCTGGGCACCAGCACCAAGATGCCTCCCGAGGCGTACCGCGCGGCCATTGACGCGGCCCACGAGATGGGCGTCGGCCTGGCCGCCCACCTCTTTTATCTGGCGGACGCCAAGGACCTGCTGCGCTCGGGCGCCGACTTCCTCGCCCACAGCGTGCGCGACGTGGCCATCGACCAGGAATTCATCGACCTCATCGCCGAAACCGGCGTCTGCTACTGCCCCACCCTCACCCGCGAAGTGTCCACCTTCGTCTATCGGGAGCAGCCCGACTTCTTCTTCGACGATTTCTTCACGCGCCACGCCAACGCCGAGGAGGTGGCCGGGCTGGATCAGGAGGATCGCCGCCGCTCCGTCCTCGAGAGCCGTTCGGCGGCGCTCTACGAGGAGGCGCTGGAGGTCGCGCTGGACAACCTGAAGACGGCCGCGGACGCGGGCGTTACGCTGTCGTTCGGAACCGACACGGGTCCCGTCGGGCGCTTCCAGGGCTTCTTCGAGCACATGGAGATGGAGATCATGGCCAACGCCGGCCTCACTCCCGCCCAGATCCTGGCCACGGCCACCCGCGACGCCGCCGCCTGCCTGGAGCTCGACGACGTGGGCACCCTCGAGTCCGGCAAGTGGGCCGATTTCATCGTCGTCGCGGAGGATCCTCTCGCCGACATCATGAACATGCGTTCCATCGAATCGGTGTGGATCGCGGGCAACCAGGTAGAGCGGTAGGCCCCGAGGAGAACTCGGCTCGACATTCGAGCGGCGATGCATCCATGGGCAGGCTGGCTATTGCGTACATAAGCGATTTTGAACCATAGAGCTTGTTTCTAATCGTTTTGGCGGCTGCGTAAGCGGTTTGGAACGGGGGTACTCCGGGTGAATTGGTGCAGGGTCACCGAGGGCGCAAGACGCCGACCATGACCAATCCCCCTTCTTCGCCCGTCGTCGTTCCGGTAGAAAGCCGCGCCGATCTGCGACGCTTCATCAAGCTGCCCTGGTCCATCTATCGTGACGATCCCGACTGGGTGCCGCCGCTGAAGCGCGACGTCCGCGCCGCCTTCGACACGGCGAAACACCCCTTCCATCTGCACTCGGAGATCCAGCCCTGGCTCGCGCTCCGCGGCGGCAAGGCGGTGGGGCGCATCTGCGCGATCCGGAACCGCAACCACGAACGAGTGCACGGGGAAGCGGTCGGTTTCTTCGGCTGGTTCGAGTGCATCGACGACCCGGAGGTGGCGGAAGGACTGTTCGAGGCCGTCCGGGGGTGGCTTCGGGATCGCGGTCTCACGGCCATGCGCGGCCCGACCAGCTTTTCCACCAACGAGACCACCGGTCTCCTCGTCGGGGGAGACAGGGGACCACCGGCGCTTCTCCTGGCCCACAACCCGCCCTGGTATCCGCCCCTGCTCGAGGGCTGCGGACTCCGCAAGGTCAAGGACCTGTACGCCTGGCACATCGTGGCGGGTAACTGGCCGGAATACCTGTTTCGCGCCGAGAGGATCGTGACGCACCGCTACGGCATCCGCATCCGCCCATTGGAAATGTCGAGGTTCGACGAGGAACTCGCCCTGGTTCAGCGACTCTACAACTCCGCCTGGAAGAAGAACTGGGGGTTCGTCCCCATGACCGAGGCCGAGATCGATCACATGGCCGCCGAGCTGAAGCCGATCATCGATCCGAACCTGGTTCTCTTCGCAGAAGCACCCGAAGGGGAAGTCGTCGGGCTCGCGGTCGCCTTTCCGGACTTCAACCAAGTGCTGCACCGGCTGAACGGGCGGCTCACTCCACTGGCCATCCTCAAGCTGCTGGTTCAGAGGCGCAGGATCACCCGCCTGCGCGTGCTCATTCTGGGGCTCCTGGAGCAGTGGCGGGGCAAGGGCATCGACGCGCTCCTCTACCTCGCGCTGTTCCGAAACGCCAGCGCCGCCGGGATGAGGGAGGCGGACATGTCCTGGATCCTCGAGGGCAACCACCGGATGAACGCCGCGATCGAACGCATGGGCGGCAGGATCTACCGCACCTACCGCCTCTACGAGGCTCCCCTGTAGCCGACCTTGTAATCGGTTTATCATCGAGATATGATTTTCTAATCATTTCTCGCGATATTACGCAGTCTCTCATGGCACAACGATACACCGCTCATTCCGGCAGGAGACCTGTGGGGCAAGCCTGGCTCCGCCAGGAACTGGACCTGGCCGTACCCGCTCCGGCGGTCGAGAGCCATGTGGTCTCCGGCGCGCGCCGGACGGAGATTCAGGGGGCCCGCGTGCGGGAGGACTATCCTCTGCACTACGCGCCGGACCACTCGCTTGCGGGGCAACTCCGTTTCACGCTGCGCCATGAGCCGTTTGATCTGCGCATCCTTGCTGCGGCCTTCAGGCAGATCGATGCGGCGACGCTGGAGGACTGGGTGAGAAGCGAGCCCACGGGTGCCTACAGCCGGCGCGCGTGGTTCCTTTACGAGGCGCTCACGGGACGGACCCTCGATGTCGACGACGCGCGCAGCGGCAACTACGTCGAAGCCCTCGATCCGAAGAAGTTCGTCGTAGCCACGCGTCACAACTCCCGGCGGCACCGGATCATAGACAACCTGCTCGGCGGCCCCGACCTCTGTGTTACCGTCAGGCGGACCCCGAAGCTTCTGCGCCAGATGGCGGTGCCCATCGACGCCGAGGCACGCTCCCTTTGCGCAGCGTTCGACCGGAGCCTTCTCACCCGCGCGGTCGACTATCTGTACACCAGGGAAACGCGATCCTCCTTTGCAATCGAAGGCGAGAAGCCGTCTTCCCGCCGTGCTGCTCGCTTCGTGCGGGCGCTCAGCGAAGCGGCCACCTTCAACCCGTTGGACAAGGACGCGCTGGTCCGGCTTCAAGGGTCGATCGTCGACGCGCGCTATGCCGCCACGGACTGGCGCGACGTTCAGATCTTCGTCGGCCGGATGGGCGCGGGCTTCCGCGAAGAGGTCCACTTCGTGTGCCCCCGGCCGGGCGACGTGCCCTCGCTCATGAGGGGTTGGATGAAGCTGACCGAGCGCGTCTCGCACGAGAGCGTACCGCCCGTCGTCGGCGCGGCGGTTTCGGCCTTCGCGTTCGTCTTCGTTCATCCCTTCGATGACGGAAACGGCCGCATTCACCGGTTTCTCATCCATCACGTGCTGGCTTCGAGGGGATACACACCCAGGGACTTCATCTTCCCGGTGTCCGCGGCCATTCTACGCGATCGTCGTGGCTACGATCGGGTGCTGAAGAGCTTCTCGCAGCCGCTCCTGGAATTCACCGACTGGCGATGGGGTCCGAACAGAAGTCTGCTCGTGGAAGGCGGCACGCGCGATCTCTATCGGTTCATCGATATGACCGCGTTCGCCGAATACCTTCACGACCGGGTGGCCGAGACGGTTCGTCACGACCTCCGGGAAGAACTCGGCTTCATCTCCGGCTTCGATCGCGCCTTCAGAGCGGTCTCGGAGATCGTGGACATGCCCGACCGGCGCACCTCGCTCCTCATACGGCTGTGCGTTCAGAACGGAGGACGGCTCTCGGCGAGAAAGCGTCCCCGTTTTCGCGAGCTGAGCGATGGCGAAGTGGCTGCCATCGAAGCCGCCGTACAGCGCGCATTCGCCACGGAGCCGCGGGAACCCGGCGTCCCCGCCGTTGACCCCCTTCACGCCCCCGGCTAGAATCCCGCTGTAGCAGAGGCCGGAGGGGCCCACGGAAGCCGGTGCGAATCCGGCGCGGCCCCGCCACTGTGATGAGGTCCGGGTTTTCCCGGAAAACTCCGGCTCGAACGTGCCACCGGGTTCCCAAGCGAGCCCGGGAAGGCGAGCCCGGAGACCTCAAGCCAGGAGACGAGCCCGTCCGGCGCCCTCTTTCACCACCTCCGCGGGGAGGTGAGGGGCGCCTTCCAAATCGCGTTCGCGGTGGTCGGCAACTCCTCTTTCTTCCGCGCGGCAGAGGAGAGCCGACATGAGTTGTGTTCGATTCGTCCGCCTCGCCACCGCCGTCGCCACCGCCTGCCTTGCCGTGCCCGTTGCCGCCCAGGGACCGGGCAACCTGCAGGGGCTGGTGGTCACCGCCAACCGGCTACCCCAACCCGAATGGGCCGCCGCGGCCCACACCACCATTCTCTACGGCGCCGACCTGGAGCGGGCCGGCATCGAATACGTGGCCGACGCCCTGCGGCAGTTGCCGGGCGTGGCGCTGGTCCGGGGCGGCTCGTTCGGCGCCATCACTTCGCTCTTCCTGCGGGGAGGCGAGTCGGACTACGTGCAGGTGCTGATCGACGGGGTGCGCGTGAACGAGCCCGGCGGCGCCTTCGACTTCGCCTCGCTCACCACCGACAACGTGGAACGCATCGAGATCGTGCGCGGGCCCGCCTCCGCGCTCTACGGCTCCGACGCGGTGAGCGGGGTCATCCAGATCTTCACCCGACGGGGAAGCGGCCAGCCCCGGGGAGACCTGTCGTTCCAGGGGGGCAGCTACGGCACGCGGCGCTGGCAGGGGGGGCTCTCGGGAGGAACGAACTCGCTTTCCTACGCTTTCTCCGTCGGGAGGAACGAGACCGACGGCATCCTCGCGTTCAACAACCAGTTCCGCCATGCCACGGCCACGGGCCGGGTCCAGGGGCAGCTCGACGAGGCGACCGACGCTTCGGTTTCGGTGCGCTACGAGGACCGGCGCTTCCACTACCCCACCGACGGCTCCGGAAACCTGGTGGACGAGAATGCGCACAGCTTCGGCGATGCCCTCTCGATCAACGTCGATGCGGGGCGACGCTGGAACGACGTCTTCGAAACCCGGTTCGGAGTCAACGTCCACGAGTCGGACTCGGGCACCGAGGACGCCCCGGACGGTCCGGCCGACACGCTCGGCTTCCATGGCTTCAAGAGCCTCGCAGACCTGCGCCGGACGACGGTCGGTGCACGCGCGATCTGGCGGCCGGGCGAGGGCACCTCGATCGCCGCCGGAACCGAACTCGAGCAGCAGTCGGTGCGCGACTTCAGCGAATCGCTCTCCCAGTACGGCCCGAGTGCGGCCAACTCCCGCAACGAGCGCGGCAACCGGGCCTTTTACGCGCAACTGTCCGAGTTCCGCGGGCCTGCGGCGCTGAACGCCGGCGTGCGCCTCGAGGACAACGAGCGCTTCGGCTCGGCGATGACCTGGCGCGCGGGTGCTGCCTGGCGCCCCGCTTCCTCGGGCACGCGCGTGCGGGCGTCGGCGGGGACCGGGATCAAGGAGCCCACCTTCTACGAGACGTATGCCACCGGCTTCGCGACCGGCAATCCCCAGCTCGAACCGGAGGAATCGGCCAGCCTCGAGGCGGGGCTGGACCAGGAGCTGGGGGGCATCGCCCGGCTCTCGTTCACCGGATTCCGCCAAAGCTACCGCAACCTCATCCAGTACACCTTCTCGCCGCCCGAGCCGGGAGGCCCCAACTATCACAACGTGGCCAGGGCGCGCAGCCACGGGCTGGAGGCGGAGGCGTCGGTTGCGGCCGGCGCGGTTCGGCTGTCGAGCTTCTACACGTACCTGGACACGGAAGTGGAGGACTCGGGCTTCGACGAGGGCCCGTCGGCGACGTTCGTGGAGGGCGAGCCCTTGCTGCGCAGGCCCAGGCACACCATCGGGGCGAGCGCCTTCGCCCGGATCGCGAGCGGGATCGGGCTGGACTTGAACGTGCGGCGCACGGGAGAGCGCAGCGACCGCGACTTCAGCGCCTGGCCTGCCAATCCGGTGACGCTGTCCGCCTACACGCTGGTGGACCTGGCGGCCAGCTTCGAGGTGGGATCCGGCGCGGGACGTCCGGGGATACGGCTGACTCTGCGCGTGGAAAACCTGCTGGACGAGTCCTACCATGAGGTGTGGGGATTCGCCGCGCCCGGGCGGGCCGTCTACGTTGGCGGCAGCATGGCGGTGGGTGGCGGATAAGGGCTGGGCGGCGGATGAGGATAAGACCGAGAACAACAAACAGGGAGGAATCGAGATGAAACCGCGGATTTCCGTGATCGTGGCGGTGGTCGCCGTGGCCGTCTGCGTGCGGCTGGCGCCGTACCTGCTGGCGCAGTTCGGGATGTCGATCGACCCGGAGCGGACCACCTATCCGTGGAACTTCTCGCCCATGCTGCCGCTCTGCCTGTTCGGGGGAGCGTTCTTCTCACGTGCGAGGACGGCGTACCTGCTCCCGTTCGCCGCATGGCTGCTGGGCGACCTGGGGATCCTGGCGCTGACCGGCCGGGTCGACTGGGCGTTCTACCCCAACCAGCCGCTGGTCTACCTGTCGCTCGCCCTGGTGGCGACCACGGGATTCGCCCTGCGCGGCGAGACTTCGTGGACGCGGGTCGCGGGCGCCGGGCTGGCGTCGTCGGTCGGGTTCTTCGTGATCACCAACTTCGGCGTGTGGGCCTTCGGCGACGGTCTGCTCTACCCGAAGACGCTTTCCGGACTGGTGGACTGCTACGTGCGCGCGATTCCCTTCTTCCGCAACACCCTGATCAGCATGGCGGTCTTCCTGCCGCTCCTGTTCAGCCGCGTGGCCCTGAGGAATCCGGCGCCCATCCCGCTGTACCGGCTCGCGACCAGCCGCACGTAGCACCCATCTCGAGACTCGAGAACCGGCGTGCCCCACCGGATCGTCTCGCTCATCGCGAGCGCGACCGAGATCGTGTGCGCGCTGGGCTTCGAGCGCGAGCTCGTGGGCCGGTCGCACGAGTGCGACCATCCGCCCGGCGTCGCACGGCTGCCCACCTGCTCCAGCTCGAAGGTGAAGGTGGAGGCCTCCAGCCGGGCCATCGACGACCAGGTGCAGGCGATCGTCCGCGACGGCCTGTCGGTATACAGCGTCGACCCGGCCCTGCTCGACCGCCTGGCCCCTACCGTCATCGTCACCCAGACCCAGTGCGAGGTGTGCGCGGTGAGCCTGCGGGACGTGGAGCGCGCGGTGTGCGACCTGGTGCGCTCGCAACCGGCAATCGTGTCGCTCGAACCGATGGCGCTCGGCGACGTGTGGAGCGACATCCGGGCGGTCGCGGCCGCGCTCGGGGAGCCGGCGCGCGGCGACGAGCTGGTGGCGCGCCTGACGGGCCGGCTCGAGGTGCTCCGCGACGCATCGCGCACGCTGCGGCGGCGGCCCTCCATCGCCTGCATCGAGTGGATCGACCCGCTCATGATGGCCGGCAACTGGGTGCCGGAGCTGGTGGAGTGCGCCGGCGGGGTGGACCCGCTCGGGGAGGCCGGAGAGCACTCCGGCTATCGGGACATCGATGAACTCGTCGCTGCCGACCCCGACGTGATCGCGGTCATGCCTTGCGGGTTCGACATCGAGCGCGCCGAGCGGGAGATGCCCGCGTTGACCGCCCGGCCGGCATGGCGCCGGCTCTCCGCGGTGCGCGAGGGCCGCGTGGTGATTACCGACGGCAACCAGTACTTCAACCGGCCGGGGCCGCGCGTGGTGG
Organism: Gammaproteobacteria bacterium; assembly: GCA_009840525.1. GTDB lineage: Bacteria > Gemmatimonadota > Gemmatimonadetes > Longimicrobiales > Gaopeijiaceae > BD2-11. Next base: position 19,815 of record VXNP01000032.1, read on the forward strand.
AGTCGGCGGAGATCCTGGCGGAGTGCCTGCACCCGGGCCGCTTCGACTTCGGACACCGCGGGCGCGGATGGAGGAGTTGGGAGCCGGGCGGCTAACCGTCTTCGACCGCTCCCTCTACCGCTGCATCCGCCAGGTCGAACATCCGTTTCAGGATCTGCTTGCGCCGCAGGCGGAGCTCGCCGACCATCTTCCAGAGAGCCTGGGCGGCCTCCTCCAGCGCCGCCTTCCGGACCTCGTCGGAGAGTGTCGCGTCGTGGCGAAACTCGTACTTTTCCACGGCAAACTCGGCGATTTCGAGAATGTTCTCCCCGACGATGTTCTGGTCAAACGCCTTCTTCAGGTTAATCGTCTTCTCGCTGCCATCGGTCATGGTTTGCTCCTACGGGGAAAGGTTGGTATTGGGGGAGGGACATGTGAGCGACCAGCGCGATCAGGATCCCATCGCCACAATCGCGCTCTCGGGGTCCTCGTGCACCATGATGAGCTTGTCGAAGCCGCTCACAGCCATGATCTCCCGATTGACATCGGACAGCGAACACATCGCCAACGCCTGTCCGGTACTGCGGAGTCGCTTTGCCAGCACCAGGCAGACGCGAAGCCCGGCGCTGCTGATATACGATACCCGCCCGAAGTCCATTAGCAGGCCCCGGGGGCCGGAACTGAGCCCCTCCTCAATCAGCGCCTGGAAGCGATCGCTGCTGGTGTTGTCGATGCGACCGAGGATGGACGCGATCGCAATGTCAGCTTCCTGACGCCATTTGATGTCGACTTTCATGATGGTCTCCGTTGGTAGTGTCGTTCTGTATGCGACAAGGTAACCCGATTCGGCTCGGCCGCGTGAGCCCTTGCGGCCGACGGTCATCAGCCACGCGTCCACTCCACGCTGCGTTCCCACAATTCACGCGCCAGCGATTCGTCGCGCGCCTGCTCGCTCGGGCGCTGCTCCTTCAGGACGTGGAAATAGCGTCCGGTCACGTCGTCCCGGGAGGGATCCTCGACGAGATTCATTACGGCCTTGCCGCCCACATCCGGACTCGACATGAACCAGGTGAAGGGAAGAAGCAGCAGGCGCGGGGCCAGCGACGTCTTCTTCCAGATCTCAGTAGCCAGCACGCCGGGATGCACGGCGTTGGCCGTGATTCCGCGCGCACCCCAGCGCCGGACGGTCTCCAGGGTGAAAAGCACGTTGGCCAGCTTCGAGTCGGCGTAGGCCTGCAGCGCCCCCTCCCAGGCCCGGCCGCGCGCGATGTCCTCAAGCCCCGTCCGCCGCAGATCGCCGCTCCGGTGCCCCCGCGAGCTCACGTTGACGATGCGTCCGCGGCCGGCCTCAATTCGCTCGCGCAGGAGGCGGGTGAGCAGGAAGTGTCCGAGGTGGTTGGTGGCGAAGGTGAGCTCGAACCCCTCCGGAGATTGCACACACTGCGGCCTCGTCACGCCAGCGTTGTTTACAAGGATGTCGATCGCCGTGAGACGGGAAGCGAGCCGATCGGCCAGGTCCCGTACGTCCTCCTGCCGGGAGAGGTCCGCGAGTTCCAGTTCGATCCGGGGCTCGACCGCCGCGCTCGCCCGCAATTCCGCCAGCGCTCGCTCGCCGCGTTCGCGGCTGCGGCACACCATCGTGACGCGGGCTCCGGCTCCATGGAGCATCTCCGCCGCCGACCGGCCCACCCCCGAGTTGGCCCCGGTCACGACGGCGATCTGCCCCCTCAGGGAACCGGACAAGGCTCTCCCCCGTCTCAGCTGCCGTCCTGCGCCGCGCTCCTCTCCCGCTCCTCACCGAAGTGCTCGGCGAACCAGTCGAACATGCGCTGCCAGTGGTCCACGAAGTCGGCCTCGGAGCTCGCGCGTCCGGCGCCGTGGCCGCCCGCGGTGTAGTGCACCCACACCACCTCCTTCCCCAGCCGCCGCAGCGCGTAGTACATCTCGCGCTGGTTCGTTGCGGGGACGTTCCAGTCCCCCTCGCCCGAGAGCATCAGCCGCGGCGTCTCGATCCGGTCGGCGAACATGACCGCCGAGTGGGCGATGTACTTGTGCGGCTGTTCCCAGAGCGTCGCGCCGATGCGGTCCTGCCCCACCTCGGCAGCCGCGTAGTTGCGCGTGGTGATCTTCGGCGAGTCCCCCAGGAAGGAAATGATGTTCACCTTGCCGGAGACGTTCGCGGCTGCTGCAAACCGGTCGGTTTGGGTGATGAGCAGGTTGGTCGCATAGCCGCCGTAGCTCTGTCCGTACACGCCCACCTTTTCCGGGTCGACCAGCCCGCGCTCGATGATCTTGTTGATCGCGTTGGGCACCGCCTTCAGCCAGGCCTCGCCGGGAAAGCCCTCCTCGAAGCGCACCGAGGGCCGGAACCCGAACCACCCTTGTGCGGTGATCAGGTTCATGTTCTCGTTGAACCCGTTGTCGAAGTACTCCTCGTAGATCTCCGCCACCATGGGATAGGCCCGCCCGGGCTCGTAGTTGGCCGGATAGTAGAGGATGCCGTAGAGCGTGTTGCCGTCGACATCCAGGTACTCGACGAGCTCGCTCCGCGTCAGTGCCACGCCCTCGAGCCCGGGATTCGTGTCGGTCAGCTGTCGGGGTGACGATCCGTCCCCGCGCGCGACCCATATCTCGTTGGGGCGGTCGCCGTCCGACATCGCGTAGACGAGCGTGGCACCATCCTCCGAGACGTTCCACGACCGGTAGAGGCCTGCATCCACCATCAGCGTCTCGATGGCGCCGGACGCCGTGTCGAGGCGCTTGAGACCGCGCTGCCAGCGGTCCGGGGCCGAATAGCTGAAGTAGAGAAACCGGCCATCCTCTCTCCACCGCTGCACCTGGCGGCGCGGGCGCTGGTCGTCATCCTCTTCGAACTCGAGAAGCGTACGCATGTCGCCGCTGTCGAGATCGAGGAGGTGCCAGGCGTCCTGCGAACTGAGGAGGAGCTGGTCGCCGGTGGGATTCCAGCGCTCGACGGCGAAGCGGAGTCCATCGGAATCCGACTCGTCATCGTCGGAATCGGGGTTGTCGCGGTCGTCGCGGACACCGGCTGCGTTGCCAGCACTGGAGTCGTCCGCAACGTCTCGATGATCCCGCGTCACATCCACCGCCTCGTCCTCGCCCAGCCGCCGCACGAACACGGAGCCCTCATCGGCATACGCGAAGGCGTCGCGGGCGTCGTTCCAGGCAACGTTCAGGCGCTCCTCGCCCGTGTCCCGGAGCGAGACCGGGTCTCCGCCGGCCGCGAGATCCAGCCGGAAGAGTTCGTACTCGGTGCCGTCCCGGCGGGTGTACGATGTCTTCGTTCGGGTGGCTGTCGAAAACGTGATGTAGGATCCGTCCTCCGAGAAGCCTGGATCGACGGGGGTCACGTCGGAGAGAACCTCGCGCACCGTGCCGTCGGCGACCGACACGAGCACGGTCTGCTGTCGGTTGGCGAGGTTCCGCACCCGGTCCCAGGCCAGGAAGTCGTTGCGCGAGTCCTGCACGATCACAGCCGCGTCCGTGAGGGAGTGGAAGGCGGCGCGCGCCTCCTCCGCCCATCCGTGGGGGCGCAGCCCGAGCAGAACGCGGGCGCCGTCCGGGGACCAGACCAGCGGCGAGGAGGATGCGATCTCCCTGACCGCGGCGAGAGAGACGGTCCTGCTTGCGCCGGTGGCCGCGTCGAAGATGCGGAGCCGATACTCACCGTCTTCGACCATGAAATAGGCCAGCCGCCCTCCGTCCGGCGACCAGGCATGGCCGCGCAGCTGTGCGAGTTCGGCCTGAGCCCAAGTGGGACTCCCGGTCCGCGTGTCGATCACCATCAGCCGCGTCGACACGGGTGAGATGTAGGTGGGATCGCCGAATCGCTGGTGGTCGACGTCGGTCCGGTCCCGGCGGGACGTGAGCGTCACGGCCACCCGGGCTCCGTCCGCCGTCACCGCCGCGATGCCAGGAGTGCGCACGTCGAGCGCGATTTCGGGGGTGAAGGGCTGCTGGGCGGCGGTGAGCGCAGGGACCGCGAGGGTCGCCAACGCCACCAGTGCGGCACCGCAGGCGGCGGCGAGGCCGACGGGAGCCCGCTGCTCGTCGCGGCAGGCGCGGACGATGAAAGAGGAAAGGACCGAAAGCCTGCGAGGAGCAGTGAGGCGTCGAGCAATACTCATGGTCGGGATCGCTTCCGAGAGGTGAGACGAGTGCCAAGGCTGGAACGTACGTCCTCGCTGCTCAGGCGCGAAAGCGGATGCGCTCAGGCGCGCCGGACGAGCGTCCGGCGACCATTTGCGACGCGAATCTCAGTTCGGCGGCCCGTCCGGATGCAGCTCGCACTCGGGAGGCTGCAGCCGGGTCCACGAGAGCGAGGTGACCTGCCAGTCGCCGCCGTCTCGCATGAGGATGAAGGCGTCGGCGCCGCAGTGGCTCAGATCCTCTCCGACGTAGAAGTCGTACGGCGTCCAGACGGTCGCCAGGTCGCCGCTGATGCGCACTTCCGGGTCCCACATGCGCTCGGTCATGCGCGGCCCGTCGGCTTCGAGGCGCGCGACCATGCCCTCAAGCGTGGATGTCGACGCAGACCGTTCTCCCGCGGCTGATCGCTCCACCGAATGCATCAGTATGTCGGGATGCAGGATGGCGGTCAGCAACTCCGTGTCCCGTTCGCCGAGCGCGTCGAAGAGCGACTGAACGGTCGCCAGAATCGCTGCACGGTCTGCGTCCGACGGCATGTGATCCGCGGATGCCATGGCCTGGGCCGCGGGCCCGCCCCCGTCGGTGGCCGACATCATGGTCCCGGCCTCGGGGCCCTCGCCCGGTTCGTCTCCGGAAGAGCCGCAAGCAGCTAGCGCGATGACTGCGAGGACGGAAACAGCGTTGTTGCGAATCACGGTTTGGTTCCTCCCGGAAGATGGCGGGGAATCGGCCTCTCGCAGGGTCGATGCACGGTCCCTGGTCGATGCACGGTCCTTCAACGTATTGCCGGGGTGCCCGACCCGCAGCCCGCGAGGCCGGGGCAAACGACTGGCGCCGGAGGCGCGCTCACCAGAAAACGATGTACAGAGCGACCGCCCCGGCAATGACGCCGCCGGCCCACAACCGCCCGCCCGGCGCCGGCGTAAGATCCACCGCCGCTTCGGACCGCGGCAGCGTGCGCGCCTGCGCCAGCGGCCGGGCCCGCGTCATCGCCAGCATGAACGCGCAGATCACGAGGAAGGTGATCGCCATGTGATGCAGGAACGCCACTTCCGGAAGCAGCCAGAGAAGCAGGCCATAGACCGGCACTCCCAGCACCATCCCGCCGAAGGCCGCCGGCGGCGGCGTCCTGGGCACGAACAGGCCGAACAGGAAGGCGGCCACGATGCCCGGCGAGATGAATCCCCAGAACATCTGGATGTACTCGAACACGCTCCCCGCCCGCGCAACCAGCGGCGCCCACAGGCACCCGATCAGCGCCAGAACCGCGGTCGTCACCCGGCCGACAGTCATGAGCCTCCGCGACGAAGCCCGCGGGCGCAGGTGCCGTTTGTAGATGTCGACGCTGAAGATGGTCGCAGCCGAATTGAGCATCGAATCGAGGGAACTCATTACCGCGCCGAAGAGCGCCGCGAACATGAGCCCGGTCAGCCCGGTCGGCAGCAGCTCGCGCATCATCACCGGATACGCCTGATCCGGATTCGACACCTGATCGGCGAACAGCTCCGCGGCCATGATGCCCGGAAAGACGATGATGAAGGGGATGAGCAGCTTGATGAAGCCGGCCAGGAAGATCCCGCGCTGCGCGTCCGCCAGGCTGCGCGCGGCCAGCGTCCGCTGGGTGATGAACTGGTTCAGCCCCCAGTAGAAGATGTTGGGGATCCAGAGTCCGCCGATGAAGACCGCCAGCCACGGCATCTCGGGGTGATTCCACGGGAGAACGGTGTGCAGCTTGCCCTCCGCGGCCGCGAGAAAGGGCTCCACGCCCCCGATCGCGCGAAAGCCGAGCACCGTCACCAGAACGCCGCCCACGAGCAGGGCCACGCCCTGGATAAGGTCCGACCACACGACGGCCTTGAGGCCCCCATAGATGGTGTAGCCGCCGGCGAGGATCCCGATCAGCCAGATGCCCGCCCCGATGTCCAGTCCGAAGATGGATTCGAGCGCCAGCGCCCCGGAATACAGCACCGTGGCCAGGGCGACCAGGACATAGGCCGCCATGATGTAGGCCGCCATGAGCGTGCGCGTGCGCGCGTCGTAGCGGTACTCCAGGAACTCGGGAATCGTGTAGATGCCGGCCTGCAGGAAGCGCGGCAGGAAGAACAGCCCCACCAGCACAAGCGTGACCGCAGCCATCCACTCGTAGCTGGCGATGGCGAGCCCGAGATCGTACCCGCGGCCCGCCATGCCCACGAAGTGCTCCGTGGAGATGTTGGACGCGATCAGCGAGAAGCCGATCAGCCACCACGGCAGATTCCGGCCCGCGAGGAAGTAGCCCGCCGCGTCGTGCCTGCCGCGCGAGGCGTACAGCGACACCCCTACCACGAGCGCGAGAAAACCCGCAAAGGCGGCGAGGTCGAGGGGTTGGAAGGTCATGCTCGCCGCTCCGTCACCGGGTGGCCAGCGGGGTTCATGGCCGGCTCTGTCCGGCCGTATGTTAGTCTCGAGAGGTTTCTCTGGCGAGCGACCGGAGGCGGCGGTGACCGGATATCTGTTCGTAGTGCTCGCGGTGCTCGTGGCCGTGGCCGGCTGGCGGGTCCGGCACCGGCTTCGCCACCAGACCCGGAGCCGGATGACCGACGAGATCATCCATCAAATCGAGACGGTCGGCCGCGTAGACGCGGAAGATGTCGAGCCGGTGGACCTGGAGCGAGCGCGGGCCGAGGAGGACGAGTTCTGGGCCCAGACCTGGGACGAGCCTGAAGAGGACTGGTAGCCCTTGACCCTGACGTAACGGCGGTGTCGTTCAAGATCGGATCTCCTGTTTTCCCTTGAGCTTGCGGGATTGCTAGGCCCAATTCCCGCTACTTGACTCCCGCCGATTCGTAAGCCTCAGCTTCGAGGTCTCCGGCGGGCGTCCAGAGCCTTCCGAAGCTGTCCCTCGTCGGCTCGCTGGTAGCACTGAAGCACCGTCTTGGCCGTCTTCCAGCCCCCCAGTTCGCACAGCACCTTCAGCGGCTGGTCCATCAGATCGCTGGCGAACTTGCGCCTCAACGAGTGCCAGCCCCTCCCTCGCTTCGGTTCGAGTCCCGCGAGCTTCTGGGCCCGGTTCCACCAGTAGCGCACCAGCGACCGGCCCGCACACTGCGTGGGATTCCGCGGCGCGGGGAGCACCGGACTCCCATCCATCCCCGAACTCCTCTCCCGTGCCTCCTCCAGAACCGCGAGGGCCTCGGCGGTCACCGGCGTGGTGTGTTCGTATCCGGTCTTCTCGTGCTCCGCCCTCCACCGGATGACTCCGCCTTCAAGGTCGATGTCCGGCCACCGCAGGTGACGGATGGCCCCGATCCGGTGTCCGGTCTCGTGCGCGAGCACGAGCGCGACGTGGAAGCGCCAATCGACCTCTCGGGACACTCCGAGAAGCGCTTGGTACTCCTCCTCGGACAACACCACCCGCGTGGGGTTCTTCTCCGCGGGCATCCTGAGGCCCTTCAGCGGGTTCCTGTCCAGAAGCAGGCGGCCTCGCTCGTCCTTCGACCTCGCCGCCCAGTTGAGCACGGCGATCAGGAACTTCAGGTCGTGCTCGACGGTCCGGTCGGACACCGGCTTGCCGCTCGGGCCGGCCTTGCCCGCGCGCCGCGCCCGGATGAACCGGTCCCAGTCGCGCCGGGAGAGCGTGGAGGGCTCGCGAACCCGTCCGAAGAACCGGAGGAACATCCTCGTCGCCGCCCGGTCGGACCGCTGGGACGCCTCCGCCTTCGTGGGCGTCACCTCCTCACCGTAGATTTCAAACAGCTTGTCCAGCGTGAGCGGCTCGGCCTCGGCTTCCGCCTTGCCGTTCAGGTCCGGGCCAACGAACCCGGCGGCGAGCTCGTCCGCCTGCTTCTTCGCCCGGGTCCAGTCCCGGTGCCCGAGCGACCGTGTGAGCCTTCGCCCGTTCTCGCGCCACTCCACCTGGAACAGGCCGGTCTTCGGGTCGGGAAAGACCCGGACCCTGTTCCGGCCCCACTCGCCGGCGCCGTAGCTCCGGCGGCCTTTTCTCGTGCGTGCC
>VXNP01000066.1 GCA_009840525.1 Gammaproteobacteria bacterium
TCAGTATCCATCTCACAAGCGGACGCCCGTTCTTAGCGAAGCGAGTTGCCTCGCAGCGCCCCTTTGCGACGCTTCCGCTTCGGTGCCCGTTCTTGGCCGGTTCGATCATCCGTGAACGCTCCCCGCCGGACTGGGCGCCGGGAAGGCCGGGCAGGAGTACTCGCGCGGCGGCCGCGCCGTCCAAGTGCGGTCCTGCTGCACCAGGGCGTTGGCAAGGACGAGGAGCTTCCGCATCACGGCCGTCAGGGCGACCTTCCGCGGCTTGCCCCGGGCGAGGAGCGCCTCGTACTTCCGCCTGAGGTCGGGATTGTGCTGGGCCGCAACCAGAGCGGGCATGTAGAGCAGCGTGCGGACCCGGTGCCTGCCGCCTTGGATGAAGCTGTGTCCCTTCCAGTTTCCGGATTCCCGGGTGACCGGGGCGAGTCCGGCGAGGCTGGCGACTCGCGACCGGGTGAGCATGCCCAGTTCCGGCAAGTGGACGATCAGTCCCGCGGCGGTGATGTCCGAGATGCCCGGGATCGAGGTCAGGATCTCGGCCCGGCGCTCCATCTCCTTCTCCTCCCCGATCCGCTGCCGGATCTCGGCATCGATGAGCTTCAGCTGGCGGTCGATCTGCCTCAGCCTCTGCCTGGTGACCCGCTTGCCCACGGGAGTGCGCAAGTTCCTGCCCCGGTTGGTGGTTGCGGTCCGGTCCCTGACCAGTGCGTCGCGGATCTGCTGGAGCTCGGTGAGGTCGCGCTGTCCCTCCGACCGCGCCTCGGTCGGGCGCAGGTCCTCGATGGCCATTGCCATGGTGGCCAGTGTCCGGGCGTCCACCGCGTCGGTCTTCGCACGCCGCCCGATGGAGCGGGCGAAGGACCGTACTTGGAAGGGGTTGATCGCGTACAGGGGGAGCCCGGCCTTCAGGAGGGTGTCCTCGAAGTCGCGGTGGAAGGCTCCGGTGGGTTCGTACGCGATCCGGTCGATCCCGGAGCCGATCCAGGCGATCAGCTTCCGGAAGCCGGCGCTGTTGTTGGGGAACCGGGACGCTCTCCCCTCGGGGGCGGCGAAGGCGTCGAGCCAGTCCTTGGAGATGTCGATCCCGACGGTGCGGAGGATGCTGCTCATGTGTTCTTCCCTTCTCCTGTGCTTGTCATGCGAGCCTCGATGCTCGTGTATCCATTCAGGACATCGGGAAGGACGGTGGCGATCACACTACCCACGGCCCCTTTACGGCCTGCCAGCACATCGATCCGACCACCGTCCCTGTTGAGCGCCCGCTCCGGCTCGCTGCGCTCGCCTCTGCGGGCGCTCAACAGCCCGGGCCTTCCCCGTGACCCGGTCGTGCAAATCAAGCGGGAATCTGCATGATTATGGGAGACAAGCCAGCACACGCGACGTTAAACGTCGCGGTCTGGTAAGGGGGCGCTGCGGCCCCCTTATACCCCGGGTTTTCCCACCGGTGTGGGACTGGCGGATCCTCCCACCGCCGCATCGGCGTGACCGTTGCCGATGACGATGGGATGGGCGAACTTGGAGTTCGCCGACCCCCTTTTGAATCCGAGCAGCCCGACCACCGTGTACACGACTTGCATGTTCTGCAAGAAGCCGCTCGGCTCCAACGAGGTGGTGGAGACCTTCCCGGTCGGCCGTCGTCTTGCCTTTGATCCGGGGAAGGGCCGTCTGTGGGTGGTTTGCCGCAACTGCGAGCGCTGGAACCTCACCCCCCTCGAGGAGCGCTGGGAAGCGGTCGAGACCTGCGAAGGGCTCTTCCGCGCGACGCGGATCCGTACTTCCACCGAGAATATTGGCTTGGCCCGACACGCCGAAGGCCTTGAGCTGGTCCGCATCGGCGAGCCCCTCCGTCCCGAGTTCGCCGCTTGGCGCTACGGCGACCAGTTCCGCCGTCGGCGTCGGCGCTGGATCGCGGCCGGATCGGCGGGCGTCGCGGCGAACCTCGCGACTTGGACGACCATCAACCTGGCGACGGGCGGAGTGATCGCGTCTGCGGGGGCAACGGCACTGAGTGGCGCCGCCGCCGGGTTGGCCTTATGGACGGTGCGGACGATGCTGAACAGGCAGGCGGATGTGGCTCAGTTCCGGCGCTCCGACGGTACGCGCCACACGCTCGCGCGGGAACAAGCCGCCCGATTCGCCCGGATACGACCCGACGACGACGAACCCGGCTTTCGCATCGAGATCCACACGGGACCGCTCTCGCGGCGGGGCCCGTACTCGTTCGAGGGCGACGATGCCGGGCGAGCCATCAACGCTCTCCTTCCCCTTGTCAACGGCTCAGGCGCTGCGGCTCACTACATCCGGAAAGCGGTGTCCCAGATCGAATCCCACGGTGATCCGCATCGGTTCATCGCCGATTCTGCCGAGCGAGCGTCCGCTACCGGGCACGAATTCCCCACGGTCGGCCCCCGGAGGAAGGTCCGGATGTCCGGGCCCGGATGGATCCGCAACATGCCCAAGTCTACGCGCCTCGCGCTGGAGATGGCACTGCACGAAGAGCAGGAACGGCGGGCGCTTGAAGGCGAACTGGCGCAGTTGGAGCAGGCGTGGCGGGAAGCCGAAGAGATCGCGGCGATCGCCGACAACCTGCTCCTTCCCGAGCACACCGACGACTTCCTTGACCGCCACTCACGTCGAGGGTCTGGCGAGGCCTGATAGTTACGTACATCGCGCGACGATTTCGCTGGACCAGGTCCCAGCCCAACCCCGGCTGGACACTCGGATTTCCGATGCTTACCCTATGGGAAACGCCTGCCGAGGAGAACCCGTTGAGCACTTGGATAGCACGGCTTACGAAACTCGGGAAGACCATTTCCGAAACCATTGGCGCCAAGGAGTGGGCGAAGCGGCTGGCCGAGGGGGAGGAAGTCGAATCGATCAAAGGGAAGTCAGAGTACGAGGTTCAGGAACTCTGCAAGGATTATGCCTTCAAGCTCAAGCTAACCATCTCTGAGCGGAACATGGTGATGAAGGCCGCGTGCGACAACGGGATCAACGTGGTCGAAGTGCTCGACGTTCTAGGCCTCGAACTGCGCGACGTGTTGCTGGGCATCGAGGAGAGAATGGAATGAGACTCTGCTACCTAGCGGCGGCGTGCCTCTCCCTCCTCGCCCAGAGCGCTACGGGCCAGCAACCGGCTTGCACCGTTGAGTTTGAAGGAAGCCCGTTCGCGACCGTGGGGCCGTCGGGACAGATCACGCCTTTGACCGCAGGGGCTTCTATCCAAGGTTCGGTCAAAATCGTGTCAATTTGGAAAGATCGGTCGGAACAGCTTCAGGTGTTGAGCGGCGTATTGAGTGGCGATGACCTGCTCGTAGAAAAAAGCCTCGTCGACGGCTTCCTGATCTACTACCGCAACGATCACCATGTCGGACCGTACTACGTAAGGGTCACGCCCATGTTGGGAACTTTGCCGAACCTGCCGGCACCTAGTTACCAAGAAGAGAGAGACTACATCTACGTGGAGCATGTGTTAACGCCGCTTAGCCTAGGACCGATTATGTACTACGGGACGGGCACCTACCTGCCGGGCAGCGACTGCTAAGCAGAAACGGATGAGCGAGCGAAGGACGGACCCCAAGTGGGGCGGCCCGTCCTACAACCCGACTTCAAGGGCGTAACGCTCGGACACCTCGGCCGCGCCTTCTCCGGCCCCATGCGATCACGGCCGACGTGTACTTGCGCTCGAAGTCGAGCGAGTCGGCCACGGCGGCCACCATGTCCGGATACCCGAGCCACACTTCGACGCCTTCGCGCTCCCGTCCCTCGGCGTCCAACTCGCCGACGAGCTACTTGGCCGCCGCCTTGGCCGAGCCCCTTCCCGTGGGAAACTTAACGAGCATCGTCGGTCTCCCCACCGATGCGCGCGATCCGGCGGGTGCGCTCGCGCTCGACGGATCGCGCCGACGCGGTCCATGTCTCGGTCCGCGCCATCGCCTCGCGCAGCAGCGCGGAGGGGACACGCCCGCCGCGGTTGCCTTCGCCCGCTAGGCGGCGTGCTCGGTGGGCGTGACGCGCGCGGCGACCATAACGGTGCGATGCCCGTCAGCTATGAGCGAACCGGCGACGGGGTTCGGGGGCGTCGACCCCGCGCCGCCGCTGCCCGGGCATCGGCGCGACAGGCAGGGGGTTCGAGGGGGGACGCGGTCCCCCTTGCCAGCCCTCCGTGTTCAACACGGGGTCGGCTGGCTCACCGCCTTAAGCACACCCGGACATTGTCCAAGCCGTCAAGTCTCCAGCGGCGGCCCTCGCCGCTTCACGACCGCACAATCTGATTCAACGACGCCATTCGCGCGCATCAGGAATCCCTCGGCTGAACAGCGCCTCAAGATCGCGCCGCAGCCCGAGGGCGCGAGCGTCCGCAGCGCTCCAAGAGAGCGCTGCGGACGGCGCGTGACGCAGGAGCGCGCGGACCTGCCCACTTGCAGAGTCGCGCAGGATGGTCATCGGTCGGTCGGTGCCGCTGTCCACTGTCACGGTGCCACCGGGACCGCTGAGGGTGATGGATGCCAGCTCAGGAGCCCAGGAGGGCTCCACGGGAAGAGCGAACGCGAAAGCGGCCCGTCCTTCGCCGTCGGCGATCTCCGGCATGTCGAAGCTCAGTGAAAAAAGCACGCCTCCATCGTCCGTCCGCCCCTTGAGTTCGTAGGTGCCGCCGGGGCTGGGCAGTGCTTCGGGAGCGTCAACAACGAAGGTCGGTTCGAGGAACGGGACGCTGTCTGCGCTCGCGCCGCCCCAAAGAAGGAGCGAGCGGACGGTACGGACGTTCGCGGTCCTTGCCGCCGCCGCATCCTCGTCGGCAAGCCGGAAATGGAGTGCCTTGGCGAAGTTGTAATCGCTTATCCATCGCGGACGGCAATAGGACATCAGGTCGGCCGTGCTTGGCGGGACCAAGTGTCCACCGCCGCGAAAGTCGTATCCCCACACGCCGACGCTTCCACCATCGTGGGGATAGGTGGCAAACCCCAACACGTTACAAGGAGCGTGTCCGAGCGACATGTTGTGCCCGAGTTCGTGTGCGATCGTGGTGGCGCGGGCCAGCGAAAAGCTCGTTCGGCCGGGTCGGAATGCGGCTCCTATAACGCCTCCCCTTTCGTCGTCGGGAAGCATGCCCATGTAGTGGGTCGTCGCACCTTCCATGACGCGGATTGCTTGGGTTTCGTAGGTCAGTTCGATGACGTCGTTACTCGAACTCATGACCGGCTCGTGCGCCGTTACGCTCAGGTCGCCGACTGGAATCAGCGCCTGCACCGCCCAAAGTAGCTCGTGACCCTCGGGATCGGCGGCCATGGCTTCGACGGTGTTCACGATCGAAGAGTCGGGTGCCTCGCTCCACAGGAACGGAATCAGCGTCAGATCCAGCTCCGGCATTTTCCGCACGTCCACTCCTAGTCGGCCCGCTTCCGGGATCCGTCGCGCGAGCCCCAGCGCGGAAGGCAAGGTCCGATCCGGATCGATCTCGATCACCACCTCCAGTCCCGGTTGGATAACCTCTCCGGGGATCTCCGCATTCGCCGACGCCGTCAGGTCGCCTTCGTGGAATTCTGTTGGGATGGCGCTGGTCTGGACCCGAATCTCCGCAACATGCGCCTCGGAGCCGTTCAGGTAGAAGGTGGCGCGCACGGGTGGGATGCCCAGCGACGTTGTCCGTGCCGCGGTCGCGAATACCCGCAGCAGCGCCCGTTCGCCTCCGACCAGCGGCACACCCGAGGTTCGTGGTTCCGTGGCCTGCGTTAGATAGGCAATCGCCTCTCGTTCACCCGGGGGGCATACGGGCACATAGGAATCTGCAAGCCCTCGGAGCCAAGTCCGAAAACCGTCGTTCGGCGGCGCGCAAAGGTCCGTCTCGCCTAAGAACAGGGTTTCGATTCGAGCGAGCGCCGTAAGGGTCGGCGGAAGGGGACCTGACAGCCCGGGATTGTCGGAAAGGTCCATGTGCATCAACCGTTCGAGTCCGCCGAACTCCGGCGGGATCGAACCCGTCAACTGGTTGCCTCCCAGCTCCAAGGACTCCAAGCTGCCGAGGTTACCGAGTGCTGGAGGGATCGGGCCGGAGAGTTGGTTCACCCAGAGGTCCAGCCTAGCGAGATTCTGGAGGTTGCCGAGCTCTGACGGGAGCGTGCCCGAGATCCGGGTGTGGGAAAGGTGTAGTTCAGTCAGATTCTCGAGGTTGCCCAGTTCGGGAGGGATGGTGCCCGACAGCTCAGAGTTGCCATACAAGGTCAACTTCCGCAGGCTGATCAGCTTCCCGAGTTCCGGCGGGATGGCGCCCGTAAGTCTGTTTCCCCACAAGCTCAACTGCCACAGTTTGGTCAGGTCCCCGAGTTCCGGCGGGATGGTACCGGTCAATTCGTTGTTCCCAAGGCGCAACTCCCGCAGGCTGGCTAGTTCTCCGATTCGCGGTGGGATGTTGCCAGTCAGTTCGTTCCACCCCAGCCAGAGATCTTCCAAGTTGACCAGTTCCGCCAGTTCGGGCGGGACGGTGCCGGTCAGGTCGTTGCTATGCAGGAGCAAGCGCCGCAAGCGGACCAAGCGTCCGAGCTCCGATGGGATCGTGCCCTTCAGTTCGTTTCCACGGAAATCCAACACCTGCAACTCGTCCAAGCCCCCGAGTTCCGGCGGGATCAAACCGGTTAGGTTGTTGTCCAGGAAGTGGAGACCGACGACGCGACCCTCCCCGTCGACCGAAACGCCATGCCATCGGTCGAGTGGCGCGTCCGTCAGCCAGTTTTCGCTGATCGTCCAGCGCGGTCCGCCGGTCGTCTCGTAAAGGGCAACGAGGATCTCGCGATCTGTACTTGATAGAACCTCGCACGTTCTCCCCGTTCCTTCGTGCACCGGTAGGGCTTCGAGCCATGCTTCGAATGATGCGTCGGGAGGGACGCAAACTGCGGTGTCGGAGTAGCGGAGTTCCCGGAGCGGAAGCTCGGCCAGCGTTGCCGGCAGTTGGCCGGAGAGGGAGTTTCCGTCGATCCGAAGCGTGTTCAGCCGAGTCAGTTGGCCAAGCGTAGCGGGGAGTCTTCCCGCTAGCCCGTTCCCGGCCAGATCCAAGGTCCGCACGTAACCGAGCGAGTCGGCAAGCACCCCATGCCATTCGGCGAGCGCGCCGTCACCGCGCCAGCCCTCCGATCTGGTCCATCCGTTGCCCCCCGTCGCCTCGAAGAACGCGATCAGACCGGCCCTGTCCGACTCGTTGCAGAGCGGCCCGGAGTGGTATTCGATATCCGCCATCCAATTGACGAAGGCGGAAGTCCCCGGCGCGCATAGGCCATCGTTGCGAGAGAAACGAAGTACATCTAGGTCGTCCAACTCGACTAGTCTCCGGGGCAGGAACCCATTCAACTGGTTGCAGCACAACCAGAGCTTCTGGAGGCCGACGAGTTTGCTGAGTTCAGCTGGTATCACGCCGGTAAGCTGGTTAGCGTCAAGATCCAGTTCACCAAGGTTGGTCAGCTTCCCGAGCTCTGGCGGGATTGAGCCGGTGAGATGGTTGCCCAATAGGTTAAGGGTCTCAAGCTGCGAGAGCTTCCCAAGCTCGCGAGGGATCGAACCGGTGAGTTCGTTTTCGGCGAGCCTCAGGCGCGTGAGATTGGCGAGGTTGCCGATTGCGGCCGGTATGGAACCCGTGAGGGAATTCGCAGATAGATCCAGTATTCGTAGGTTGCTTAGCGTTCCGAGTTCCGGGGGAATCGAGCCCGTTAGCTCGTTATCGATGAGCCACAGGATGCTGAGGCTATCGAGTTGTCCGAGCTCGGCGGGGATAGGGCCCGTGAGTTGATTGTAGTTCAGGTTCAACCTTACCAGCCTGGCGAGATTGCCGAACTCACGCGGAATGGGGCCGGTCAACTCGTTGCGGACGAAGCTTAGGTATCTGAGTTTATCGAGTTTCCCCAGTTCCGCGGGAATGAGGCCCGTCAGCCGGTTCCTGCTGATGGAAAGGTCCCGGAGGTCTCGGAGACTGCCGATTGCGGCCGGTATCGATCCGGCAAGTTGGTTCCCAACGAGGTTCAAGACATTTAGCCTCGACAGTTTTCCGATTTCCTCTGGGATCGGACCTGCGAGCCGGTTGTCCCGCAGACTCAATTCGACGAGGCCGCTTAGGTGGCCTAGCTCGGCCGGTATCCGACCGCCAACGTTGTTGTCGTGAAGTTCCAGTCGGGAGACCCGGCCTCTGCCATCCACCTGAACACCGTACCACTGCGCGAGCGGGGCGTCGGTCAGCCAGTTGTCTCTTTGTGTCCAGTTCGGTCCATCGGTTGCCTTGTAGAAGGCCACGAGCGCCGACCGGTCCGGATTGCCCACGGCGATCTGCGATGCACCTCTCGCGTATCCCGACTGGGCGGTGATCGTGGCGACGCCGTCGGCGATGCCCACAACAACGCCCTTTCCGTCAACCGTTGCCACGTCGGGGTCGCTCGATGTCCAAGAGAACCGGGCGTTCGCGACCGGACGACCGTTCCAATCGAACGCTTCGGCCACCAATCGGACCGTGGCGCGTGGCGCGATCGCGGCTGAAACGGGTGTCAGGACGACGGAACTGGTGATCCGCGCCACCAGAACAACTGCGGCTCCGGAAGCCGCACCCGACGACGCGGTGATGTTCGTCGTGCCCTCGTCGGCGGAAATCACGAGTCCGTCCCGGTCCACGGTCGCCACGGTCTCGTCGCTGCTCGACCATGAGACCGCGGCATCCTCGACCACGCGTCCGAACTGATCCAGAACTTCGGTAGCCAGCCTGACCGTGTCTCCCAACGCTCCGAACTCGACCGTGTCCGGCGTCAGGTTGATCACGGTCGCAGCAGGTATAACGACGAGGATCGTCATGCGTCCTGTCGCACTGCCCGAAGTTGCGAGGATGTCCGCCTCGCCCGGGCTCACGGCCTTCACCAGCCCCAAGGTGTCCACCGTTGCCACCGCCGGGTCGCTGGACGACCAGGAAAGCTGCGGCTTTTCGATCTCGTGTCCGTTGGCATCGAACGCAGCAGCCGTCAGCCTCAGCGTGTCGCCCGGCGCGAGCGTGTCCGCCGCGGGTGACACGATCACGGACCCCGCGACCTGCATCACCGATACGACCGCCGTACCCGAACTCTCCTCCGACTTGGCGGTCACTCCCGTCATGCCCCCACCTGCAGCCGTGACGAGTCCGACCGAATCCACGGTCACGACCGCTTCGTCGAGACTCGACCATGAGACCACCGCACCCTCGATCACGCGTCCCACTTGATCGCGGACCTCGGCCGCGAGCCGAACCGTGTCGCCCAACGCGGGCAGCGCCACCATGGCCGGCGTGACGTCAATCGCTGTGGGCACGCGCGGAAGAACGACCAGTTCACTCTGTCCGGCGGCGCCTCCCGAAACCGCCGAAACGACCGCTTCGCCCGGGCTGAGCGCCGTCACCAGTCCCACGGTGTCCACTGTCGCCACCGCGGAATCGCTCGAAGACCAAGAGACCACCGCTCCCCGCACCGCGTGCCCGTTCGCATCCAAGGCCTCGGACGCGAGCCGGAGCGTATCGCCCGCGACCACGGTGTCGGCGGACGGAGAGACCGATACTGTGCTGGCAACCTGCTTCACCGCGATGGCGGTCGTCCCGGAAGCTGTTCCCGCCGACGCGGTAATGATCGCCTCTCCGTTCCCCACGGCCTGTACCAAGCCGGTGGTGCCCACGACCGCCACCGAGTCCGCGCCGCTGGTCCACTCCACTGTCGCGCCGGCCATCGGCTGTCCGTTCTGGTCTCGGACCTCCGCCGTCAGCTGCACTGTCTCATCCAGCGCCGATAACGATGCCGAGGCCGGCGAAACCCGGACTGACGCTGGACGCGGAGCCTCTGGGCGTGGAGAGGTGGGTCCGGTCGGGTTGTCACCGCACGAAAGCAGTAGGGTCGGGATCAGCAGAAGGAGCAGTGCCGCAAGCGGGAAGATCGGTCGCCCGCCCGTTCTCCCGGCGGACCATTGGACAGCGTCACCGCGCGATACCGCGGCCGCCGGAATGCCGCAATGAGTCGGAGCCAACCGCGACCTCTCGAATCTTGGGAGGAGGATAATTGACCAAAACCAAATCGCTTCGTGCGCGATCAACTCCCAAAGATACCGACGCCCCAGTCGGGACGTTAGGTTTCAGGGGCGATCCGGCGCGGGTCCTGCGCGCGCGCAGCGTGCGCAAAGGTTGGGGGTCGCGTGGTCAGTGGTCTGCGAGATCCGCCACCGTCCGCCAAGGTCGCACGGAATCCCGTTCAGGAATAGGGATGTAATAGGGGGATGACGGAAACCATCAACGACGTAAGCCATTGCTATATATGCAGGCTGCGAAATATCCGCAGAATAGCGCTGCTATGCTCCCTCGTCGCGCCTTGTCAGGCGAGCGCCTCACCGCTCTCGGCGCTGACGCAGGGTTTTGCCACGGGCTGCCAGACCGCTTCGGTTCCGTCACCGCACACTCCTCCCGTCCATGGAATTACACGAACCGCCCCGCCGCTCGACGGCCGCCGGAAAGCCCGATACCGCCCTAACTCACCGGCCGCACCCTCTTCTTGAGCACGAAGAGCCCCTCGCGCATGCTCGTGACGATAATGGTGCCGCTCTCGAAGAACGGATACGTGCTCCACGCCCCGCCGAAGCCCGGACCCTCCTGATACGGGGCCGTGTCGAAGAAGCCCACTTCGCGCGGGTTCACGGGATCGGAGATGTCGAGCACATGGAGGCCGTAGCGGTAGTTGGCCTGATACGCGAAGCCGTCCTTCAGGTAGAGATTGTGGGCGCTGGCGGGAAGCGAGCCCATGAACTGGTTGACAAGCACCGGATCCTCCAGGTCGCTCAAGTCCCAGATCAATGTCCGCGTGGTTTCGACCGCGCCGGAGATCACGTCGGACTCGTCGTCCTGATAGAAGTAGCGGTGATCGGGAGTGAGCCAGCCCTGGTGGATGTAGGCGGCATTGGGCGACGTCGCGCGAGACACCGCGTAGGGGTTCTCCTTGTCGGTCACGTCGGCGATCTGAAAGTACCGTCCGTTCGAGTTGAGGCAGATCTCGCGCCCCTCGTATCGTTCGTCGGGACCCCGGTAGAGCACGCACTGCGCGTCGTGGGTGCCGCCGTCCTCCTGAAAGCACCCAACGAACTCGGGATTCCGGGGGTCGTTGATGTCGATCATGTGAAGACCGCCGCCGCAGGATTCGCGCCCCGCGCCGCTGCCCACCGCGTAGGCGAACCCGGTTTCCTCGTTGATCACGATGTTGTGCGAGCTCGCCACCCCACGGTAGTGGACATCGGGCTCGAAGAGCGCGGGCATGTCGCCGGGCGCCACGTCGCGCAGGCGGGTGAGGTCGAAGACCTGCATGCCGTGGTCGCCCGCTCCGTCGGCCACGATGAAGGCGTGGTCCTTGTACGTCTTGATGTCACGCCACAGCTGCGACGGGGGCGTGCCGTCGGGTTTGGGCAGATCGCCGACCAGGACCGGACGGGTGGGATCCGACAGGTCGATGAACGAGGTGCCGTCGTTGCGTCCCACCAGCGCATACTCGCGCCCGGTCTCTCGGTCGGTCCACCCCCAGTTGTCGTTGGCGCGGACGCCCCGGGCGCTGCCCTCGGCCCGCAGAATGGAGTTGGGAATGAACGCGAGCAGCTCGACTTCGCTGCAATCGAAGGGGCCGACGCTGCCCTCCACGCAGCGGCGCTCCTCGCCGACCATGGGCTCGAGGGCATCGGGGGCGCTTGCGAGCATGCCCGCCGCCGCCCAGCCGGGGCCGCTGTCCTCGAAGAGGTGGACGGAGCCCGACTGATGGTGCATGCCGGGCGCTCCAACCGCCGCGAGCGCTCCGTCCGCGACCACCAGTCCGCCGAAACGGTCGCGCTCCACCGTCTCTTCGCGAGGGAGGGCGATGCGGCGCGGCCGCCGGGGAAGGGTGCCGTCCGCTTCGGCCTCGTAGACCAGGACGGCACCGGTCTCGTTCTCGCGCTCCGTTGGCGCACCCACCCACACGTCGGGTCCGGAGAAGGCGACCGCCGCGCCGAAGCGGTCGCCCTCTGCGCCGCCTTCGAGCACTATCCGCTCCTCGGCCACCCACGAACCGGAGCCGACCTCCCAGGCGTACACGAGGACCGCCCCGCGATCGGCGTCCGCGCCCGGCGCGCCGATCAGAAGCCGGTCGCCCTCCGCGGAGAGCGCGACACCGAAGCCGGAGCCCGCGCCTTCCGCCGACCCTATCGATCCGGTTTCCGTCCAGCCGTCCCCACTCAGGTCGAAGCGGTAGACGCGGCCCGTCCCCTCGCGGCTCTCGCCCCGGGCCTCGCCACCTCCCTCGATCCGCGGACCCCAGCCCGGAGCACCGACGAGCAGGCCGCGTTCCGTAAAGGCCACCACCGCTCCGAAGCGGTCGCCCGGGCCGCCGCCCGAAGGGCGCAACTCCGTCCGCTTCGTCCACCGGCCGTCGGCGCCGCGCCGGTACGCGTGGATCGTGCCCGCCGCGCCGGCATCGTCCCGGACGTCCGGCCCCCGTCCCCCCGGACCATCGGCCGGGTCGGGCGTGCCCACCATCAGCCACTCGCCCTCCGCCGCCAGCGCCAATCCGAAGTCGGTCCCGCAATAGCCGTCGAAGCGGCAGTCCGGCGAAAGACCGCGGACCTCATCGGCCGTGATCGCGTCCCGCCATACCCATCCGCCGCCCTCGCCACGCCCGAAGATCTGGATGCCGGTCCCGCGCATGCCGACGAAGAGATGGTCGCCGGCGGCGGCCAGCACCGTGCCAAAGCCATCAGCGATCTCGGGGTCCGGCCCGCGAATCACGCCGGACTCCATCCACCCCTCCTCTCCTCTTGTGTACACATACACGGCGCCGGGGCGGAAGTTGGTGGTCGGCTCGGCTACGAGGAGCTCGCCTTCGTGGATCAGCACCGAGTGGCCGAACGAGCCCGACTGGCCCGAGACCGGTGTGCCGGCGAAGACGGCGGCGGCGCACGCGATCACGAAAAGCAGGGCGGGCTGCGGCGTGGCGGGACGGAGGGCGGCGGCGAGGCGCGCGGGGCTCGAAGGGGTCATCGCGGACGGTCTCCTGGAGGCGGGTCTTGGCGGACGAATGATCGGTTTCGGACGGCGCTCGCGCCAGATGCCATCGCCCTCGCGACGGCCGCCGCCGCGCCGGCGGGGGGCTACTCGCGGATTGTGAGTGCCGCGCCCGCCTCAACGGGTCCGGTGACGGTTCGGGCACCTCCGGGCCAGACGACGACGACGCTGTCGGCCCGCGGCGCCCCTCCGAGGCCCGCGAGCACGGGGTTCGCCTCGGACTGAGACAGATAGGACGAGGCGGTCGAGACCACGAACCGCTGCGCCACGTCTCCCACGAACACCCGCACCGTCGCCCCGACCGCGCCGAGATTCGGCGCTGCCCCCGCCAGGCGCAACCGCACCCACCCGGGGCCGGGCTCGAGGTCGTTGCGGAAGAGCTTCGCCGGCCCGCCGTTCGTCGACACCACGAGGTCGAGGTCCCCGTCCCGGTCGAAGTCGAGCGTCGCCACGCCCCGGGCCACGATCGGCTCGTCGAATCCCCCGCCCGCCATCGCGCCGGCGTCGATGAACCCCCCGCGCCCGTCGTTCCGGAACAACTGAGGCGGCTGCGCGAAGGTCACGTCCCCCTGGATCGCCTCGATCTCCGGCTCGATGTGGCCGTTCCCCAGCACGAGATCCACGTAGCGGTCGAGGTCGAAGTCCGCGAAGCGGAGCCCGAACGTCAGCGGGAGCAGCGTCGACCGCGTGAGCCGCGCCGACCCGGCCAGATCCTGGAACAGCCCCTCCTGGATCTGCGTGAACAGCGATACGGGCTCGTTCGAGAAGTTGCCGATCGCGATCGAGAGCTGCCCGCGGTTGAGGATGTCGCCGACGTCGACCCCCATGCCCGCCCGCGCCCGGCCGAACTCGTCGAAGGCGACTCCCGCGTCGAGCGCCACGTCGGCGAACTTCCCTTCCCCCAGGTTCTCGTACAGGAAGTTCTGGTAGGTGTCGTTCGCGATCGCGACATCCGGCAGGCCGTCCCCGGTGAAGTCGTCGATGACGATGCCGAGCGACTTCCCCTCGGGATTCTCGAGCCCGGATTCGGCCGTCACGTCCCGGAAGCGCCGCGCGGAGGGCAGGCCGGCGCCCGCACCGCCGCCGGGAGCCGGTTCGTTCCGCAGCAGGCGGCACGACTCGCCGTTGTATTCCTCGGGGGTCGCGTAGGACTTGTTCACGCCGTCGCGGGTGAAGAAGAGGTCGGTCTCCGGCGTCCAGTCCACGTAGTTGCAGACGAGGAGGTCGAGCCAGCCGTCGCCGTCCGCGTCGAACCAGGCCGAAGCCGTGGACCAGGCGGGATCTCCCGCGCCCGGCGCGTTCCCCGCCGTGCCCGTCTCCGCGGTCACGTCGGTGAATCGTCCCCCGTCGTTCCGGTACAGCCGGTTGTCCCCGACCGCCGTCACGTAGAGGTCCGTGTCGCCGTCCGCGTCGTAGTCGGCCGCGGCCCCGCCCATGCCGTAGATGGGCCGGTCGAGGCCCGCTTCGCGCGTCACGTCGCGGAAGGTCCCGTCGCCGAGGTTCCGCAGGAGCGTGGACAGGGCCCCCCGGTCCTCCGCGCGTCCCTCCCAGCCGGTGCTGTTCACGAAGAACAGATCCGGCCACCCGTCCCCGTCGTAGTCGAGGACGACGACGCCGCTGCCCATGGTCTCGGGCATCCACTTCTCGCCGAAGGCGCCCGTGGCGTGGACGAAGTCGATCCCCGCCGCCGCGGTGACGTCCGTGAATCGGATCGAGGTCGTCGCGTCGCTGCCCTCGCGCGCCGTGAAGCTCGGGCGCGTCTGGGTGTAGGAGGGCGCCTCCGCGTCTTCCGACTCGTCGGGACCGCAGGCGGTCGCCGCCGCGAGGAGGCAGATCGAGAGGGGTCCGGCGTGGCGAGCGTTCATCGACCTCCGCCGCCGCCCGGCCGCGCGATCGGTCGCAGTTCGTGCGTGTGGATGTCCTGTGCCATCAGGTTCACGCCGGGGTTCTCCGCCCTGTAGGCCCTCGTGATCGCCTGCGCCGCCTCGTCGATCCGGTAGCGTTCGAACGCCGCCTCGCCGAGCGCGGCCTCCTCGTCGCGTCCCAGCGCCCGCAGGCTGAGCATGCGGCTGTAGTGCGCCTGCCGGTGCTCGGGATCGATGGCCAGCGTCCGGTCGAACGCCTCGACCGCCGCCTCGTACCGGCGGTCAAGGTATCGCGTCCGTCCCAACTGGAACCAAGCCTCGCGATCCTCCGGGAAGGCGTCGAGCACCGCAAGGTACGCGGCCTCCGAGGCCTCGTACGCGCCGTCCTCCTGGTGCGCGCCACCCCATACCCAGGCGACGCGCGGGTTGCCCGCTTCGATGGTTTCGGCCCGCTCGAGGTTGTCGAACGCGTCGTCGAGGTTGCCGGCGATGAGCGCCATGCGTGCCAGGTTGAGCGGCCCGTCCACGCGGTCCGGGAAGAACTCCGCCACGCGCTCGAAGGGACGCTCGGCGAGCCGGTCGTTCCCCTCCATGAGGAGGGCGATCCCGTAGTCGTTGTAGCGGACCCAGATCTCCTCATCCTGTTCCTCGGTCGAGACCGGATCCACGCGGCCTCCCACCCCGATCGTGACCTCGTCGCGTGCGATCTCGGTCACCGGCAGGTCCGGGACGTCGTCGAACTCCGCGAACCCCGCCGGGTTGGCCCCGAACGCGAACTCCGTGTACGCCCGGTCGAACTTTCGCCACAGGAGGCGCGCCCGCGCCGTGAGCGACCCCACGGGCAGGTCGGGCGGCAGCGTGATCCGGTAGTGGGCGACGTCCGCGCTCCCGGGGCCGATCACGTTCACCGCCGCCGTCACGTGGATGTCCTGCGCGTTCCGCTTCTGGATCGGGCGCCCCTCGCGGTCGAGGATCACCGACTTGAAGAAGTGCGCCATCGGATCGAGGTGCCCGTCCGCGCCGATCTCGCCGCTGATCGCGATCCGCCGTCCCTCCGCGTCCACCAGTTCGAACTCGAGCCAGCCCTCGTTGGAATCGTTCGTCCCGCCGGGGAAGGTGTGGCCGACGCCCTGGTTCCGGACCACGACCTCGAACATCACCGTCTCCCCCGGGGATACGCTCGGCGGTGAGAGATCGAGCCCCATCTCGGGATCGTCGCCGGGGCCGCGCCGGATGGCGAAGATGTCGACCCGCAGCTTCTCGTCACGCAGGAACGCCTCGATGCGGCGGATCGTCGCCGTGTCTCCCCGCAGGAAGGGGAGCGCCGTGTTCACCGCGAGGAAGCGGTGCGAGCGCACCATCCCGTTCGCGGCCGAGACGTCGCCCAGCGGCGCCTCCTCCGGCGGCATGTGGCAGTCCTGGCACACGCGCGCCGCCGCGGGGAGGTAGAAGGTGCGCGAGGCGTTCCGCGCCACACCGCTGTCGTGCCACGCGTCGTACTCGTTCTGCCCCCGCAGCCAGCGGTAGTTATTGACGGGCTCCGTCAGACTCACCTTGTGGCAGGTGGCGCAGAACTCCGACGTCGAATGCACCGGCTTCAGGAGTTGGCTCATGTGGACGGAGGGCTTCGCCTTGAGCGCCGCGTCGTGCAGGTACGCCCCGAGCGTGCCGGCCTCGGCGTCCGCGAACAGGTAGGGGTCCTCCTGTTCGTCGGCGATGTTGTAGTTGCCGTTGCCGGTGTTGTCGTGGATGCGGTCGATCGCGTGGCAGGCGAGGCAGGTGAGTCCTGCCTGCGCCTCGACCGTGGCCGGGTCGATCGGTGCGTCCATGGCGCCGGCGAGCATGAGCGCCGGGTCATGGCACCCGCTGCACCACTTGCTCTTCACACGCCCTGCCGCGTCCGGTTCGAGCCCGAACTCCCGCAGGTGCGCGATCACCTCCGGCCCCGCCTCCAGCGACCCCTCGCGCATGTCCTCGATCGTCGCGGTATAGAAGGGGTTGTTGAAGGAGGCGAAACGGTGCGCGGACGTCGCCCACTGCGCCGTCACGTCCGGGTGGCAGCGCACGCACTGGGTCGCGCCGATGAGTTCGTCCGCCGCGAACCCCCGCCTTTCCACCTCGGCGCGGACGCGCGCCGCGCGCTCGCGGGCCGCCTGCGCGGCGAGTTCCCCCGCCTCGGTGCGGGTGATAATGCGGGACGGCAGATAGGTCCCCGTGCTCGTCGTGGTCGCGGCCGGGAAGAACGGACTCTCGGGCGGCACGAGCCCCGTCGGCACGAAGTCCGCGTCGACGAAGCGCGACACGTCGCGGTCGCGGCCCCCCGGTCCCTCGTTCAGGCCCTCGGCGAGCGCGGCCTCGGCCTCCGGCGTGAGCTGCAACCCGCGGTGCGTGAGGCTGTGCCCGGCGATGAGGACGACGAGCACGGCTCCGGTGGCGAGTGCGAAGCGGCGCGCCCGCACGCCCGGCGGACGCGCGTAGCTCACGAGCCGGTGCCCCGCGTAGGCGGAGACGATGAGGACGGCGCTCCCCACGTGCGCCCACCACGCCCAGCTGTTCTCCCGGCTCGCCGCCGCGGTGAGGATGAAGAGTCCCGTGAGGACGAGGACGCCGCCCACAAGCCCCATCCCGATTCCGGTCAGAATCGAGGCGCGGTGCTTACGTTTCCACACCGTTGGGAGGTGCGCCGCGAGGAACCCGAACATGACCGCGGCCAGCAGGAGCCCGACGCCCGTGTGCGTGAGCACCATCGCCTGGAAGAGCTGGGGGAGGGAGTTCTCTCCCACCGCGAAGAACTCGAGCCCCAGCCCGTCCGCAAGCCGGTTCGCGAGCAGGTAGAGCGTATTCGCCAGCATGAACACCGCGACCCCGAGCCCGAACCGCAGCCAGCGGCGCTGCCCCGCCCCCAGGATGGAACGAAGCACCGGCCGCCCCCGCCGCGCGTCCGTCCCCTCCTCCGTCTCCCGCCCGCGTCCATTCATGCCCCGAACGAAACCGCAAGCGCCGCCCCCGCGCAACCAAGACCGGCCGCCAACGACACCCGGCCGGGACGGGAGTGATATCTTCCCCCCCGGAACGGATTCCGCCACCAGCAACGATCGGCTTTTCCGAGCGAACGCCGAACAACCGATACGGAGCGATGAGTACAGAAAACGTCGTCATCATCGGCTCGGGCCCCGCCGCGTGGACGGCGGCAATTTATGCGGCCCGGGCGAATCTCAGTCCCCTCGTGTTCGAGGGCGCCGGGAGTCGCACCATGATCCCCGGCGGGCAGCTCATGTTCACAACGGACGTGGAGAACTATCCCGGTTTCCCCGAAGGGGTTAGCGGTATTGATATGATGTTGGACTTCAAGAAGCAGGCGCTGCGTTTCGACACGCGCGTGTTCACCGAGGACATCGTGGAGGTCGACTTCTCCGGTCGACCCTTCCTGCTCCGTTCGTCAGGGAGCCAGGAGGTGCGCGCCGAGACGGTGATCGTGGCCACGGGCGCCAACGCGCGCTGGCTCGGCGTCCCCGGCGAGGAACGGCTCGCGCAGAGCGGCGGCGGGGTGTCCGCGTGCGCGGTGTGCGACGGCGCCCTGCCCGTCTTCCGGGACCAGGTCCTCGCCGTCGTGGGCGGCGGCGACAGCGCGATGGAGGAGGCGCTCTACCTCACGAAGTTCGCGAGCGAGGTGCTGCTCATCCACCGGCGCGACGAACTGCGGGCGTCGCAGATCATGCAGGAGCGGGCCTTCGCCAGCGACAAGATCCGCTTCCTCTGGAACCGGACCGTGGAGGAGGTGTTCGGGGACGACGCGATCACCGGCCTCCGCCTGCGGGACACGGTGACGGGCGAGGCGTCGGAGGTCGAGGTGGGCGGCATGTTCGTGGCCATCGGCCACATCCCCAACACGGCGTTCCTGCACGGCCAGGTCGACCTCAAGGAGAACGGCTACGTGGACATGCCCACGCCGTGGCGCACGGATACGAACGTGCCCGGCGTATTCGCGGCGGGCGACGTCATGGACGACTACTACCGGCAGGCGGTCTCCGCGGCGGGCACCGGCTGCATGGCCGCCCTGGACGCCGAGCGCTTCCTCGCCCACAACGGCGCCGCCGGCTGACCAGACCCAGGCTGTCCCGGATCGCAGTCCGCGGCGCCTCGCTTCACGCGTCGGGCATCCGGGTCGGGACAGGCTGGCGGCCGCTTCTGCGGTAGATCCTGAAATCGCCGTCCAGGGTGAGGACCACGCTGCCCGGGTGCTGTTCGGACATCCGGACGAGGCACGCATCCGCCAGTGACATCGGCACATCGTCGTACTTCTTCATCATCCGCGCGACCGCGGCCGCCTCATCCGCCAGCCGGAACGACACATCCAGCACGCCCCGCTCGATCAGCGATACCACGGCTTCCGGCGCTCCGGAGGCGAGACGGTGCGCGAGAAAGCACGCCTCGGCGATGACGGCTTCGCAGGTGAGGAACGGGGGTTCGACGCGGGCCCACTGTTCCCGTGCCCAGCGGTGATGCCCGTCCCGGGAGTTCAGGAAGGCGACCAGCGGGCCCGTATCGAGAATGGTCCCCGGGTTCACCGACCGAAGCCGCGCATGTAATCCGGGTTCGCCGACAGATCCTCGGGCCCGGCGAAGGAGCCGGCGAGGTCGACGGCCCGGGACAGCGCGGAAACGGATGGCGTACTTCGCTCCGTGCGCAGGAAGACCTCGAGGGCCTCGCGAATCAGCGCGGACCTGCTCACGCCCCGCCGGCGCGCGGCGTCGGAGACCTCCCGCGCGAGGTGTCCCGGCATTTTCAACGATACGGGTTTCATTCCAGCCCTCTCTCCCGCGTGTATTACGCACTCGCGTGCTACCGTAGTACGGCAGTGAGTATTACACGATGTGCGATGTGCCGTCAATTCCAACTCGACGGGGGGGGACAAGTCCCGAGGCCCGGATTACCGGAAGATGATCTGGATTACCAGAAGATGATGTAGAGGATGGCGGCTCCCGCGATCACGCCTCCGGCCCAGAGTCCGGCGCGCGGGGCGGGGGTCAGGTCCACGCCATCCGCGGCGCGCGGCAGCCGGCGCGGGGCGTCGAGCGGGCTCGCCGCCGTGACCGCCACGATGTACGCGCTGATCGCGAGGAAGGTGATCGCCATGTGGTGGAGGAACGCGACTTCCGGCAGCAGCCACAGGAGGAGGCCGTAGACGGGGATCCCGAGCACCATCCCGCCGAAGGCGGCGGCCGGCGGCGTGCGTGGCGCGAAGATGCCGAACAGGAACGCGGCCACGATCCCCGGCGAGATGAACCCCCAGAACATCTGGATGTATTCGAATACGCTCGGCGCCCGCGCCACGACCGGCGCCCACAGGCACGCGACCACCGCGAGCACGCCCGTCGTCACCCGTCCCACGACCATGAGGCGCCGCGATGAGGCCGCGGGCCGCAGGTGCCGCTTGTAGAGGTCGACGCTGAAGATCGTCGCCGCCGAGTTCAGCATCGAGTCGAGCGAACTCATCACGGCCCCGAACAGCGCCGCGAACATGAGGCCCGTCAGCCCCGCCGGGAGGAGTTCCCGCATCATCACCGGATAGGCCTGGTCCGGGTTCGTCACCTGATCGGCGAACAGTTCCGCCGCCATGATGCCCGGGAAGATGATGATGAACGGGATCCCGAGCTTGATGAAGCCCGCGAGGAAGAGCCCGCGCTGCCCGTCCGCGAGACTGCGCGCCGCCAGCGTCCGCTGCGTGATGAACTGGTTCAGTCCCCAGTAGAAGATGTTGGGGATCCACAGCCCGCCGATGAACACGGCCAGCCACGGCATCTCCGGGTGGTTGAAGGGGAGAACCGTGTGGAGCTTGCCGTCCGCCGCCTCGAGGAAGGGACCGATCCCGCCCATGGCCCGGAACCCCAGTACGGTCACGAGCACGCCGCCGAGGAGGAGCGCCACGCCCTGGAGGAGGTCGGACCACACGACGGCCTTGAGTCCGCCGTAGATCGTGTAGCCGCCCGCGAGCACGCCGATGAGCCAGATACCCGTCCCCGTGTCCAAGCCGAAGATCGACTCCAGGGCGAGGGCGCCCGAGTACAGCACCGTCGCGAGGGCCACGAGCACGTAGGCCGCGAGGAGGAAGCCCGCCATCAGCGTGCGCGTGCGGACGTCGTACCGGAACTCGAGGTATTCCGGGATGGTGTAGATCCCCGCCGCGAGGAACCGGGGCAGGAAGAAGAGCCCGACGAGGACGAGGGTGACGGCCGCCATCCACTCGTAGCTCGCGATCGCAAGACCGATGTCGTAGCCCCGCCCCGCCATCCCCACGAAGTGCTCCGTCGAGATGTTCGACGCGATGAGCGAGAATCCGATCAGCCACCACGGCAGGTTGCGCCCGGCGAGGAAGTACCCCGCCGCGTCCCGCCGCCCCCGCGAGGCGTACAGCGACACCCCCACAACCAGCAACAGAAAGCCCGCGAACGCCCAGACATCGAGCGGCCGGAAAGTCACGCTCGTCTCACGCTATCGAGTCGCGGATCGCCTGCTTCGCTTCTTCGTGCCGGCTCGCGGGCACGCGGAGGACCTTCGCGGCCGCCGTTGGGCCCCAGGAAACCGGTGCGAACTCCCCTTCGACCCTGAACGGGATGTCGCTGGCTTCGAGGGCGAGCCTCGCCGCGAGGAATTCGCTCTCGTCCCACGCCTCGAATACGCGGACCATGGCCTCGCCCCGCATCACGATGGAGCGGGGGTCTCTTCGATGTCGGCGGTCCAGGTCACCTTGATCGCGCCCTCCAGCGAGCGGGCGGTGGGGCACTTCGCGCCGTGGCCGGCGAGGGCGCGGTCCACCGTCTCCCGGGCCTCGGCGGGGATGCGGAGCCGGTAGTGGACGACGATCTCCTCGAGCAGCGGCATGCGGTCGCGGAGGCGCATGATGCCCTCCGCTTCGGCGGCGATGTCCTCGGGGGCCAGGCGGATGCCGCGCACTTCCAGTGCGCCGTTGAGCGTGCCCAGCATTCAGCCGCCCGTCGCGGCCACCTGGTAGTCGACCGGCAGCGGCAGGTCCTTCGCGTCGATCCGGTAGTGGGACTTGATGGGACCGTGGACGCCCAAGTCGATCTCGGTCCCCTCTTCGAGGCGGGCCCGGCGATGGACGCCCTCGACCTTCTCGAGACGCGCGCGGGCGGTGTAGAACGGTTCGGACACGACCTTCTCCCTGTTCTTCGTGTTCCCTTTCGTGGGCTCTCCTTTACGCACCCGCCTTCCCTGCCGCATTTTCGGGCGGCGAGATTCGGGCGTGACGCGCAAACGAAACGATCGAGAGCGGCCAGGATGACGTCAACCCGCAACAGGAACTGCCTTCCGGGTGGAGCGGCGGGACGGGCCGCGCTTCTGATCCTCATCGCGGGCGGGATCACGGCGTGCGAGCGGGGATCCGCCGAAACGGCCGATCCGGCCCCGATCAGCGACCTGTCGGCGCTGAGCGACCGCTTCTGGGACGCCTACCTGTCCTGGAACCCGCTGCAGGCGACTTATCTCGGAGAGCACCGCCTCAGCGATCGCGTTCGCGACATCTCGCCGTCGGGGCGCAACAATCGCCGCCGCGAGGTCGGTGCCCTCATGGGTGCGCTCGCGGCCATCGACCTTGCGTCGCTGCCGGCCGGGAACCGGCTCACGTATCTCGCGCTCGACCATCAGCTCTCGGCGGAAGTCGCCGAGCAGACGTGCGATCTCGAGGTGTGGGTGGTGGACCACCGCGAAGGGTTCCAGCTCGACTTCCTCAACATCGTCGGCGCCCAGCCCCTCGAAACACCGGTCGACGGCGAGCGCATGATCCGGCGCTGGAACGCGTTCGCGGACTACATCGACGACTACATCTCGAACCTCCGCACCGGCCTCGAGACGGGACGCGTCGCGGCGCGCGCGTCGGTGAACCGCACGATCGTGCAGCTCGACGCCCTCCTCGAACGACCCGTGGAGGAGTGGCCGATCTACGCTCCGGCGGGGACGCGGCTCGATGCGTGGCCCGAGGGGACGCGCCACGACTTCCGGGCCGGCATCCGTGAAGCCGCCTCCGAGCGCATCCGGCCGGCCTACGCGAGACTCCGCGACTTCCTGCGCGACGAACTCTATCCGCACTCGCGCACGGGCGCCGCGATCGGGCTCTCCAGCCTGCCGGGCGGCAGCGCCTGTTACGAGGCGATGATCCGCAACTTCACGACGCTCGAACTGACGCCGGCCGAGATCCACGCTCAGGGCCTGGCGGAGCTGGAGAGGGTCCACGACGAGTTGCGGACGCTTGGCCAGGAAGTCCTCGGCGCCTCCGACCTGAAGCAGATCCAGCAGCGGCTGCGGTCGGACCCGGAGATGTTCTTCCGCTGGCCGGGGGAGATCGTGCAGATGGCCGAGGAGGCGTACGCGCGGGCGGCCCTCGTGATGCCCGACTGGTTCGGCACGCCGCCGGTGACGGAGATGGTGATCCGTCCGATCCCGCTGTACGAGGCGCCCCAGAGCGTGCTGGCCTACTACCGGGAGCCGGCGCCGGATGGGTCGCGCCCCGGCACGTACTACGTGAACACGTACCGGCCGGAGATCCGGCCCCGGTACCAGGCCGACGTCCTGAGCTTCCACGAGGCGATTCCGGGGCACCACCTCCAGACGGCGATCGCCCAGGAGGTCGCGGGGCTGCCCGAGTTCCGCAAGCACCTCGGCTCGGTCGCCTTCGTCGAGGGGTGGGCCCTGTACGCGGAGCGCCTGGCCGATGAAATGGGCCTCTACGTGGACGACCTCAGCCGCATCGGCCTCGCTTCCTACGATGCGTGGCGGGCCAGCCGGCTCGTCGTCGACACCGGCATCCATGCCTTCGGCTGGACTCGTGAGGAGGCGATCGACTTCGTCCGCGAAAACACGCTGCTCGCCGAAGTGAACATCGAGAACGAGGTGGACCGCTACATCACGTCGCCCGCCCAGGCGCTCACCTACAAGCTGGGGCAGCTCGAGATCTCGCGGTTGCGCGCGAAGGCGGAAGCCACGCTCGGTGAGGCCTTCTCCATCGCGGAGTTTCACGACCGCGTGCTGGAGAACGGCGCGCTCAGTCTTCCCGCGCTCGGCGACGCGATCGAGAGCTGGCTCGCGGAGACCGCCAGCTAGCGAACCCCTCACGGAGGCCCGGCGGCCGCCGCGTTGAGGGAGCGTTGATCGCGCATGGCACGTTCACGTCATGCACTCTCTCGGCAGGACTCCACGGCTTCGGGTCCCCGTGCCCCCGCGGGCGGAGCCTCCAGGCTTCGCGCTGCCATCGGTCATGCTCACCCTGCTGCTCGTTTCGCTCATGGCGGCCGGCGGCTTCTTCGTCACCTGGGTCGACGGACAGTCCGCCCGCGCCTTCGCGCGTTCCACGGAGGCCTTCTACGTGGCCGAGAGCGGGCTCGCGACGGCGCGCGCGCTCGCCGAACTGCCGACTCCTTCCGTGCCTCCCCTCGCGCTGGGCCCCGGAACCGCGACGGTCTCCTTCGAACGGCTCCTCGAACTGCGGCCCGGAGAGGCCGTGTACCGCGTCGAATCCCTGGGGCGGGTCGTCTACGGAGGCGCAACCTTCGAGCGGTCGGTGGGGCAGCTCTTCTGGGTGGCCGGCCCGCCGCGGGTGCCCGGGGCGCTGGTCCTCGTGGGGAGCGCGGGCGTCGTACCCCCGAAGGGGACGATCATGGGGCTCGATGCGTTCGGGAGCGCCTGTCCGCAACAGCCCTCGCCGGTCGCAGGCGTCGCGTACTGGGGCGGACCGGCGCCGGTGCCCGATTCGTTACTCACGATCTCCGGTTCCCCGGCGGACCGCCGGATGGCGGCGGATGTGTCCGTCGCGGCGGAAACGGGGATCCGGTGGATGGAACTGCTCGCTTCCTGGGGCCCGCGTCCCGACGCGGTCGTGCCGCCCGACGCGTGGCCGTCTCCCGGAGCCGCTTCGTCCTACACGCGGATTTCGGGATCGGGGACGCTCGGGGCCGGCTCCAGCGGGCGCGGCGCCCTCGTCGTGGAGGGCGACCTGACGCTCGACCACGGGTTCGCCTGGAGGGGGCTCATCCTCGTGGGCGGCACCCTGCTCCTGAACGGGGACATCTCGATCCAGGGGAGCGTGGCAAGCGGGCTCGCGGGCGGCGCGGGGGTGGCGGCCGACTTCGGCGGCCACCGCATCGACCTGCGCTTCAGCGCCTGCGCCGTCGCCGCGGCCGCGGAGCGACTCACCGCGCCGGCGGCGGCCATCCCGGGCACATGGTACGAAGTGTGGTAGCCCGGACGGGCCGTGGCCGGTCAGAGGTGCTCGGCGACGAGGTCCGGGAGGCCATCGGGATTGTCCACGTGCAGCCAGTGGCCGCCGGCGAGTTCGTGGAAATGTACGCGGCCGTTCAGCGTCGCCGCCCGGAATCGCGCGCGATCGTCCGCCGAGAGGATGTCCGACTGCGCGGCCCGTACGACATGGATTTCCGATGGGGGGGCGGGTGTCTCGATGACGTCCCAGAGGTCGCGCCTGAAGTAGTCGGCGAGCAGTTCTTCGGCGGCGTCGGGGTCGAGGCGCCACCGATAGCCGGCGTCGACGAACACGAGGTTGGTCGCCAGCCAGTGCGCGACGGGCGAGGCGAACCCTTCGGCCTCCACCACGGATACGGCGTCACGCCTCGTCGTGAAGGGCCCCGGGTGCCGGCGAATCACGTCCAGCAGCCGGGCGGCTCCCCCGCCGGGCGAGCGGCGGGAGGGCGTCGCGTCGATCACCCACGTCTGGCTCGGCGCCGTGGCGGCCGCCACCATCAGCGCCACCTTGCCGCCGAAGGAATGCCCGAGGGTTGCGTCCACGGGCCGCTCGAGCGACTCCGAGAGTTCGACCACGTCGTGCACGCACGCGGCAAGCGTGTGCGGCGGCTCGAAGCGCGGGGAGTGTCCGTGCAGACGCAGGTCCACGAGCATAGCTCCCCATTCGGGACGCCGGGCGACGAGCCGACGGGCGAATGAAGCCCAGTTGCGGCCGGTCCCGTAGATGCCGTGCAGCACGTAGAGCCAGCGCCGGGAACCCGCCTCCGAGACGGTGTACTGATGCAGGAATGGTCGAGACACGGAACGAAAGGTAACGGATCCTTGAAGAATCTGTCCGCGTTCGAGCCGGCGCGGGGCCTCCGGAATCCTCACGCGCAGACCGTGGTGGGGCGGATCGTGCGCCGCCGCTTCGAGCCACGGTACGACCGGGTCCGGCTCGACACGGACGACGGCGATTTCGTCGACCTCGATCTGTGGAGAGGGCCGGAAACCCCCTCGGGTCTGTGCCTCCTTCTTCACGGGCTCGAGGGCAGCGCCCGCTCGGGCTACATGGTGACGACGAGCGAGGCGCTGGCGGCCGCGGGCATCCAGGCGGTGGCGCTCAACTTCCGTTCGTGCAGCGGGGAGCCTAACCGTCTGCCGGGCGCCTACCACTCGGGTCGGACGGACGACATCGAGCGCGCGCTGGACTGGATGGCGGAGCGGTTCCCGGGTCTCCCGCGAACCGCGGTCGGGTTCTCGCTGGGCGGGAACGCGCTCCTCAACCTGCTCGGGCGGGAGGGGG
>VXNP01000085.1 GCA_009840525.1 Gammaproteobacteria bacterium
CGAGGATGACCCAATCGGAGGTAATGTTGGAACGCCACCAGATGCGGTAGGCGGTAATCGGACTCCCGCCATCGTCCGTCGGGGCACTCCAGGTAAGGACGATCCGGTCTGTTCCCCGCACCCCGCCCGGCACCGCCCTGAGACCCGTGGGCGCCCCCGGAACGGTCGCCTCGGTGGTTGCGCTGGAGACGTCCGACCACGGCCCCGTGTTGCCCGCACGGTTGATCGCCGCGACCCGGTAGTAGCGAGTGGTGTTGGGCTGGAGCGGGGCGTGCCTGTACGCGGTTGTCGTGGACCCGGTGTTGGCCACGAGCGAGTTCCATCCGCCGGTTCCAGTGCGCGACACGTCGATCCGGTAGCCCGTGATCGGCGTCGAGCCAGGGAAGGCGGGGGCGCTCCACCTCAATTCGATGGCGGAGTCCCCCCGGGCGCGCGCCTCCAATCGCCGCGGCGCCCCCGGCAGGACATGCTCCGTGGTGGCGCTGGCCACGTTGGACGCAGGTCCCTCGCCGTTGAAGTTGATCGCCGACACCCTGTAGTGGCGTGTCTCGCCCGCCGAGACGTCTTCATCGCGGTACACGGTTGCCGTGTCCGGACTGCGCACCAGAGTCGACCAGGGGTCGCGGCCGTCCTCCGACCACTCGACCATGTACCCGGTGATCCTGCCGCCGCCGTCCGAGCTCGGTGGGTCCCACTCCAGGTCGATCGCGTCGGCGCCGTCGGCCACCGCCGTGAGGTTGCGCGGCGCGCCGGGCAGCCCGGTGGGTGTGCTTCCCGTGACGTTTCTCACGCATTCAACGAATTCTGATAGCCGACACCCCGGCAATTGGAACCCCGATGCTCGATTGCCGACCAGGTCCCGGAGCGCGTTCGGACCGGTGTCGAAATAGATCACCTCAACCATGTCGCCCGCCTCGACAGGGCTGTCCAGGTCCAGGAACACCTCGCGCGCGAACATCTCGACCTGGGTTACGGTCTTGCGGTCGAACGCACCTCTCCTGGTGAAGCCAACCGCGAAGTCCTTGACCGCCGGAACGAAACGCCTGTCAAGGTCCTCGTCGAAGACGACGAAGACTCGGTCGCCGCTGATCCTCGTACCAGTGGGGACCCTGCCAGGGGCCTTTGTGTCCACCTCCTCGATGTGCGTGGTCGACGGGAGATTCCACTCCGGCGGGTTCGAGTTGTTGTATACCTTGTCGGCAGGGATGTGGACGGTCACAAGGCCGTCGTAGTCTTCCGGCATGTCCAGCCTGGCGGAAAAGGACCGGGAATTCGTGCCGACGTCGACCAGGGTAGCCACCGTGACGCACGTCGCAGTCGAGTGCGGGCATGTGAATTGGATGTCGTCGCTCGTGAAGCCGTTCACGCTTTCCGAGAAACCGACATCGAGCCTGGCAGTTTCCCGTGCCGGTCCAATCCATGTCCATTTGAGAGTCGTGACCGTGGGCCGGGCGGCGCCCGTCTCCCAGGCGCTGCCCGCGACCGGCGGAACCACCTCTGTCCAACCGGCCGGAGACGGCTCCTCGGCGCGCACGCCCGTCGAGGGATTCAGGAACCCGCAGATCACTGCAGCGGCCAGAAGGGAGCGGACGGGCAGGCCAGGCTGGTTCGAAATCATCGTGTCGTCTCTGCGTCAGATGGATAACGCGCGGTGGAATAGTGACTTGAACGAGCGTCACCCCCCGCCCGGGACTGTCCCGGACGGGGGGTGAGCCGTCCTGCGACCATCAGCCTGGCTGGTGGCGAGTCAGCCAGGCTGATGGGGTTGAAGGGTGACTAGGTGCTGGCCGGATCGGCAGCAACGGACGCCGTGTTGGACTCCTGCCAGTCGTCGTCGTCGACAGAGGCAACGTCCGCACCCTGCCCTGTCTCAACGCGAACCGAGAGTGCCTTCCGCAGGTGGGCCTCGGTCACGTTCGCCGTCTGAGTGCTGTCGTTAGCAAGAGTCCAGGCGGCGGTCGTAAAGCCGCTCACGGTCAGATCCCAGGACCTGGAGTCGGAACTGATGGTGCTTCCGCCCGCTGCTACGAGCGATTGGACCCCGAGCTCTCCGAGATCAACCGTGACGATGATTCTCTGTTGCGTCCTGGGGTTGCTCGTGGCACTCCACGTGACGACCAGGCTGTCCGTGGTCGCATCCTCATCCTGCCGCCTTGCAGCGGCACCGCTGGGCGCCGTGTTGACCGCCGCGAGCGTACCCGCATCGGAGTTGAGCACCAGGGCTTCGGTGATGGTGCTGACACTACCGTCCGCCGCGGCTGTGGCTACGACCCGAACCATGACCTCGCCGTCGTTCGTGCCGGCGTCGAATCTGCCGAGTCCGGTCGTATCTCCTCCAGCGAGCGCGGCGCTGGCAGCGCCCTCCCACGCACCGTCAGTGCCGGTGTTGGTCTGGATGCTGTAGACAGCGTCGCTGTACCCGTCGGGCACGTCGTCAGCGCTGTCGATCCACCTCACCGTTACGTTGCCGTTGTAAGTCGAAACTCCCGCCACCGTCGTCGTATCCGTCTCGCGCGTCGCACGGACGTTTCTGGCCATCGCCGTCATCGCCTGGATGCGGCCAATGTCCACGGTCACGCCCGGAGCCGTGGGCACGGTCCAGCCGGTCGACGACGCGGTGGGGTCGCCGAAGATATGGTTGGCCAACGAGGCCGCGACGGTGTAACCGCCGTACGGCACGCTGAGCGAGAAGCGGCCCGTCACGCCCGTGGTGTCGTGCACGACCAGGGTGGAGTCGGTCGTCGATGTCGCCGAAAGCGCCACGCCGCTCAGCGGGCCACCGCCCGGAGCGACCACTACACCGGTGATCGTGGCGTGCACGAAGCCGGTGAAGTCGATGCCCGAGATGGCCGAATTCGCGTGCGCGGGAAGGCCGCCGATCGACGGAGGCGCAAAGCTCATGCCCTTCTTGGTCACCGACACCGAAACCGTTGTGCCCAGAGCGACGGCCTCGACGATCGCCGTGTACTTGCCTTCGGCGTCCGTCAGGAGCTTGCCCTTCACGAGGTTGGTCACTTTCGCCCCGGTTACCGCGACCTCCGCGCCCGCAACCGGTGCGGCGGTGCCGGACGCCCTGACCGTGCCGCTGATCGAAGCGGTCTGGCCTACGGCCGACAGGTCGATGTCAAGCCTGCTCACCTTGTTCGCGCCGAATTCGACTTTGGTCGAGTCCGGCTTGGGGGCGTTCTGCCCCTCCTTGGCGGCCGAAACGAAGACCTTGCCCCGCACCGCGCTGACACCGTCCACGATGTAGCGGCCGGCGGCGTCGGTCATGGCCGTCCGTCCGTTCACGTCCACGGTCACGCCCTCGAGCGGGAAGCCGTCACCGCCATCGACACGGCCGTAGACGGTAGCCGTGGCCGGCGTGATGTCGAGCGAGACCGGGCCACCGAGCGGGTTGAGCGCGTCGCCGACATCGGCGGTGGCGCCCTTGTCGCCCATCTTTGCCCGCCATCCGTCCGGAACGCTGAGCTTGTAGGCGCCCGAGGCGACGCCGTCGAAGCTGAACTGGAGGGTCGCGTCGAGACCCTTGGTCTTGTCCTTGCGGGTGTCCTTCTCCGCAGTCGTGAAGGATTCCTCTTCGCCCGCGAGGTTCTTGCCCTCGACCGGTGACAGACTGACCGTCTGGCCGGGTACGGGCGTGGTGATGCCATCGCCCTCGCCGTCGCCATCTACGTCTTCGCCGGCATCGAAGTCGTCACCGGACATCTTGACGCCGTTCTTCCACACCAGTCCGCTCACGGTGTGGGTGGTCACGTAGGCGAACGATGCGCACTCGTCGTGGTCCTGAGGCGCAGTGGCCTGCAGCGGGCAGAGCTCGACCGTGTGGTTGAAGCCACCCATCGCACCGAAGGCGCCGCCCGTGATGCCGTTGGCTTCCATGCCCGTGTACGCCGCGAGCTCGTCGGGGTCGAGCAGCTTGATGCTCGAGGCGGCGTCGGTCTTGCTCGCCTGGACGATGACGTTCTTGTCAGCCGGTACGTTGTTGAAGGTGTGCACGCCGTCCTTGTTGCCGCTGCTGATGCTGTCCGCGGCCACGAACGCACGGGAGCGCCCGTTGTCGTCGACGTAGCGGAGGCCGACGGAGACCATCTGGTTGTCACCGCTGCCGTCCCTCTCATCGCCGCCCAGCAGGTTGCCGGTGTAGCCCATCACCTGGTCGCGCTCCTGGTGCACGTAGACCTTCAGGGTCTGCGTCGAGTACTGCACCTCGATCGTGCCGGCGTCCATCGTGCCCGCCAGCGCGAGTCCCGTGTGCGTGTAATCCACCGCGCTGCCCTCGTAGCTCTCGCCGCCGTCCATCTTGTCGTCCTGGTCGTCGGCGACCGCGAAGGTGAAGGTCGCGGGCAGGTCGTCCGCTCCAACGGTGGTCATGAACGCCGCGTTGCCGTCGTCGTCCAGCATGTCCGGCGCACCGTCGACCGCGTCGTCACCCGCCATGACGCTGATCGCCCAGCCGGCGAGCGCCTTGCCGCCACCGTAGTCGGTGGTGATCGTGGCGCCGCTGACCGTCGCGTCGACGTTCAGGTTGACGATGTCGTTGGAGTTCCCGGCCGCGGTCGCGAACATCTGCGGATCCCAGGAAACCTCCGTCATGCCGTCGGCCACGTCGTAGCCGTCGGCGGCGACGCCCGCCATCACCATGTTCCCGCTGGTGCCGGCACGCGCGACCTTGATCGCGACGGAGCCGTCTTCGCCCGTCATACCGGTGCCGACCCTGGCGTCGTTCGCCCCGTAGAGCGTGACGCTCGCGCCGGGAAGCGCCGCACCCATGTCGTCGCCGTGCTTCAGCGACACCGTGAAGTTCACGGTCGTGTGCGTGATGTCGAACGGGATCGCCTGCGAAGCGGCCTCGCCGACCCCGAGGTTGATCGAGTAGCCCGTCCCCGGTCCGCCGTAGGCCAGGTCGGCGGCCGCGAGCGCTGCCGCGACCGTCATGTCGACGTTCACAACCAGCTGGTAGTGGCCGGAGCGCAGGCCGGTGAATGAGAAGGCGCCGGTGTCGTCGGTCAGGCCGATCCGCTGCTCGTTGACGCCCGGGCCCACTAGCGCCACCGGAAGACCGGCGCGCGCCAGCGGGGCCTCGCCTTCGTCGTACATGTCGTTCTTGTCCAGCTCGTCGATGAACGCCATGCCCGAGACGCTCGCGGTGCGCGCGTGCTGGCCATCGAAGTTCACGATGGCCGACTCGTCGTCGCCGACCGTCACGTCAGAGCTCATCGACTCGAACACGTACGCGTCGCTGTCGACCGCGATCGAGACCGTGTAGTCGCCCGCCGCCAGACCCGCGAAGGAGTACTGGCCGCCCGCGTCGGTCATCGCCGTGCGGCTATCGTCGCCGCTCGTCAGCGTGACCTCGATGCTGTCGAGGCCCATGCCTTCGACGCTCACCCGGCCGCTGATGCCGGAGGTGCGGAGCAGGACACCGGTGAACGACACCGTTCCAGTTTCGTCGAGATCCACGCTCACATCCTGCGACGTGGCCGCGAACTCGTAGTCCCTGGGGTCGAAGTCCATGATCTCGACCGTGTAGTCGCCGGGACGCAGTTCCTCGAACCGGAACATGCCGTCGGCGTCGGTCAGCATGGTGTAGCTCTCGTCGGCGGGTCCGCCGGACAGAGTCACCGTGACACCCTGAAGGCCCTCGCCCTCGATGACCACCTGGCCCTCGACCGCGGAGGTGCGGATGAAGTGGCCCGTGAAGTCGGCGCTGCCGACCTCGCCCACCTCGACCTCGACCTCGACGCTC
Organism: Gammaproteobacteria bacterium; assembly: GCA_009840525.1. GTDB lineage: Bacteria > Gemmatimonadota > Gemmatimonadetes > Longimicrobiales > Gaopeijiaceae > BD2-11. The sequence continues at coordinate 5,750 of VXNP01000085.1, forward strand.
ACCGTCTCGAAGGACACGTCCTCCGGGAAATCGCTGATCGTCACCGTGTAGGTGCCGGCGCGGAGCCCGGTGAACATGAAGCCGCCGTCCTCGCCGGTCTCCATGGTCTCGCCCATGGCGTGCTCGCCGCCGAGCGTGACCGTCACGCCGACCAGCGTCTCGGGCTGGCCGTCGCCTCCGCTCATCATCGCGTCGGCCGCTACCACGTTGCCGACCACCGCCGAGGAGCGGATGTATTCGCCGGCGAAGTTGAGTTGCACGTTCTGACCATCGGTCGCGATGGTCGCGGACTGCGTCACCTGGGCGAACGTCGCGTCCTCGGGGAAGCCGCTGATGGTGACCGTGTAGGTCCCGGCTTCCACGCCCGAGAAGGCGAAGCTGCCACCCGACCCCGTCGTCGTGGTAGCACCCGACGACAGAGTGGCGGTGATGCCGCTGGCGGCCGTCCCTTCGATCGTCACCGTCCCGGAGATCGTTCCCACGGGAGTCGGCGGCGGGGGCGGCTCCACAGGCGGCGGAGTGCCCTCGTCGCAGGCGGTGAAGGTCAGGGCCATCAGCGTTGCTGTGGCAAGGAGCTTGAGTCGGTTCATGGAACCTCCTAGTGGTGGGAATGGAGTACCGGCCTGAAGTGGCTGGACAGAGTCGCGTGCCCTCGCATAGGCAAAGGTGGTGCCAGTTTGGGAACCTTCATATTTGACAACCAGTTACGGACTATCACTCCGCTCCTGGGCACATGGTCGGTCGCAAAATCCTCGAATTATCGAAGACGACCACTGTTTTCTGATACGAAAAAAGCGCCGTAATATATACGAATAAAACGATGATTGTCTCAGGCGGCATGTCCATAGTGCTTCGGACCAAGGGTGCGAACCCCTCAAGTCAGCAGGTACGATGCCCTGTATGATTATAGGGTCGATACCCTTTTTCCTGAAAGGCGCGACGGAACGGTGTTCCTGCCATATTGCGATAGTCGAGCGCAAACGGGCAAGGAGAGCCGCCTCGTGGAAGTTGCTGAGAGCTACGGGAGGCCGAGCCGCGATCCGATGCACAGTCTCGGTTTGAGACTGCTCTCCGACCCGTCCTTCAGGCCGTCCGTAAGGGAGGCCATCAGCCGGGTTTGCGGCCTGCACGACGACGCTGCCGCCACGAGGTTCGTGCCGGCCAGTTCAGTTCGCCGGCTGGCGGGCCAGGTCAACCTGGCCGCGTCGACGCTGCGCCAGTACTGGAGAGAGGATCGGCCGCTCCGGTGCCGTCTGAAGGAGTTCGTGAACTGGGCCGTCCTCCTCTGGGTCGTTCGCGCTCGCGCCGGGGCCGACTGGGAGGCGGTCGCCGACCAGGTGGGGCTGCGGCGCCGCACGCTGGAAATCAACGTCAGGCGGATGGCCGGATGCACGCTCGCGGCTGCGGCCAGGGATCCGGAACGCGTCGTCGGGCGATTCGATGAGTGGGTCGATTCGGTGTGGAAGCCCCGCTCCGCCAACGGATCGGGGACGCACGATCGGGTTTCCGCGCCGACACCCGGCGCGCCGGCGACGTGACCGTGGACACATCGACCACCCGGCGCTACGTCGGCTGGCGCTGCAGGCTCTACCCGAATCCTGCGCAGGACTCGGAGCTGCTCCGGTGCAGAAACGGCCTGCGCGAGCTCGCGAACGAATTGCTCGCAGCCTCTCAGCTCAGCTACGGAGAGACCGGACGGCGCCTGTCTCTGACCGAGATGCGCGCCTTCGCGCGCGAGTGGCAGCGGCGGCCGGAGCACCGGAACTCTCCCGCCAGCGCCACCTACCGGGTCGCCGGCGATCTCGACCGGGCCTTCCGTACCTGGTTCAGCAGGCCGGGAAGGCGCGGGCGCCGCGGATTCCCCCGGATCAAGGGCATCGGACGGGAGCCCGGCATCTACTTCAGCAACCAGGGCATCCGCTTCGAGGGAAGCCGGGTGTGGCTGCCCAAGTTCGGCTCGGTGCGCTGGAAGGGCGGGAGCCTCCCCCGGGGACGGCTCGAGGGGCCTCCCGGACGAAAGACCCTCGGTCTGCTCTCGGGACGAGCCTGGCTGGATGCGGGAAACCGCTGGATGCTCTCGTGCCTCTTCGAGTGCGCGCCCCTCACGCCTATCGAACCGAGGACGGCCAGGGCTGCGGTCCGCCAGAACGGCGACGAGATCAGCGTGTCGGTCGACGGGGAGGCCGGCCATGTGGTGAGGGAGAGCAGGGCGCTCCGGAACGCGCGACGCCGCCTGGCGAGGCTGGAGCGGCGGCTCGAGCGATGCGAGTTCGGGTCCGAAGGCCGCAAGCGCGCTCTGGCCCTCATGCGCAATCAGGCGCGCAAAGTGAGAAACCACCAGGCGGATCTGCAGCACAAGACCACGACCGGCGTCGTGCACGACGCCCGCGAGATCGAAGTCGAAGGCGCGAGCTCGGAACTGCTGCGCCAGCTCGAATACAAGGCGGAGTGGCACGGCCGCCGACTGAAGGTACGGCGAGGCCCGCCGAAACCGGGGACCGGCATGCCCCGACGCGCGCGGAGACCGGGGAGCCGGTCGCAGAAACGCGAATCGCGGACGCGAAGGCCGAAAGCTCTGTAGCCGTCTGCGAGGGCCGGAACGAATCAGGGGCTGAAGTCGGGAAAGCCCTCTAGCGACAACACGCGCCGCACAAGATCCGCCTGAGCCGATATGCCCTGTTTGCGGAAGATGTTCTGTATGTGCCAGCGCACGGTGCCTTCGCTGCGTCCCGTGCGCGCGGCGATGTCGCGCGTGTGTTGGCCAGCGGCCACCATGACCGCCAGCCGGCTCTCGGCCGGGGTCAGGTCGAGCGCCGCCTGCACGAGGCGGGCATCGATGCTGGGCCGGCGCTCCGGGTCGGCGACCAGGACGAGCGCGGCGACCTGCCTGGCGCGGAAGTCCCGCTGGCGCGCCGCCACCGGGGTAACGTGCACGACCACGTTGGTGCGGGATGACGAACGCCTGATCGTCATCGAGCCGGACGATCCGGGACCGCCCAGCCGCGGCAGCGCCTGAGCCAGCAATTGCTGCAACTCGCCGTTGCCGCGAGGCGTCGTGGCGCTCAGGAACCCGTCGCGATCCGACAGCACTTCCGCCTCTCGCAGCAGGCCGGAGGCCCGATCGTTCGCCGCAATGATGCGCGCGTTCCGGTCGAGTTGGATGACGCAGCAGCGGCTTTCGTCGAGCAGCGCGATGAGCGAGCGTCCCAGCGCCCCCGCATCGGTCAGCGTCTTGCGCACGCGCACGAACTGGCGCACATGCGGCAGCAGGCGCCGGACCGCGGCAAGCTGAGACGAACTCCAGCCTCCCGGTTCCAGGGAGTCCGCAAGACTCAGTACGATGCTCGATCCGCCCGGTCCGTCCAACCGCACGTTGAGGCCGTTCTGCATCCCGGTCCTGCGCCTCGCCTCGGTGTACGCCGGCGACAGTTTCTTCTCGCGGTCCGTGTACAGTTCGGCGGTGGATGCCAGCGCTCCATCCGGCAGACGGCCGATGCGGGGAATGCTCTCGTCCCGTTCCCAGTACTGGCTGAAGTACTCCCTCTCGAGGTCCTCGCGGCGTTGGCCATCCTGGCACAACTGCATGAACAGGAAGTGCGCATCAGCCTGGGCGCGGCCGTCGGCGAACGCCAGGGCGCTGCCGCTTGTCCCGCTGATCTCGTTGATCAGCAGCGCCGCCTCCGACCAGCGCGCCTTGCCGAGCGCGGCCTCCTGCAGCGACACCACAACGCGTTCGAACGGATCCGGTGGGTTCATGATACCTGGCTCGACGCGTCACCTGAACACGCGCCTCCGGCAGGCGAATGGAGTCATGGCTTGGACACTGCACCCCATGCTACCGTGGGCATCATTCAAGATAGCCGATGATATGTGATTTGTCAGTCATATTTTGAGGTCATATGGTGATATTCCGGTGATAACAATGGTGTGGGCACGCCCGAACCCCTTCCTGTATGGTGCAAAGGATGATAATCAGGGCTGCGTTTGCGGTGTTTTGGTGATGCGACGGTTGTATCCGGGGACAGGACGACGGACGAGCTCCGGGAGGGTGGTCCGGTGACAGGGCACCCGGACGCGCTGAGAATCGAGGAGCGCGTCTCGCAACTCTGCAACGCGATCCTGCGCATCAATGCGAGCCTGGACCTTGAGACCGTCCTGCAGGAAGTCGTCGACAGCGCCCGAGCCCTGACGGGTGCCCGCCATGGCCTGATCGCCACCGTCGACGACGCGGGCGAACCCGGATCCTGGGTCGTCTCCGGCCTGACGCAGGAGCAGTTGCGGCAGTTCGAGGAGTGGGAAGACGTGCTCCGGGTCTTCGAGCATTTCCGCGACCTTCCGCGTGCGGTACGGATCGAGGATCTGCCGACCTGGCTCCGGTTGGGCGGTTTCCTGCCCGTCGCCATTCCATCCACAACGCTGCAGGCCACGCCGATGCGCCATCGGGGCGTCTACGCCGGCAGTGTCTTTCTCGTCGGAAAGGACGGGGACCGCGAGTTCACCCGCGAGGACGAGGAGGTTCTCGTGCTGCTGGCGTCGCAGGCAGCGGCGGCGATCGCCAATGCCCGCACTTTCCGCGAGGAGCAGCGTGCGCGCGCGAAATACCTGGGGATCGTGACGCACGAGCTGCGCGCGCCGCTGGCCGCCATAAAGGGCTCGTCAACCACGGTGCTCGGGGCGTCCACGCGCTTCTCTTCCGCCGAGATGCTGCAGTTCTTCCGGATCATCGACGAGCAGGCCGACAACATGAGCGTCCTCATGGGCGACCTGCTCGATGCCGGGCGGATCGCAACGGGCACTCTGTCGATCTCGCCCGAAGCCTCGGATGTCGCGGCGCTGATCGACAGGTCCAGGAACGCGTTCCTGAGCGCCGGCGGCCCGCATGGCGTGCGCGTCGACGTTCCTCCGGACCTGCCGAGCGTGCTGGCGGACCGGCAGCGCATCGTGCAGGTCCTAGGCAACCTCCTCTCCAATGCGGCGAAACACTCTCAGGCATCGTCCCCGATAGAGGTGAGCGCCCGGCGGGACGGCGTGCACGTCGCGATCTCGGTCTCGGACAATGGCAAGGGCATCCCGCCCGAACGGCTCGCGCGATTGTTCTCCCGGCGGGCTGGTGCGGGCGACGGAAGGCGCGGTGTGGCGACGGGCCTGGGGCTCGCCATCTGCAAGGGGCTGGTGGAGGCGCACGGAGGGCGCATCCGGGCGGAGAGCGGCGGCGAGGATCAGGGCGCCCGGTTCACGTTCACCGTCCCCATCGCCGAAGAGGCCGCCGGCGACATGACGGCGCCGGGGTCCTACGCGCGGCAACGCTCCCACCGAGGCGGGGAGGCGACGCGCATCCTGGTGGTGGACGACGACCCGCAGACGCTGCTCCTCGTCCGCGATGCGCTCACCACGGCAGGGTACGCCGTGCTCGAGACGGGCGAGCCGCGGGAACTGTCGAGCATCATTCGCGCGGAGCGGCCCCGCCTGGTCCTGCTCGATCTGATGTTTCCCGGAACCGACGGCATCAAGCTGATGGAACAGGTTCCGGACCTGGCCGACCTGCCGGTTATCTTCATCTCCGCCTATGGGCGGGATGAAACGATCGCGAAGGCTTTCGAAGCCGGGGCCGCCGACTACATCGTCAAGCCGTTCTCGGCGACGGAATTGACGGCGAGGATCCGGGCGGCGTTGCGCAGGCGCGCCGAGCCCGCATCCTTCGTGCTCCGAGAGCTGGCCATCGACTATGATACGCGCCGGGTGACCCTCGGCGGCGAGCCGCTGGAGCTCACAGCCACCGAGTACGAGCTTCTGCGCGTGCTCTCGGCCAACCCCGGACGAGTGCTGACCTACCGCGCGCTTCTGCGCCTCGCCTGGGGCACCCGGTATCGGGGCTCCGTCAACCCCAGGCTGGTGCACGCCGTCGTGAAGAGGCTGCGCGACAAACTGGGCGAGGACGGAGCTCGGCCGGCCTACATCATCAACGAGCGAAGAGTGGGCTACCGGATGCCGGCACCGGGCGACCGCCCCGCAGGGCCTGCCTAGGCGAAGCCGACTCGGATCAGGCGGCTGCCGGGCTGGACCGGCAGGCTCCCGTCAAACGATCAGCGCGGTGACGATCGCCGTCACCCAGCCCATGAGCACGTCGCCCGGATAGTGCACGCCCAGGTAGGCGCGCGACACACCGATGGCCAGCCCCAGGCCGAGAACTGTGAAGGCCGCCAGGGCGGGGAGCGCGACGTAGAGCGGAATGGCGACCGCCAGCCCGGCGGTGGCATGGCCCGAGGGGAAGCTGAATCGGTCGGGGGGTTTCAGGACGAACAGCCCCGTCGGACGCAGCTTCGGCCTCGCCCGATTGATGGTGCGCTTCATCAATTGCACCGCCAGGTGCGACACCGTGAGCACCGCCATGCATTCGAGCCCCACCCGGCGCAGTCCGGACGGGAATCCGAAGCTGAGGATCAGCGTGATGCCCACCATCGACGGCCAGTCGCCCGCATGCGTGACACCGCGCATGAAGATGTCCAGCCACCGCTTCCGGCGAGCCGTGATGACATCCAGCATGCGCTCGTCGTAGGCTCTCAGCGCTGCCATCATGATTGGATTCCTGGCGAGGTGTGCGCGGCGCCTTCCATCTTACTAAGAAGCGAACGGTCGGCAAGGGGGTTTAGTTTCCGGAACATGGACCCGGCCCTGGAGAAACTGGTGCAGCAGACACGCGGCCTGCAGCCGTGGCGGCGGGTCGTGCACGCCGGCTGCGGCCTGGGGCTGGTCGGGCTCATCTGGCTGGACATCCTGCCGCCGCTGGCGCTCTCGGTGGGTCTTGGCGCGATCATCGCCGTGGCAGTCGGGACGGATGTCCTGCGCCTCCGGCGGCCGGATCTCAACCGCAGGTTCTTTCAGATCTTCCGCCACCTCGCCTCACCGCGCGAATCCCGCAGGTGGGCGTCGTCGACCTGGTACGTGATCGGCACCGCCACGGTGATGCTGGTGTTTCCGAGTCGGGTCTGGATCCCCAGCATCCTGGTGGTCGCGCTGGCCGATCCGTGCGCCAGCGTGTGCGGCCAGTTGTGGGGCCGCGCGGAGCCCGGACAGCCGTCGCTGCTCGGGTCCGCCGTATTCTGGGCGGTCGCGACAGCGTGCGTGCTGCCGTTTACCGGGCCCGGACCGGCGGTTGTCGTCGGCCTGGTGGCCGCGGCGGCGGAGCGGGCGCCCATCCCGGTGGACGACAACGTGACGGTGGCCCTGGTGACCGCGGTCGCGCTGACCCTGCTCGCCGGGTAGAGCCTCAGGGCACGGGGTTCTCCGGGTACAGCACGACCTTCACGAACCGGTCGTCACGCAGGTACCGGAGCGCGGCCTCCTGCACGTGGTCCGCCGTCCATCCCTCGATGAACTCGTAGGAGGTCGCGTAGCCGTAGTCCACGCCGAGCTGGTGCAGGCGCTGGAGGCGGCCCAGCCAGTAGCGGTTCTGCTCCAACTGGGTCTCCCTGTTGCGGCGCTGGGTCTCGCGCACCTTCTCCACGGTCTCGGCATCGGGCCCATCAAGCTGGATGCGGTCGATCTCCTCGAACACCACGGCCGCCAGCTCGTCGGCCCGCTCCGGCGCCGAACCGAAGCTGATGCGCACCGAGTATTCCTCGTCCGGGCGGGTCGACAGGAAACTGCTTACGCCCACTCCGTAGGTGCCGCCCAGATCCTCGCGCAGCAGCTCGCGAAGGCGGATGTCCAGCACATCGGCGAGCGCGGCGAGCGCCATCTCCTCCTCGCGCGAGAACTCGGCGTCCCCCGCGAAGACGATCCGGGTCTGGCTCTGGGGCTCGAGCCCCTTGCGCACCTCCCTCTCGATCACGCCCTCGGGAGGATCGATCCCGACATCCCGCCACGTCTCCACTCGTCCCAGGCTCGGGAGTCCGCCCAGCCAGGTCTCCGCCAGCGGCCGCATCTCGTCCGGGTCGAACGCGCCCACGAAGAAGAAGACGAAGTCGCCGGCGTCGGCGAATCGATCCTGATAGAAGGCGAAGGAGGCGTCCAGATCCAGGCGCTCGATCATCTCGTCGTCCGGCGGGAGTGCCCTGGGATGCCCCTGCGTCAGGATCAGCGACACGGTGTCGCCGAGCGCCGCGGCGGGGCTGGCTCCCCGGTTCGCGAAGATCCCGGACAGGAGCGTCTTGTAGGCCGCGAACGCGGTTTCGTCCTTCCTCGGGGCCATGAAGCGCTGGTAGATGAGCTGGAAGGCGGTCTCGATGTCGCGCGGGGAAGCGCTGCCGCCGATGCCCTCGGTCAGCGAGCCCACGCTCGCCGACACGCGCACGTCCAGGCCCGCCAGCTTCTTGTCCAGGGCCAGCTTGTCGAATTCGCCGACGCCGCCCTCCACGACCACCGCCGAAGCCATGCGGATGCCCGCAAACTCCTCGTCGGGAACCAGCGAGCTGCCGCCGGGACTGGTGGCCGCAAAGAGGATCTCGTCGTCCCGGAAGTCGGTGGGCTTGAGGACCACCCGCACGCCGTTCTCGAGGGTCCACACGGTCACCCCAACCTCCTCCACCACTTCCTCGTCGACCACCGGGGATCCATCGGGAATCGCGGCCACCAGCGGCGCGTCGACCGCCGTGTCCTCGTACGGCTCGATCTCCCGGCTCACCACGGATGCGAACACGCCCTGGATGGCCTCCTCGTCGGGCACCTCCAAGTCCGGCTTCTCGGGCGCATTGGCCATGACCACGCGTCCCCGCTCCTGCAGCCACTCCTCCGCCAGGCCGTTGACTTCCTCCAGCGTGATCGCGGGCAGCAGCGCGTTCGCCAGCTCCAGCTCTTCCTCGGGGCTGGTGAAGGCGGCGCCGGTCAGAAACGCCTGAACGTAGCGGCCCGCCAGGCTGGCGGATTCCTGGTTCTCGCGCTCCGCAAAACGGCGCTCGAAGGCGCGCGCGACCTCGGCCTTGCGGCGTTCGAACTCCGTCGCGGTGAAGCCGTGGCGGCGGACGCGCTCGGCCTCCGTGAGCAGCGCCTCCAGTCCGCGCTCGAGCCCGCCGTCCGGCACCAGTGCGAGGAGCTGGTACATGTCCAGCACGCGCACGAAGCTGCCGCCGGCCGGGAAGGCGATGAGGAAGGGCGGGTCGGCCTGCTGCGTCAGCTCCTCGAGGCGCGCCGCCATCATGCCCTCGTACAGGCTCTCTGTGATGCCGCGGCGGAAGGCGGCCACGGTGCCCCTGGCGGCCACCGGCCTCTTGTACAGCACCGACACCTGCGACTGCAGCGCCTCGACGTCGGTCGCGATGGCCACCCGCGGCGGGTGGTCGAAGGGCACCTCCAGCGTAGCGCGCGGGCGGGGATTCGCGGGCGGTGCCAGGCCCTCGAACCCGCTGCGGATCATGCCCTCGATGGCATCCGCCTCAAAGTCCCCCACGGCCACCACCGCCATGAGGTCGGGCCGGTACCAGTCACGGTAGAACCGCTCGAGCACCGAAGCGGGAGCCGTCTCCAGCACCTCCGTCTTCCCGATCGGCAGGCGGTCGGCATAGAGGGAGCCCTCGAAGAGGATGGGGAGCTGGGCGTCGAACATCCGCGCCTGCGCCCCCCGCCCGAGCCGCCACTCCTCGATCACCACCCCGCGCTCCCTGTCCACTTCCTCCGGGTCGAAAACCACGCCACGCGCCCAGTCCTGGAGGATCTGGAACGCCGTCTCCAGCACTTCCGGATCGTCCATGGGGACGCGCAGCATGTAGACGGTCTCGTCGAAGCTGGTATAGGCGTTTATGTGGGGACCGAACTGCATCCCGATCGATTCCAGATAGTCGACCAGTTCCTGCTTCTCGAAGTTCTCGGTGCCGTTGAAGGCCATGTGCTCGGTGAAGTGGGCCAGACCGAGCTGGTCTTCGTCCTCCAGGATGGAGCCGGCGTTCACGACCAGGCGAAACTCGGCGCGATTCTCGGGCGTGGCGTTCTCGCGCACGTAGAAGCGAAGTCCGTTCGCGAGTTCGCCCACCGTCACCGCGGGATCGGGCGGGAGCGGGCTGTCGGGCACCGGCGCCTGGGCCGCCAGGAGCGACGGGGCGAGAAGCGTGCCGGCCGTGGCGAGCAGTCCGTGGATGAATGCGGGGGCGTTCATGGTCTTTCCCGTGCGTTGGCGAGGGACGTTACCGGGAACGCCGCCACCAGCAGTTCCCGACTCCGCGCGGACACGCGTGCAACGATAATCATCGCGTGATCGGCACTACTCGGGCAACGTTCGGACGCCGGCCCGCTCTCGAGCCGGTCGTCGTGGCAAGGATCGGGTCGATTTCGAGGGACGGAAGCGCCAGCTTAGGGCGAACGCGCGACCCAGAGACCCCTGCCGGAGCAACAGGTGAACATGAACGACTACGACCGCATCGAGTCCGCCATCCGCTACCTCGACAGCCATCGCGCGCGCCAGCCGGACCTCGCGGAGGTGGCGGCGCACGTCGGGCTCAGCCCGAGCCATCTGCATCGGCTGTTCTCCCGTTGGGCCGGAGTCACGCCGAAACGCTTCCTGGAGTTCCTGACCGTCCGGCACGCCAGGAAGTTGCTCGACAACGCCGAATCGGTTCTCTCGGCGGCGTACGGAAGCGGGTTGTCCGGCCCGGGAAGGCTGCACGATCACTTCGTGGCGGTGGAAGCTGCTACGCCGGGCGAGTACCGGAGCCGGGGCGCCGGGCTGCGGATCGGCTTCGGGACGGGAGATTCCCCGTTCGGGCCCGTATTCGTGGCATGGACGGGCCGGGGCGTGTGCCGGCTCACGTTCGCAGGCGCCCGGGATGTAGAGGCCGAGAAGCGGGCGCTCCGCCGTACCTGGGGGCGGGCCCTGCTGGACGTCGATGACTCGCGGGCCGGCTCGATTGCGGAGACCATCTTCTCGGCGCCGTTCGATCCGCACGCCGGCCCGCTGACGGTGCATGTGCGCGGAACCAACTTCCAGCTCGCCGTGTGGCGCGCCCTCCTGCGCATTCCCACCGGCGCGGTGACGACCTACGGACGCCTCGCCGAGGAGGTCTGCAGCGCACGGGCCGCGCGCGCGGCGGGCAACGCGGTGGGCAGCAACCCCATCTCCTTCCTCATCCCCTGCCATCGCGTGATTCGCGCCACGGGAGAGTCGGGGAACTATGGCGGAGGCCGCTCGCGCAAGCGCTGCATGCTGGGGTGGGAGGCGAGTCGGCGTTATGTTCGTCGCCGATGAAGATCGCGACCTGGAACGTCAATTCCATCAACGCCCGCCGCGAGCGCGTGCTGACCTGGCTGCGCCTGCATCGGCCCGACGTCCTGTGCCTGCAGGAGCTGAAGGCGATGGACGACGCGTTCCCGCTGGAGGCGGTCGAGGAGCTGGGCTACCACGCCGCGGTGTACGGGCAGCGGACCTACAACGGCGTGGCCATCCTGAGCCGCGCCCCGGCGCGCGACATCGAGGTGGGCATGGGATCCGGCGACCGCGACCCGCAGGCGCGGCTGGTGGCGGCCACGGTGAACGGCGTCCGGGTGCTCTCGGCGTACGTCCCCAACGGCGCGCGCGTGGGGACGGACAAATACGGCTACAAGCTGGACTGGCTGCGCCGGCTGCGGGAGCATCTGGAGCAGACCGCCTCCCCCTCCGAGGCGCTGGTGCTGGCCGGTGACTTCAACGTGGCGCCGCGGGACCGGGACGTGAACCAGCTGGAGGACTGGAAGGACAGCGTTCTGTGCCACTACGCGGCACGAGGCGCCCTCGAGCGCATCCGCGATTGGGGGCTCTGCGATGTGTTCGAGCGGCACAACCCCGAGGGGTCGATCTACACCTGGTGGGCGTACCAGAGACTCGCCTTCCCGCGCAACAACGGCCTGCGCATCGACCACATCTACGCCACCGAGAGCCTCGTCGAGTGCTCGACCGACGCCTTTGTGGATCGTGAGGCGCGCAAGAAGGGACCCTTCTCGGAAAAGCCCTCGGACCACGCTCCCGTGATTGCGGAATTCGACGTGTGAGGACGGGCTTTGGCCGGGGACTCGGTCAGGCGCCCGCCACCAGCCTCCAGGCCTGGGCCACCAGGAAGCACACCACGAAGCCGATCGCCAGCGGCGCCAGAGCCGAGACCGTGGTCCACTTCACGCTCCCGGTCTCCTTGTAGATGGTGTACAGGGTGGTGGAGCAGGGATTGTGCAGCAGGCTGAAGAGCATGAGGCAGACGCCGGTTAGCAGCGTCCATCCGCCTGCCGCCAGCAGGGTTTCCACGTCCGTCGCCGAACTCAGCTCGAACATGACCCCCGCCCCCTCCCCGGCGCCGGCGATGCCCGCGGTCATGACCGTGAGCATCAGGATCGTGGGGATGACGATCTCGTTGGCGGGGATCGCCACCAGGTAGGCCAGGAGGATCACGCCGTTCAGCCCCAGCAGAAGACCGAGCGGATTCGACCAGGTCACGAAGTGCTCGGCGAGGCTCGCGTCGCCTACGACGATGTTGGACGTGAGCCAGATCACCGCGCCGGCGGGCATGGCAAATACGACCGCGCGCCAGAGCACGATCAGGGTCCGGTCGATGAGCGAGGTGTAGAGCGTCTGCAGGATGCGCGGGGGCCGGTAGGGGGGCAGCTCCAGGCTGAAGGTGGAGGCTTCGCCGCGCAGCAGGGTCTTCGAGAGCAGCCAGGAGGTCGCGAACATGAAGAGGATGCCCAGCACGGCCACCCCGACAACGGCCGTCGCCGAGACCAGGCCGGCCAGGTGCGCGGGCGCGACGGCGCCGATGAAGATGGTCGCGATCAGGATCTGCGTGGGCCAGCGGCCGTTGCACAGCGAGAAGTTGTTGGTGACGATGGCGAGCAGGCGCTCGCGCGGACTGTCGATGATGCGCGCGGCCACCACGCCCGCGGCGTTGCAGCCGAAGCCCATGCTCATGGTGAGCGCCTGCTTGCCGTGGGCGCCCACCCGGCGGAAGAGCCCGTCGAGGTTGAAGGCCACGCGCGGCAGGTAGCCGAAGTCCTCCAGGAGCGTGAAGAGGGGAAAGAAGATCGCCATCGGCGGGAGCATGACGCTCACCACCCACGCGGTGGCAAGGTACACTCCGTCGAAGAGGAACCCCGACAGCCACCACGGCATGGAGAGCGCGGAGCCCGCTCCGAGGAGCCAGGGGTGGACCTGGTCGACGAGCAGGGTGGCGAGGAGCGAGGAGGGGACGTTGGCCCCTGCGATGGTGAGCCAGAACACTACCGTGAGGATGAGCAGCATGACCGGGAATCCCGTCCAGCGGCTGGTCAGGGCGCGGTCGAGAGTGCGGTCCAGGTCGATGCCCATCCGGCGCAGCCCCCGGACTTCCGCGGCCCGGGCAATGCGCTCCGACTCCCGGTAGAAGGCGGTCACCAGTGAGTCGTGGAAGTCCGTCGGGAGCTTCCAGCGCAACCGGGAAGCCAGCTCCAGGACCTCCTCGCGCTCGGCCCCCTTCGTGCCCGTGCCGCCGATGTCGCCGGTATGCACCGCCTCCTGCACGCGCTCGTCCGCATTGAGCAGGCGGAGCGCCACCCAGCGGGCGTTGGGGAGCCCGGGGAAGGCTGCCTCGATAGTGGGCGCGAGCGCGGAGACCGCCTGCTCCACCTCGGGCGTGTGGATGGCGGCCCGCAAGGGCGACGCGGCGGCCTTCCCGGTCGCCATGTTGTGGACCGTGCGCATAAGGTCGTCGATGCCCTCGCCCTCCCGGGCCACCGTGGCGACCACGGGCACGCCAAGTTCGCCCGCTAGCTTCTTCTCGTCGACCGCGATGCCGTGCCGGCGCGCCTCGTCGACCAGGTTCAGGCACACCACCACCCGGGAGGTGATCTCCAGGATCTGGAGGGCCAGGTTGAGGTTGCGTTCGAGGCGGGTCGCGTCCACCACGACCACGGTCACGTCCGGGCGGCCGAACAGGATGAAGTCGCGCGCCACTTCTTCGTCGGTGCTGCCGGCCTGCAGGGAGTAGGTCCCCGGCAGGTCGACCACCTTCACCCGGTGTTCGTCGTGCAGGAAGGCGCCCTCCGAGCGCACAACCGTCTTCCCCGGCCAGTTGCCGGTGTGCTGGCGGAGCCCGGTGAGCGCGTTGAACACGGTGCTCTTGCCGGTATTGGGGTTGCCGGCCAGCGCGACCAGGTAGTCCCACCGGCCGGGATGGATGCCCAGCTTGACCAGGCGGGGCTCGTGGTCCGTTCCACACCCCCTCCGGCGGCGCGCGCGCGCGATCACGGCGACCCCGCTTCGCGGCTGCCGGGCGGTGCAGACGGTGCCGGTGGCGATTCCTGCGGGGCCGCTCGTTCAGCCGCGGGCGCGATCTCCACCCTGGAGGCCTGCTCCCTCCTGAGCGCGATGGTCGCGCCGCGGATCTGGTAGGCGGTGGGGTCGCCGCGCGCCCCGCGCAGGGTCGCGCGCACGGGCGTGCCGGGAACGACGCCCAGATCCAGCAGGCGGCGCCGCGCGGGACCCTGGCAGGCGGGCGCGATGCGATCCACGACGCCGGTCTCGCCGAGCGCCAGTTCGGCGAGCGTCCTGGGCGGCGAGGACGGCACCACCAGGTCCTCCGCCGGCTCCACGGTCACGCTCGCCGCCGCCACCGGATCGAGCAGGTGCTCCCTGCCCCAAAGGAGAAACCTGACCCCCCTCGGCGAGACATCCACGACCCGGATCTCCATACCCGGGGAGAGCCCCTCCACCAGCAATCCCAGGTAGATCTCGCGCGGTTCGTCCTCCAGATGGACGATGCGGGCGCCCGCTCCCGCGCGCAGCTGTGTCAGCGCGACCCCGGTGCGGGGCGGCACCTCGCCGCGGGCGGTCGGAATGGGATCGCCGTGAGGGTCGAAACGGGGATGACCCAGGCGCGCCGCGAGTGCATCCGTCTCCGCCTCCGACATGCGGTGCTCCCAAACCTCCGCCTGGGCGTGCCAGTCGGCCTCCGCCACGCCGGTGCGGTCCGCCAGATAGCGCTCCCACAGCCTGTGGGTCCGCACCACCCGGAGAGCATAGGACCGGCCCGGCCCCGTCAGCGAGACGGCCGTGCCGCGCGCCTCCGCGAGCCCCTGTTCGCAAAGGCGGGCCACCAGGCGCCCGGCGCGGCCGCGGCGCATTCCGAGTCCTCCCGCGAGGCTTTCGAGCGTGGAAGGAAGGGCCAGGTACTCGCAGTTGAAAAGGTGCTTGAGCGCGTCTTCGATTCGCACGCGCTCTGTCATGCGCGCGGCGCCGACGACCCGCGCCACAAGCCCCCTGCGCGGCCACACCAGGACAGCGGCAAACACCACTGCCACGGCGAAGACGAGAAGCGCGAATCCGGGATCGATCATGTCCGGGGAGTCCCAGCGAAGCGACCGGTGAACGGAAGACGACCGGTCACACAGGTTTTGTAGGCTTGCCTAATGAATAAGTTAGGCTTGCCTAAATATCAAGCCGCACGTCCCGCTCCACCGAAGCATGCGGGAGGCGCGCGGGTAGGCGGGATCAGCTCCAGAGATGGCGGAGGAAGCGTTCTGGAGCATTGAGGAAATCGCGGGTCAGGCTCACGGCTTCGATCTCCTCGAAGGCCACTTCGCGAACGGGCCGCCCGTCGAAGTCGTAGATCCGCGCCCCGGGCACGGCCATCAGGATGGGCGAGTGAGTGGCGATCAGGAACTGCGAGTCCTGGTCGATCATGTCGCGCATCATGGTCATGAAGCCGAGCTGGCTCTGGGGAGAGAGCGCGGCCTCAGGTTCGTCAAGGAGATAGAGCCCTCCGGGGACGAAGCGCTCGCGAAAGAGCTTCAGAAAGCCTTCGCCATGGGAGTTGGCGTCCAGGTCCGCCCCATATTTGCGCTCGATGGCCGCGATGGAGCCCGCGGCGGGACCGCGCGCGAGTGTCCGGGCCAGCCTGGAGTGCTCGCGGAACCGCTCGTCGACCTCGGCGAGCTCCTGCTGAAACTCGATCCTCAGCCGGGCCATGTGCCGCGCGAAACCGAAGAAGTCTTCGGCGCGCAGAAAGAAGCCGCGGTGCGTGCGCGTGCTCCAGGCGAGCCTCAACATCTTCGCCAGGCGGCGCTGCGGAGCGAGCGTCGGGTCGCGATCCGCACTCCGGCTGCCGACGGTGGGCAACCCGGTCGCCGCCGCAAGAGCCTCGAGCACCGTCGACTTGCCCGAGCCGTTCTCTCCCACCAGAAGCGTTACGGGAGTCGCCACGTCCAGGACCTCGAGGCCCTGCAGGGCCGGGATGTCGAACGGGAATTCATCCGCCCGCCCTTCCGCGTCCGGGAAGCGAATGCTCTCTAACACCCCGCGATGTCCCTTGCCGACATTCTGGCGCCCCTCCTCATGCCGTGTCCGGCGTCCGTATCGCCTCCAGCTCCTCCAGCGTGCGCGGCCAGTCCCGACCCAGGAGCCTGGACAGCGCCCGGTCGGCCAGCAGCCTGCCCCCCGTCTGACACGCCGGGCAATAGTTCGTCTCGCGGCTGGCGTAGACGATACGCTGAATCGGGGTGCCGCACCGGGGACAGGGCTTGCCGAACTTCCCGTGGGCGGCCATCGCCGGATGGAACGCGGTGACCTTTTTCGGAAAGTCTCCGCCCGCCTCGGCCTGCAGACGCTCGGTCCATGCGCGCAGGGAGGTCCGGGTGGCTTCGTACAGGCGGCGGAGTTCTCCGGTCGACAGCCGGCGCGTGAGGCGCACCGGCGAGAGGCTCGCCGCGAGCAGAATCTCGTCGGAGTGCGCATTGCCGATGCCGCTCAGGACCCTGGGATCGGTGAGCGCCCGCTTGAGGGTCCGGTTTTCGCGCACGAGCGCCGCCTGAAACCCGGGGAAGTCGACCTCCAGGGGTTCGACGCCCCCGGGGTCGAGCCGCCGCAGGGCCTCGTCCCCGCGCACCACCCACATCGACATCCTCTTCTTCGTGCTCGCCTCGGTCAGGACCAGGGTGCCGTTGGGAAAGTCCAGGGCCCCCGCCGCGCGCTTCCCGGGCAGGGGCGCTCCGGCATCCCGCCACTGGAAGCGCCCCGCGATCATGAGGTGGATGACGGCGTGCAGGTCGTCGTCCAGGTGCAGCGCGATGCGCTTGCCGATGCGCCCGACGGCACGCACGTGCTTGCCCACGAGTTCCGAGACCGGCGGATCGAAGGTCTTGAGCAGCGACGGCGAGCGCAGCCGGACGCGCTCGATGGGCTGCCCGGTGATGCGGGCGTCGAGCGCATTCACATACAGGCAGACTTCCGGAAGTTCGGGCATGCCGAAAGATCGATGCTGCGGACGGCGGGGCGCCAGTGGGGAAGATGCGCCGCGACGCGCCAGCGGCTACCGTCATGGTCGGCGCCCGCCGCCGGCACCCGAGTTGTGAGCCGGGCCCCGAGCGGCGATGAGCATCATCCCGTCCAACCTTCCTCGCAGCCGGGCGACCTACCATGAACCGTCATCTGCGCGCACTGGCGCCCCTCCGGGCCTTCCTGACCGCGCCGCTGCTGGCGTCTCTGCCCGCGGCCGCCATCCTCCCGGGTTCAACCGCCGTTCGGGCCCAGGAACCCGCGACCCGGCTTGTGATTCTCGGAACCGGAACGCCCATCGCCGACCCGGATCGGTTCGGGCCCTCGGTCGCGGTGGTGGTCGGAGAGGAGTCCTACCTGGTGGACGCGGGAGCGGGTGTGGTGCGCCGGGCGGCCGCGGCGGCGCGGAACGGCATCGCCGCCCTGGCGCCGTCCAACCTCAAGCGGGTCTTCATCACGCATCTGCACAGCGATCACACGGTCGGGCTCCCGGACCTGATGTTCACCCCCTGGCAGAACGGCCGCAACATGCCCGTCGAAGTGTACGGACCACCCGGTACGCTGCGCATGACCACGAACATCGAGGAGGCATGGGTCGAGGACGTCCACATGCGCCTCTTCGGCCTGGAGGGCCGCACCGCCCACAACTACCGCGCCCTGACGCGGGAGATCGAGGCGGGAACGGTCTACGACGACGGGACCGTGCGCGTGGACGCCATTCCCGTCCAGCACACCAGTTGGCCGGTCTCCTTCGGGTACCGCTTCGTCACCCCGGACCGCACCATCGTCATCTCGGGGGACGCCCGCCCGAGTCCGTCTCTGGTCGAGGCCTGCAACGGCTGCGACGTGCTCGTGCACGAGGTCTATTCGCGGGACTTCTTCGACCGGCACCGGAATCAGATCTACCACGCGGCGGCGCACACTTCGACCACCGAGGTGGCCGCGCTGGCGATGGAGGCCCGTCCCGGGCTGCTGGTGCTCTACCACCAGCTCTACCGCTCCGCCACCGACGAGGACCTCATCCGCGAAGTACGCGAGGCGGGGTACACCGGGCGCGTGGTGTCGGCGGCGGACCTGGACGTGTACTGAGGTGTCGCATCTGGACGACCGCCTGCCGATGGCACGGGTCTCGCATGAATGGTCGTCGCCCCGGCGCATGCGCGAGACGCGGTTGCCCTGAATTCCGGCGCCGGAATACCTTGGGCGGGGCACCGTCGCGCGGCGGGCAGCCGGCGATCAGGCAGTGATGGATCTTACCGGAGTCGGAGAATGGTACGTTCGAGTCTGTTGATAGCGCTCGTGATCCTGGTCTCGGGCTGCGCCCGATGGGTTCCCGCCCGGGTCGGCGACGTGCCGGTCGGCACCGACGTCCGCCTGCGGCTGTCGGACGAGGGTGCCGCGCAGTTGGAGGAATTGACCGGGACGCGCCGGTCCGAGGTCTCCGGACAGCTGCTGCAGTGGGACAGCGAAGTGATGGTCTCGGCCGCGCTGCAAGCTGCCGGAGCCGGTGCGAACAGCAGCAGCCTGCGCCAACGCTTCGTGGTGGACCAGGAAGACATCCTCGGGGTGGATATCAGGGAACTGGACCGCACACGGACCGGACTCTTCGTCGGAGGCGTCGCCGTGGTGGCAGGTTCGGCCATTGTGTGGGTGGTGTCGCAACTGGCCGGCGGAGGCACGGCGGCAACCAATCCCCCACCTTCCGCGCCCAGCGAACCGTTCGTGCGGATTCGCATTCCCTAGCCGGAGGCCAACATGACACGCGCCGGTCTGATTCTGGCTCTTCTGTTGACGGTATCCGGCTGCGCCCGATGGGTGCCGGCCCAGTTGGGGACGGTCCCGCCCGGCACCGACGTCCGCCTGCGGCTCTCCGAGGAGGGCGCCGCGCAGCTCGAGGAGATGACGGGAGCGGGCGCTGCGGAGGTCACCGGAGAATTGCTCCAGTGGGAACCCGAAGTGCTGGTGTCCACCGTGCTCGCGCCCACGGGCGCGCGAGTCGACCCGGGCCTGCGCCAGCGCCTGGTCGTGGATCCCGCCAACGTCGTCGGCATCGACGTGCGCGAGGTCGACCGCACGCGCACGGGGTTTCTCGTGGGTGGCGTCGTCGCGGTCGCGGGGTCGGCGGTCGTCTGGGCGATCGTCAACATCGTCCGGGGCAGCGAAGGCGCACCCACCACGCCCCCGACGGACGGCCCCCAGGAACCCTTCGTACGGCTGCGCTTCCCCTAGTTCGCAGCTAATACGCCCGGCCGGGCGCAGGCCACGCCTGTGTTAGGTAGGTCACGCGCGACCCCCGGCGCACCCTGAACGGCTGCTGCCGCTCGCGGGTACGCCGGGGGTCGGCGGCGATGTCAGCTACCGCCCTGGTAGTGGGGGTTGCCGGCAATCTCTTCGGATGAGACGGGCCAGCGCCGGTTTGTCCCCAGCTGCTTCGTCACCTCGTCCCACTGCCACGGCTTGATGTCGTAGTAGCGGTGGTCCTGGAGCCGCCGCCCTTCGATCATGAACTCGAGTCTGCGCTCGTAAATGATCTGTTGGTGGACTTCGCCAATGTCCATGCTCATGAACGGCGGCAGATCCCAGTTGGCGCGCACCATGTTGATCTGGTTGACCGCCTCCTGGTAGTTGCCTGCCAACAGGTGGCCCTCCGCCAGAATCAGCCGCGCCTCCTGCCAGCGGCTGACGGGAAGATCCGCGTCGAGCCCCTGATACTTGAAGAACCGGTGCACGTCGCCCGTATGGGGCGGCGGCGCGCGGAGCTCGGGCGGGCCGACGCGCGTCCCCACGCGCGGATCCACCATGCCGGTCACCGGGTCCTCGATGGCCACGTTGCGCGGATCGATGATCACGCCCGTGATCGACTGGTGGTACGTGTTGAGGCTGTTCAGCGAGCCCGGCTGCTGGTAGCGGCACGCGAAGTAGAAGTCGGGCTTGACCGCGAGCGCCGCCTCGGGCCCCGGCGGGGCGGCCGCCGCCGGGGGCGCGCCCCCGCCGCGCGCGGCGCAGAGAGGCCGGTGGGCCCGGGCCATGGTGGGGCGCGGCGCCGCGGGCAGGGGCGGAGTGGT
>VXNP01000129.1 GCA_009840525.1 Gammaproteobacteria bacterium
CGAGGGGGGTGTCGCCCGGTGGGGCGGGAAGGGTGCCGTCATCGGTCTGCGGCGTGCTCTGCCCACACGCTGCCAGCCAGGCGCCGGCCGCTCCGGCCGCGCCCGCCCCCACGAACGCGCGTCGCGATAGCCCGGCCATGGTTTCCTCCCGCGGTGTGCATCCCGGTTGCGCTCGCCCCCTACCGCCAGCCAGGCGCGGCGACGGAGCGATGCCGTGGAAGGGATGCTAACGCGAAACGGGCGGTCGCGCGCGCCCGGACGCGGTCAGGTGGAGGAGCGCACGGCGGTGAATTCCCGCCCTCCTCCTCGGCCGCCCGAGACCGTGCCTGCCATCTGATCACCCTGAATGGTGGCGCTGTAGCTCTGCGTGATCTCGCGATTCCGCAACGTGCGCGTCACCTCGAAGGTGATCCGGCCATCCTCGAAGGCGACGTTCTGTAGTTGAAGGGTCCCGTTGCGGGCCGTGGCCGAGCCCGTGAGTTCGTCGCCGTCGGCCACGAAGGTCAGCGTCTGCGTCATGCTGCCGCGCGGAGTATCGAGCGTCATCTCCCATGCGCCGAGGACGGCGGCGAAGTCGGAGGAAGTTTGGGCCGAAACCTCGATGGCGGGAACGGACGCCAGTGTGAGGGCGAAAGCAATAATAATCGATCGGGACATCGTGGAATCAACTCCTCTCGGGCGTGATGTTGGTCGGGCGCCCCGCAGTCGGATTGCCCGGATCGGTACACGGTCATGCAGTTTCTTGGACATCCGCTGGCCACGGAGCGTTGCCCGTCCGGATCCACAGCTCCGACATCCAACGTTACTTCTCCCGATCACGCTATTACCTTGGGGCGCGCGCTGTCTCCCGTTTCGCCCCGCAGCCCTCGACCCAGGTGTTCGCCCATGAAGCCCGGCAACCCGGTCCAGCCCTTCCGATGCCGGAGCCGGCAGTGCCGACTCCGGGTGTTGCTCGCGCTCGTGCTTCCACTCGCGACCGGCTGCTACACCTATACCCAGGTGGGGGTGGAGACCGTGGCACCGGGAGAAGCGGTGCGGCTGCGCGTGTTCGAGCAGGCCGTCGACCGCCTCCCCGCCCAACTGGAGAGGAGAACGCAGGTCGAAGGCACCGTGGTCGATCTGGACGCCGGGCGTCTCAACCTGCTCCCGGAACTGGGATCGGTGACGACGGATCCGATTGCGGTCCCGGTATCCGACATCGAAGCCATCGCCCGCAGGGAGCTGGACCGGACCCGCACCTGGGTCGCGGTCGCCGTCGGCGCGGCGCTCGGCGTGGGGCTGCTCCTGTCGATCGAGGGCGAACCTGCGGGGACTTCGGGAGGGCCCATCACGGAATTCATGACGGGGTGGTCGCTCCGGCTGGGTGGATGATCGCCGACACGGCTGCTCTCTAACCCTCCGCGATCGCTTCCTCCACCGGATCGCCGCGGTGCTCCCGCACGATGTCCATGACCTCTTCGTGGGTGAGAACGCGGTTGGACGCCTTCGCGCGGGCCAGAATCGCGGAACACAGCTCCTCGTCGACGGGAATGCGGCGCGAGGCCAGCCAGTAGCTGACGTTCGACAGTCCGCTCATGTGGCCGATCTCGATCTCCTGGTCGCGCCCGAACCAGTTCGCCGGGACGCCGGAGTAGACCCGGTCGGCGAGGTTGTGGTCACCTCGCTTCAGCGCCTTGATGATCGCCGCTGCGTGCACCCCCGTGCCCGTGCGGAAGGCGTCGCGGCCGGCCATGGGGTAGCTGGGGTGGATGTCCACCCGGCAATAGCGCGACACCGCCTGGCAGTAGCGGCCGAGCTTCGACAGATCGTGGTCCCACTCGCCCAGCAGCTTGAGGTTCAGCAGCATCTGGTCGATGGAGGCGTTTCCGACCCGCTCGCCCACGCCCAATCCCGTGCCGTGGGCCCGGGTGGCGCCGTATTCGATGGCCAGGATGGCGTTGGTGACCCCGAGGCCCCGGTCATTGTGGCCGTGCCAGTCCAGCTCGACCGGCTCGCCCAGGCCGCGGATGAGCGAGTGGGTCCAGTCGAACAGGTTCTTCATGCCGTCCGGGGTGACGTGTCCCACGGTGTCGCAGAGGCACAGGCGACGCACGCCCAGGCGGACGGCCGCCCGGAACAGCGGATCCAGCACGTCCGGTCGCGAGCGCGTGGTGTCCTCCGTGACCAGGCACACCTCGAGGCCTTCACGCATGGCGAAGGTCACGGTCTCGTCGATGCGGCGGAGAAGCGTGTCGAGGCTCCAGGATTCGACGTAGAGACGGATGGGACTCGAGCCGATAAAGGTGTAGACCTCCATCGGCACCCCGGTCCGCTGGGCGATATCGGCGACCGGCTCCACGTCGCGAACCATGGTGCGGGCGGCGCACATGGGCTTGAGCTTCATGCCGCTGTCGCGGATCTCCTCGACCAGAGCCTGGACATCCTCCTGCGCGCGCCTGCCTGCCCCGGGAAGCCCGACATCCGCCATCCGGATGCCGAGGTTTTCCATTAGATGGATGAGCTCGATCTTCTGCTCGATGGTGGGGTCGGTTACCGAAGGGGACTGAAGACCGTCTCGCAGGGTTTCGTCCACGAGGTCGAAACGACCCGGTGCGAGGGGAGCCCGCTTGTACAACCGGTTCCAGTCGAAGATGACGTCCTGCCCGGCATCGACCGTACCTGTTCGCACAAGACCTCCTGGCGGGCCCCCCGCCCCGGCTTGAGTCAGCTCACTCGATTCAGAGGGTTCGAGTTGGTGTCGATCTCGCTCACCCCGACGGGGAAGCAGTTGCTGCGCCCCGACATGTCCTCCATGGGCGTTGCGCCGGGACTTGACTGAAGGCCCCAGCGGCGCAGGTCGGCGAAACGGCGGTTGTCGAACCACAGCTCGACGCGGCGCTCCTGCTTGAGCGCGGTCCACGCCTCGGTCGCGTTGGAGGCGGTCGCGGGCGCCAGCGCCTCGTCGGTGTGGTCGCTTACCACGCTGGTCCGGACCTGGTTGATGAGATCCATCGCCGCCTGGAAGTTCCCCGGGTTGTTGGCCAGGATCTCCTCCGCCTGAATCAGGATCATCTCCCGTCCCGACGCGAGGGTGTGCGGCGACGTCTTGCTCGTGAACTTGAGCTGCACGTAGAAGGGGAGGTTGTACACCATGGTGACGGCGTCCGCGATCTCATACCATCCCATGCGCGGGTCGCCGGTCTCTGTGTAGTAGTTCTCGGCGAACGTGCCCCAGATGGTGTACTCCCGCCATGGATCCGACGCCCCGCGGAAGTAGACCTCGTTGGGATCCGGGAAATCGTCCAGATCGTAGTGGTGCAGCTGGAAGACGAAGTCCTCCGGGATGCCGGTGGCGTCGCTCTGGGCGCCGCCCCAGTCTCCGAGCCACATGCGCACGTCGGCCCGCCCGGCCTGAGCGGCCAGCGCGATGTCGGAGGCTCCCGAGGCGTTGCCGACGCTGATCGCCTCGGTGAAGAACTCCTCCGCGCGCGTCAGAAAGTCGGTGGAGGGCTGCTCCGGGCCTCCGTCAAATACGGCGATGCACATGTTGTGGCCCAGAGTGCGGTTGGCGAAGCCTGCCAGCACCAGAAGCCTGCCGGCGATCTCGTTCGAGTTGAACTCGCCGCCCAGAGCCTCCTCCAGTCGGCGCACGCCGTCCTCCGCCATCCAGCGCGCCTGCTGGGCCCGCTCCCAGTGATCGTCCACATTCTCGGAGGTGAGCTTCCCGTTGTAGAACTCCGAGTCGACCAGTCCTCCCGGCGTTCCTTCGAAGCTCGTCAGCCCCGAATCGTAGGCCAGCCGCGTGTAGGCGAGCGCGTTCGCGCGCCGAACGCCCTGGAGCACTGACGGAAACGCCTGGGTGTCATTAAGGAACTCGTCCTGAACGGGGCCGGGGTTGGTCACTTCCAGATCGCAGCCGGTGGCGGCCAGGGCAGCCAGGGCCACCAGAGGCACGATCCGGCGCCTGCATGCAGTGGTTCGCTGTATGCGCATCTTCAACGACTCCTTCCTGTTTTCGCTGTCGTCTCTCCCCACGTTCGCGCGCCGCATCAGAAGCCCATCCTGAGCGAAGCGATGAAGCTAGCGGGCGGCGGCGGATGCTCCCAGATCGCGCGCGTGATTCCCGACTCCATCCCGTTGTTGCCGGCCATCTCCGGATCCATGGCGAGGAAATCCTCGTTCTTCCACGTCCAGAAGTTCTGCACGGAGAGGGTCAACGTGGCGTTGGTGGTTCCCGGGACGGTGAAGGGCACGGGTGCCGACACGGTCAGGTCGCGCATGCGGAAGAAGTCGTTGGGATAGACGAGATGTGCGCTGAACTCGCCGCTGCAGGCGTAGATGTCGAAAGCCGTCAGTTGACCGCGCTGGCCGGCCTGGAGGGCGGGCACGGCGTCGTCGCAGAGCGGGCTGACCTGGCCGCGCTGGGCCGAGGTGGTACTCTGGCGGTCGAAGATGTAGTGGCCGCCCAGGTACTCGCCGCGCGCCGAGACCGTGATGCCGGCGCCCAGAGCGATCGAGGTGTTGGGCGTGATGGTCAGCGTCGGCTGGTTCGGGCCCCAGATGTGGTTCCGCTCGACGACGGGTTCCCCGATCTGGTCGGGGTTCGTCAGCCGATCGTAGCGGACGGCGGGAACAGGTCGTCCCTCCTCCAGCCATCCACCTCCGCTGACGCCGAATCCGGCGTTGCCGCCGAGATCCACCGCCTCGCTCTTGTTGGTGTAGACCGTGACCCCCAGGTCCCAGCTGAGCGCACGGCTCTGCAGCACGGTGCCGTTCACGTCGAGCTCGATGCCCTTGTTCGACAACACGCCCACGTTGCGCAACTGCGACCCCGTGAAGCCGAGGCTCGGGACCAGCTGCACCGGGATGAGCGCGTCGCGGGTTTCCTGGTCGTAGTAGGTGAACCCGATCCTCAGGCGCTCGTCCATGAAGACGCCGTCGATGCCGGCCTCGAGCTCGATGGTGCGCTCGGGTCCCAGATCCTTGTTGCCCACGTTCAGCGGGTTGAAGGAGGTCTGGCCGAGCCAGGGGATCGGCTGCCAGGTCCGCACGGCGTCGAAGGCCCCGGGGGCGCGTCCCGCGTGTCCCCAGGCGACGCGGACCTTCATCTCGCCAAGGTCCTGCGGCCAGAACCCCTCGTCAGACATCACCCACGAGAAGGTGGCGCGCGGGTAGGGCTGGAGGCCGAAGTCTTCGCCGAAGGCGCTGTTGCCGTCGATGCGTAGCGCCAGGGTCAGGAAGTAGCGGTCGCTGAAGTCGAGCAGGGTCTGGCCGAAGATTCCGGCATTGACGACGCGCGAGCGAGCCTCCCGGGCCTGATAGGATGCCCCGCTGGTAACCGTGTGTTCACCGGGTCCGGGGAGCGTGTTGGTGCTCGCCCCCAGATCGGTGTCGCGGGCAACGATCGACTGTCCGCCCCATGAAAGGCTGGTGCGGAAGCTCTCGGTGAGGCGCAGGTCGAAGCTGCCGACGTAGTCGGCGGTGAGCTGCTCGGCGGTCCAGGTGCGGTCCGACACGGAACCCGTGGGATCGTTGACGTAGCCGAACGGCCGGATGTTGCGCATGTCGCTGGCAAGGCGGTCCATCCCCAGGGTGAGCCGGTTGGTGAAGCGCGGCATCGGTGTGTAGGTCGTGGTGATGCCGGCCACCACGCGATCGACGTCCGTGTCGATCTCGTAGTCGAGGAGCCGCCAGATGACGTCTTCCTCCCACGTGCGCACGTAAGTGGCGTGGGCCTGGCGGGCGGGCGCCCGCTTGTAGCCGTTGTGGGAGATGCTGTAGGGGCTCGACCCGCTGGGCGAGTTCTCGACGTGCTGGCGTGTGATCGACGTATTGACCTGGATGTCGAGGTCGCTCCGGGGCTGGAAGCCCAGGTTGATGCGCCCCAGGTACTTCTCGTCGCGGTCGTTGGGAAGGATGCCCTCGTTGTCGTCGAGGCTGCCCGAGACGTAGTACGAGATGCTCTCGGTTCCGCCGCGCACGGAGAGGGAGTAGCGCTGCTGGTGGCCGTTGCGGAGCCAGGGATCGAGCCTCATGTACGGCGCGTTGGGCGGGCCGAACTCCTGTACCCAGTTGACGCCCTGGTCGACCTGCATGCTCCACTGCGCGTCGCCGCCGGAGCCGCGCTTGGTGAAGATCTGGATGACCCCGCCCGCCGCTTCCGTGCCGTACAGAGCGGTCGCGGCCGGGCCCTTGACGATCTCGATGCGCTCGATATCGCTCGGGTTGATGTCGTTCAGCGGCCCCATCACGTCCTTGGGGCCGAAGGCGACGTGCTGCCCCACGGCGTGGTTCAGCGCGAGGCCGTCACTGCGGATGCGCACGCCGTCCACGTAGACGAGCGGCTGGTTCGACATCGCCACGCTTACGTTGCCGCGCAGGCGGATCTGCGAACCGGAGCCGGACATTCCGGACGTCCGGACGGCGACCACGCCAGGGGCGCGCGCGGAGAGCAGCTGGTCGACCGCGGGCACCGGGTCGGCCAGGGTGGCGACATCCACCTGGGCGACGGAGGTCCCCACCTCGCGGCGGCGCGCCTGCCCGGCGGTGCCGGTGACCACGATCTCGTCCAGGCCGAGCGCCTCCTCCTCCAGCGCCAAGTCGGCGGTGGTGGACTGGCCCGCCTGGATCGTGATCTGCGCGGTTGCCGTGCGCATGCCGATGCGCTCGGCGGTCAGGGTGTAGTTGCCCGCGGGCACGTTCAGGATCAGGAAGCGGCCGTCGCCCCGGGTCAGCGTCCCGAAGCCGGTGCCGGCCAGGTAGACCTGCACCTGGACCAGGGGACGGCCGGTGGCCTGGTCGGTCACCTGGCCGATGACTTGGCCGCTTTCCTGGGCCTCGAGTGTCGCGGGAGCCGCGAACCCGAACGCCACCGCGAGCGGAATCACCGCCGCGGCGGCCAGGGCCGCCCTCCTGAGCCCGGCGATGCCGGCGCGCAGATTCATGTGATCCGACCTTGGATGCACCATGTGGCCTCCTCTGCTGCGAACGAGAGATGGACTGTATGTCAGCCCGAAGGAAGAGCTTGCCTCACCGCGTGGGCGGAGCAACGCCCACAATACGCTGCGGATGCGCGGGGATCAAGCGGAACGACTGTGCCCCGTCCCGGCTCGTAACGCCTGAGGTCAACCGTCGCCCGGGGGTTGGCCGTTGACCAGAGAGTTCCAGAGTTCGATGGTCGGGTTGCGCTGGATGCGGATGCCCTCGCGCTGTTCCTCGGCCATGGCGTGAACGTCGTGTTCGTCACCCAGGATGAAGGTGTCGAACATCGCGCTCATGATCTGGAGCGACTGGCTGACGCTCGCCGGGCCCCAGTGGTACCAGCCGTGCGGCTCCGCGCCGTACACGACCCAGTCGTACCAGTTGCCGTGGATCTCGGCCTGGATGCCGTACTGCTCGATCTGCTGGAAGCGCGCCGCGCCGTCCCCCTGGGCGTACAGGAAGAGCAGCGGGACATCGATTTCGTCGGCGTGGTAAATGATGGAGCGCTCGTAGTAGTTACGCGGGTTCTCCATCGGGGTGCGCCCGATCAGGAAGCGGTTCCACCCCTCCATGCCGCCGTAGGTCGACAGGGTGACCAGGTCGGTCGAGCCGTACCAGACGATGCCCGCGCGGAAGCGGCCGGGGTCCTTGGTGACGGCGGTGGTGGTGTAGAAGCCGCCGGTCGAGCCCCCGAAGGCGCCCACCCGGCCGGGGTCGACCCAGCCCTGCCCGGCGAGCAGATCCATGCCGATGAAGGCGTCGCGCAGGTCGTGGTCGCCCCCGTGGGTGTGTACCGCCTGCCGGTACGCCTTCCCCCGGCCCGTGCTGCCGCGGAAGTTGGGCGCGAAGACCAGGTAGCCGCGGCTGACAAAGTACTGAATGTAGGGGTGCCACTGCTTCGGGTGCTGTCCGTTGGAGTTGGCGCGGAAGAAGAAGAGTCCCGGGAGGCGATCGCCGGCGCTGGCGCCCTTCGGCTTGTAGACGAGCCCTGCGACTTCGAGGCCGTCGAAGCTGGTGTACTCGATGAACTCCGGCTCGACGAACAGTTCGGGGTCGCCGACGGCGGGATGCTGGTGGTCGGTGATTTGCCGCGGTTCGCCCCCGTCGACCGGGATGATCCAGAGGTCGCCGGTTCGCGAAGGTCCCGAGTGCGTGTAGACGATGTGCTCGCCGTCCGGGTGCCAGAGATGGCCGCCGCGCGTCTGGCCGGTGGCCCGCGACCCTCCGTTGACCCCCGTCGCGTGGGTGAGCTGCTCCGGTTCGCCGCCCTCGGCGGGGATGCGGAAGATATGGTAGTCGTAGTCGAGATTGCGGGTGAAGGAGATCCAGCGGCCGTCCGGCGACCAGCGCGGCTCGCTGTGCTCGACATCCTCGGTGAGCAGCATGGTGGCCTGGCCGGTTGCCACGTCAAGCACGCCCAGGTTGTTGAAGCCGTTGCGGTCGGAGACGAAGGCCAGGCGGGTGCCGTCCGGGGACCAGCGCGGCTCGGTGTCGCGCCAGTCGAAGGTGTTGGGAGTGAGGGCGCGCGCGTCCCCGCCCGTTGCCGGCACGACCCAGACGTCCTGGTTGCTCTGCGCGTCGTCCCCGGGACGGGTGTTGCGGGTGAAGGCGAACATGGCGCCGTCGGCGGACAGCTGGCCGCTGCCCCCCGGCCCGACCCGCTCGATCTCGCCGGTCTCGATGTCCACGGCCGCCACCGAGTTGTCCCAGAACATGCCGGTGTTGAAGTAGACCCGGCGGCTGTCGGGCGCCCACGAGATGCCGGAGTCGTTCAGCGGGTGCTCGGTGAGGCGATTCGCCTCCCCGCCGGCCGCCGGCACCACGTAGATGTCGCGCACGTCGGTTCCGCCGAAGTCGGCCTCGAAGGCGATCCAGCGCCCGTCGGGGCTGAAGCGCGGGGCCATCTCGCGGCCCGCCATCGTGGTGATGCGGGTGGGCTCGCCTCCCGCCGTGGGCACGGTCCAGAGGTCGTAGGACCCGCCCGCGGCGGACTTGAAGACGAGGAGGCCGCCGTCGGGCGAGATGTCGAACTCCTCGATCCACACGGTCTCGGCCAGCGCCTCGATGGGGAGCCCGGGACGGAACTGAGGCGAAGTCGCGCGGGTCGGACCCCAAATCACCAGCGCCGCGACCAGAACGGCCGCGGCGCCGACGAACATCCTCATTGTTTTTCTGGACAATCGTCCCCCTTGAAAGACCTCCAAGCCGTCAGCAGGACACGCAGTTGTCGTTGTTCTTCGAGCCAAGCCGCTCCAGCAGCGCCACGATCTCCGGGAAGACGGTGACCCGCTGAACCGGACCGTTCGCCATGTCGGCGGTGGTCTCGCCCTTGCGGGTGAGCACGGTCACGTCCGCCCCGCGTTCCACGAGGTATTCGATGAGTTCCCGGTCCCCGCGCGCCGCCGCGTTGTGGAGCGGCGAGAACCCGTTGTAGTCACGCGCGTTCACATTCGCGCCCAGTTCCTCGACCAGGTAGCGCACCGACGGCAGCCAGCCGTTGGGGGCGTGCCGATGGGCGTTACCCGCCAGGCCGAGGCCATACCCGACCCCTGAGGCGGCGTGGATGGGCTGCACGCCCGGGCCGCCGATCGGCACCACGGGCAGTCCCGAGGGATCCGGCTTCGGCTCGCCGTCGTCGCGGCCGTTGCCGGTCGAGGGACGCCCCGGCGGGCGGAAGGTCGGGGTGGTGTAGTTGGCGCCATAGGCCACCAGCAGCCGCATCGCGTCCACGTCGGTGCCGTAGGCCGCGCGCCAGAAGGGGGTAGCGCCCCAGGTGTCGACTCCGAGGACGTTGTGGTTGAAGGAGGTGTACCAGAGGTGGCGCTTCAGGCGCACGTTGGGGTCAGCGCCGGCGTCGAGCAGAGCCTTCATGAGCTCCAGGTAGGTGGTGTTCTCCTGCTTGATCGCGGTGGGCTGCGGATAGAAGGACTTGGGCACCCACTGAAGGTGGACCGCGGCGTAGAGGGGCGTGGCGCCCGGGTCGCTCTGCAGGTTGGGGTCGGCGCCCTGGTCGAGCAGCCACATGGAAAGATCGAAGTGGCCGTTCAGGGTCGCCATGAGCAGCGCGGAACTCAGGTCGCCGCCGGTGACCTGGTCGATGTCGGCGCCGCCGTCGAGCAGCGTCTTGACGACGTCGTGGTGACCCTCGCGCGCGGCATAGTGGAGTGCCGTGTTGCCGCCCTGCCGGCCCACCAGCTGGTCGTAGGACATCGGCGTCCGGGTCTGTCCACGGGTGGCGGCTCTCCCGGCCGGCCGCTCCTCTTCCTCTTCGTCCTCCTCCTCGGCTTCGTCGTCCTCTTCCTCGTCATCCTCCCGGGTGCCGTCCACGGGCGTGTCCGAAATGATCTCTTCGCCGAAGAGCGCGGAGAGGCGGGCGTCACGCTGCCTGATGAGCACGCGGTCCTCCCGGGCCATGGCCGGGTAGTCGATGACGTTGGTCTGGATCGACGGATCCGCGCCCGCCCGGAGCAGCGAGCGCACCATGTCGGTCCGGCCGTAGGCGGCGGCGAACATGAGCGGCGTCTGCCCGTTGGCGGATTCCTGCGCGTTCACATCGGCGCCCTTGTCCACCAGCGCCACTGCGATCTCCGGGTTGCCCGACCAGGCGGCGTAGTGGAGCGCGGCTTCGCCCGTCTCGGTGGTCGCCTCGAGGTTGGCGCCTGCATCCGCCAGCAGGCGCACGATGCCGGCATGGCCGGCGCGGCTGGCCACCATGAGCGGGGTAAACCCGCCCAGCCGGGTGGCTGCCTCCAGGTTCGCCCCTGCGAACACGAGCACGTCGGCCAACTCCTGCTGGCCGTTCTCGGCCGCCCAGTGCAGCGCGGTCATGCCGTCGCCCTGGGCCGCGTTCACGTCCGCCCCGGCGCGCAGCAACTCGCGAACCTCGTCGGCGTCGCCGCGCATGGCGGCGTCGGCTACCGGCGAGTCCGGCGGCACCGCTGCCGAGATCAGCAGCGTCAGACACACCAGGTTGATCTTCCATGCGGCCTTCATCGGCCCTCCTTCATGTGCGCGCACTCTTGTTCCGTGACCGTCGGCGCCGCGGGGATGCTCGTGCGAACGTCTGCCCCCGACTACGAACTCGAGCTGACGTCGTCGGCGTAGGAGGCGGGAAGCCTCATCAGCATCTCACCCGTGCTGTCGCCGAAGCTGTCGAGGTCGTCCAGCCCCAGCCTGTGGAGCAGCGTGAGCATCGCGTTGGCCAGCGGCGCGCCGTCCGGAGCCTTGACGTGGAGCCCGCCCTCGAGTCCCATGGCCTGTCCGCCCACCACGATGAAGGGCACGCGACGGTGGTTGTGCAGGTTTCCGTCGCCCATGGGCGAGCCGTACACGACCATCGTGTTGTCGAGCAGCGTGCCGTCCACTTCCGCCGTGTTGTCGAGCTTCTCGAGCAGGTAGGGGAGCAGGCCGACGTGGTACTTGTTGATCTGATAGAAGCCCAGCACGCCCTCGTTGCCGGCTGCGTGCGACTGCGGATGGAAGCCCCCTTCACAGCCGCTCTCCGGGAAGACGCGCGACGACACGTCTCGGCTCATCTTGAGCGAGAAGACCCGGGTCATGTCGGTCTGGAAGGCGAGCGCCTGCAGGTCGAACATCATCTGCACGTGCTCGGTGTAGGAGTCCGGCACGCCCACCGGGGCCTCGGGCAGCTCGCGCTCGAACCCGCTGGTGTTGCGGGCCTCGGTGCGCTCGATGCGCCGCTCCAGTTCGCGTACGTCCTCGAGGTAGTGCTCCATGCGGATCCGGTCCTCGGGCGGGAGGGCGGCACGCAGCCGCGCGACCTCCTCGGTGACCCAGTCGAGGATGCTCGCCTGGGTGCGGCGCCGGCGCGCGCGCTCCTCGGGCGTGCCTCCGGCTCCGAAGAGCTGGTCGAAGGCCACGCGGGGATCCCGGGTCATGGGGAGCGGATCGGTGGGCGAGGCCCAACTGATTGAATCCGTGTACGCGCAGGCGTACCCGTACGAGCAGCCGCCCGACTGGTCCACGTTCTCGATGCAGAGCTGCATGGACGGAATCGCGGTCTCCTGGCCGAAACGCTGGGCGAAGAGCTGGTCCATGGAGGTGCCGACGTAGACGTCGGATCCCTCGGTGCGCCGCGGATGCGCCTGGGTGAGGAAGGTGGCGCTGGACCGGAAGTGGTCGGCGCCGATTTCCTTCGGGGCGAAGGCCTCCGCCTGCCGCACATCGGTGTTGCTGATGATGGTCAGGCGATCCTGGAAGCTCTCCAGCGGCTGGAGCGCGCTCGGGCTCAGATCGAAGCCGCGACCGAGCTTCGCGGGAGCCCACAGGTGCTGGGTCGCACCCCACTCGTTGCTCCCCGCGGCTCCGTGCGAGTTCTCGATGGCGATGAGCCGCGGCTTCTGCACTTCGGCGGCCACATCGCCCCAGAGCCTGCCGGCGGGAATCATGCTGTCCAGAAGAGGCAGCGCAAGCGCGGCCCCCGAGCCCCGGAGAAAGGTCCGCCGCGGAATGTGGGTTCCGGTGATGAACTTCATGTCGTGCTCCTGTCGGTGACGGGGTAGCCCTGTCCTGTAGTCTCGTTGTGCGCCTTCAGCGTTGTGCTTCCGTAGCCAGTTCCGCTGCCCTGCGCATGCGGAAGGCGTCGCTCTCGACGATGCCGAGGATGAACTCGGAAGGACGAAAGTCGTTCTCTTCGGCTCGCCGCACGATCCGCCGCACGGCGGGCATGTCGTAGTATTCCACGCGGCGTCCCAGGCCATAGGCCATCAGGTTCACCGTGAAGTTGCGCAGCACCGGTGTCTTCAGCCGCAGCATCGCCTCGTGCAGGTCCGTGGGGCTGGTGAGCGGCGTGCCGTCGTAGAGCTGGCCCCGGGTGTCGAGGGCGATGCCGTTCTCGCGAATGCGCCAGCGGCCGGTGACGTCGAAGTTGTCGAGCGCCAGCCCGATCGGATCCATGAACTGGTGGCACGCGTTGCAGACCATGTTGGCGCGATGGATTTCCATGCGCTCGCGTGTGGTGAGCATGCGCGTGCCTTCAGTACCCTCGGTTTCGTCGAGGTCGGGTATCCCCGGGGGCGGAGGAGGAGGTGGCGTGCCGAGGATGACCTCCATCACCCACTTCCCGCGCAGAACCGGGGAAGTGCGGTTGGCGAGCGAACTCTGGGCGAGCACGCTGCCGTGGCCGAAGACGCCGCGGCGCCGTTCCGACGGGTACTGCACCTTGCGGAACTCCTCGCCGACCACCCCGGGAATCCCGTAGTGGGTGGCCAGGCGTTCGTTCAGGAAGGTGTAGTCCGCGGTGATGAATTCGGTAACCGGTCGGTCTTCGCGGAACAGGTGGTCGAAGAAAAGCTCGGTCTCGCGGATGAGCGCATCGCCGAGCTGCTGGTCGTAGTCCGGAAAGAGCACCATATCGGGGTTCAGCTTCTCCAGATCCGACAGGCGCAGCCACTGCGCCGCGAAACGGCTGCTGAGCGCGCTTGAGCGAGGATCGGCCAGCATGCGCAGCGTCTGTTCGCGCAACGTTCGTCCCGAAAGCCGATTCGTGCGCGCCACGCTCGCCAGCTCCTCGTCCGGAGGCGACGCCCAGAGGAAGAAGGAGAGGCGGGAGGCCAGATCGATGTCGCTGATGCGGTAGGTTTCGCCCGGCTCCACTCCTTCCGGCCATTCCTCGAAGCGGAAGATGAAGTGCGGGCTGGCGAGGATCGCCTCGAGGGCGTAACGGACGCCGCCTTCGAAGCCGGACTCCTGCTCACCCTGGTCGTAGAAAGCCATCAGCCCGCTCAGGTCCGCCTCATCCACCGGCCGGCGGTAGGCGTCGGTCGCGAGCCGCTCGATGATGGCGCGGGCGCACGGCCGCACCTCTTCCGGTCCGGTGGGACGGCAGGAGAAGATGTTGCGGCGGCTCGGGGTGTCCGAGACGCCGGTCACCCTGGCCGGTCCCTTGATCACCAGGTCGCGGATGTGGGGCGGCATGGTCAGGCCGTATCCGATGCCGATCTGGGTGTCGGCAATGCTGTGCCCGTGCGCGGAGAAGAGATCGTCCACCGGGCCGCGCTCGGTCGGAATGAAGACCGCGGAGACTCGATGTGGGCCCGCGCGCACCTGGATGGGGCCGGTCTCGAGAATCAGGCCCTTGCCGCCGGGGTCGACTTCGCCCATGAAGCGGTCGACGGGCAGCAGCGCGACCTGCTCGCCGTCGATCGAGATGTCCACCGCCTCGCCCGGCTCGTTACGGCCGAAGAGGTAGCCTTCCGGGGAGTAATGGAAGGAAACGCTGAACTCGTAGGTCCCGTCGGCGGGGAAGTTGTGCACCACCGAGGTGCCGCCGCGCGATCCGTAGGGCGCCCCGGGCACCCGCTCACGCTGGGAGGCGAGCCGGGGAATGCGGTAGGTGGTTTCCTGGTTCCCCGCGAGCGGGTTGCCGACCGCGAGGCGCGAAATCTCGCTGGCCGCCTTCAGATACGCGCTCAGCAGCGTCGGAGACAGGAGCTGCACGTCCGCGATGTTGTCGAAGTTCGCGCTCTTGGTATCGAGCGGAAGGAAGTTCGCCGCATCGATTTCGATCTCAAGAAGGTCCCGGATCGACCTCTGGTACTCGGCGCGATTCAGCCTCTGGAAGGTGCGGCCGCCCGGGTTGGGGGCTTGCGCAGCGGCCCGGTCCATGTTGGCCTCGAGGGTCTCGACCAGCAGCTGGAGGGTGTCGCCCCCCGGGCGCGGGATGCCCGGCGGCGGCATCATTCCGGCGCGCAGCTTCTGGATCATCTTTTCCGCCGTCTCCGCCGTGCTCGGGGCGGCGGCCACATCGAAGCCGATCAGGGACAGGTTGCCGGTCTGGAGAAAGTCGTTGTGGCAGACCTGGCAGTAGCGGACGACCACGGCAGTGAGGTCTTCGTTGGCGATGGTGGCCGAGCCGTGGCTGGCGGTGGCGGCCGGGGGCTGGCCCGCGCGCGTGGCCGGTCCCCGATCCGGCCCGGCCGCGCCCTGGCCAACGAAGCTGCTTCCGCTCGCAAGCAGAAGTCCCGAGATGAGCCCGGATGCCGCGAGTGCGCGCATGACATTCCTCTCCACGATCCTGAAGACGCCTAACCGTAGACGAATAGCTCGCGTGGACCCTCCGCGCAAGGTTGACGAAACGGCTATTTTGTGGCCATGGTTCCGATCATCTCCGCGCTGCTGGCCCCCCTGGCCGGGGTGCTCATCTACGTCACGATGCACCACCGGCCGCGCACGGTCAGGCTGCTCGACAAGGCGGTCATTGTCGTGCTTCCGCTTCTCGTGGCGGTCCAGGTAGTGCCGCATGCCTGGGAAGAACGGAATCTGGTGCCCGTCGTCATGGTGGCGCTCGGGGCCGGGCTGCTCGTGTTGGTCGAGCGACTGTCCCATACCCTTGCCCGCTACACCGACGACGCGACCATCCTCTTCGCCGTACTGGCCATTTCGGTGCACGCGCTGGTGGAGGGGAGTGCGCTCATGGCCGGCGCTTCCCCCGCGTTCGTGCTGGCCGTGGTGGTGCACCGGGTGGGGGTGGGACTGCTGATCTGGTGGCTGGTGGCGCCGCGTCATGGGGCGGTGGCTGCGGGCGCGGGCGTGGCTGCGATCCTGGTCGGCACGCTGGCTGGATACGTGGTCGGCGCCGGGGTAATGACCGACCTGCCCTTCGTCGACAGCCACCTCGTGGAAGCCTTCGTGGCAGGCACACTCCTTCATGTGGTACTGCACCAGGGACGCGAGGACCACCGGCACTGAGGGGTACGAAGCGCTTACCGCGCACGTGCTTGTGGACTCTGAGCGCCTCGGCCGCAGACTGCACCGAGGAGGATCCCGTGGACCACTTGACGGCGACAGCGCGGAGTCAGGGATCCTCCACCTGAGCCTGATAGAGGCGGCGTCCCTCCTCGAAGGTCGCGAGAACCTCCTCTTTATGCGCGGGGTCGTCCCAGCGGTCCATGAACCGCAGCTCGTACAGCACCTGATCGATCCAGCGCACGAAGAAGGCGGCGTCTTCGCGGGAGCGGATGGGCTCGTCGTCGGCGATGACGAAGACCGGGTTGGTGTGCGCGAACAGGTAGCTGTCCATGGCGCCGTGCTGTGGCGGCCCCAGGGCGCGCACGGCGATCCAGCCTGAGTTTTCGACCGGGATCTCCAGTTCGGCGCTGAGCGATTTGCCGTCGCCGCCGGCTTCGACGGCATGCACCACGCGCCCGTCCTGGATGATCTCCAGGCGGTGCATGCGGAAGAGCGACTCGGCGGTGGCGTTCACCGTTACCCTTTCGCCCGCGGCGACCTGAAGTTCCTCGCCCATGTCCCTGCCCGAGACATCGAGCTTGAGGATGGGGCCGCTGGTCACGAAGGCGCGTCCCGCCGCCATGGCGTCGGCCCAGGCGTCGTAGTCGAGCCGGCCCTCGCCGGTATGGACATACGTGCGCGTGGTGCCGACCGCGGGGTGCCGCCAGATGTCCGACATCACATCCGTGCCCGCCGTTGCGGGAATGCGGGATCCGGTGTTGAGCAGGCGATACCATATCTCGGCCGTTCCCAGCTCGTCGCTCCAGATGCACGCCACGTCCACGAAGTCCGCCAGGCCGAGGATGGCATCCACGGGCAACTCGCGGGCGGAGCCGGCTCCGGCGGCATTCGGGTCGCGGTGCCGGAGCCCGAAGGGATGCACGTAGCCACCGATGCCGCCCTGTTCGTGGACGCGGCGAAGAACGTGCGCGTTGTCGGGATAGAGGGCCTGGTGGGCGGTGCCGACCGAGCCGATGTAGAAGGGCGTGATCAGTTCGACCAGGTTCAGCAGCGAGAGGTGGGCGAAATAGCTGGGCCGGTATTCCTCGTTGTAGTAGACGATGGTCCTGGGGTCGCCGTGCGGATGCGGATGCGGCCGCCCGAGGAAGTGTTCCAGATCCTCGACCCGGCTGTTGCCCCAGTAGTTGGCGATCATGCCGTTGGCCACGTTCAGGTCTTCGGCCCGAGCCTTGTCGCCGAGATCGGCGGGAGTGATGAAGTAGTGCCCGCCGTAGTTGGGATGGATGTGGTTGTCGCCCGAGTACCAGCCTTCGGCGGCCATGTCGATCCAGCGGTCGAGCTGGACCTCGACAATGGTGTGCTCGCCCGCCCGCACCTCGACGGGACGCGAGACGGGCTCGTATTCGAAGCCGCGCCAGGCTTCGAGGCTCGCCTCGCCGGCGGGGAGGGTCACCGTGAAGCTGCCGTCGCTGTGGAAGTAGTAGTCCTCGGTAACGCTGACGACGCGCGGATAGCTGCCGTGGGGGAAGTACGCCCGCCCGTCGGCGCCCGTCAGATAGATGCGCGACGGCAACAACTCCCCGCCGGAGTCGGTGACGCGCACCCGCAGCTGGCCGGTCGGCTCCGACCACGCGTAGCCGTCGATGCGCACTCGCCGGGGCTGACCGCCGCCCCGCCCGACCGTGTACAGCGCGAAGCCCATCCCGCCGTCGATGGTGCGCGGCTGGTCGTCGGTGCCGCCGTTGCGGGCGAAGACGATGCGCTCGCCATCCGGTGACCATGACGGGAAGTACTCGTCCGTGCGCGTGTGTGTGAGGCGTACCGGCTGGATGCCGCGCAGCGATTTCGCACTGGGGACGGCGTAGAGATCGTTGTTGCCGGACGCGTCGGTGATGTACGCGACGATGCCCCCGTGGGAGGCGACGACCGGAGCCGCCTGGTAGTTGGTCTCGATGCGGATGAGGAGTTCGGACTCCCCGGTCTCCGCGCGCCAGCGCCAGAGCGAGCCCGAACCCAGCGCGGCCTCGCCCCGCCGCGACACGAAGACGATGTCCCCACTCGAGCCGATCCAGTCACCGGCCATGTCGTTCACGTCGGGATCGGCGATCACCGGCTCGGCGGCCCCGCGCGTCAGGTCGTACACCCAGAGGTCGAAGGTACCGTCGCGCTCGGTGGTGAAGAGGATGCGCGAGCCGTCGGGCGACCAGCGGGGCCGGAGGTCGAGAAACGGGTGGTCGGTCAACTGCCGCGACGCCCCCGTCGCGACCTCCACCACGAAGATGTCGAAGTTGCGGTCGATGTCGGCCGCGTAGGCGACCTGGCGCCCGTCGGGCGACCAACTGGGCTGGGAATGGTAGCCGGGGCCGCTGGTGAGCTGGCGCGCGGTCCCGCCCTCGACCGCGACGATCCAGATCCTCCCCTGGTACGCAAACGCCAGTTCTTCGCCGTCGGGCGACCACGCGGGATATGTGGGGGAAGCCGTCACCGGCGGGGGAAAATAGCTCTCCATGTACATCCGCCCCGCGCCACCGGCACCCGCGAGCGACGGGTAGCCCCCGGGGAATGGATCCGGGTACTCGTAGGCGTCCTGGGCGGCCGAGGCCGGGACCGGCGTGGAGAGCGACGCGGCGGCGACCAGGCCCGGGGTGAGAAGAAGTGCCGGGCGGAGGAGCAGAACGCGGAGGAAACCGCGCAGCAATTCGATGCGGTTCATCGGTCGATCTCCATTGGGAATGGGCGACAATCCAATGCAGGATACGTGTCTGGTACCCTTGTGACGAACCGGCCGGCGGCTCCGCGGACCAGGGCAGCCGGTTCGGGGACGGGCAGCGCGGCGGGCGTGGAAACGCGGGAGACCGGTTGCCGTCCGCGCTCATCCGGTGGACTTTGCGCAGGACTTCTTCACACAACCGAACTCCGCGAGCAAGCCGATGCATGAGAAGAGTCGCCCCCTGACAAGCCCGCCGCCGGCGGGAGCCACGTTCACCGCCGCCCTTCTGGCCGCCCTGGCCACCGCTCCCGCGGCGGCGGCCCAGAGCCACTTCGAGCCCATGGATGTCTTTGCGCTCGAGTTCGCGGGCGACCCGCAGATCTCTCCGGACGGCAGCCAGGTCGTCTACGTGCGCAACTCGATGGACATCATGCGCGACCGGCGCCGTTCGGAACTGTGGATCGTGAACGTGGACGGGTCCGGGCACCGGCGCCTGGGCGAGGGTGGGTCGCCGCGGTGGTCGCCGGACGGCACCCGGCTCGCCTACACGGCGGGCGGACAGATCCACCTGCGCTGGATGGACACGGGCGAGACCGCCACCCTGACCCAGCTGACCGAGTCGCCGGGCGGCATCCGCTGGTCGCCCGACGGCCGCCGAATCGCCTTCAACATGCTGGTGCCCTACCCGGCGCCGAGCCTGGTGGCGCCGCCGCGCCCGCCCGAGGGGGCCGAGTGGGCGGCCCCGCCCATCATGGAGGACCGCTTCAAGAACCGGCAGGACGGGGTCGGCTACCTGGACTTCGGATACAACCACCTGTTCGTCATCCCGGCGGAGGGGGGCACCCCCGTCCAGGTGACCACGGGCGACTTCCAGCACTCAAGCGCCGCCGCCTGGACGCCCGACGGCCGGAGCCTCGTGTTCTCGTCCAACCGCAACCCGGACCGGGTGCTCGACTACCGGAACTCCGAGCTGTACATCGCGCCGGTTGCGGGCGGGGAGATCCGCGCCCTGACCGACCGGCCCGGTCCCGACCAGAGCCCCGCGGTTTCGCCCGATGGGGGGCAGGTCGCCTTCGTCGGCTACGAGGATCGCACGCGCACCTACCAGGTGAGCCGGCTGCAGGTCATGAACCTGGACGGCAGCGGGCGGCGCGTCGTCACCGCCGGGCTGGACCGCAGCGTCGCGAACCCGGTGTGGGCTTCGGACGGCAGCGGCCTCTACTTCCAGTACGACGACGAGGGCAATTCCAGGGTCGGGTTCGTGACGCTGGACGGTGAGATCGAGGTGCTGGCGGAGGACCTGGGCGGCACGTCGTACGGGCGGCCCTATGGCGGCGGCTCCTTCTCGGTCGCGGGGGCCGGCGGCATCGCGCTCAACCAGACCCGCCCGGACATGCCCGGCGAGGTGGCCGTGCGCCTTCGCGGCGACAACGGACCGCGGCGCATCACCGCGCTCAACGACGATCTGCTCGCAAACCGCACGCTGGGTGAGGTGGAGGAGATCTGGTGGGAATCGTCGTTCGACGGCCGTCCCATTCAGGGCTGGATCGTCAAGCCGCCGGACTTCGACCCGGCGCGGCGCCATCCGTTGATCGTCGAGATTCACGGCGGGCCGGTCTCCAACTACGGCGACCGCTTCTCGGCCGAGATGCAGCTTCTCGCCGCCGCTGGGTATGTCGTCCTCTACCCCAATCCCAGAGGCAGCACCAGCTACGGCGAGGAGTTCGCGGACCTGCTCTACCACAACTATCCCGGCCAGGACTACGACGACATCATCTCCGGCGTCGACGCGGTGATCGAACGAGGGTACATCGACGAGAACAACCTCTTCGTCACCGGGGGCAGCGCGGGCGGGATCATGACCGCGTGGATCGTTGGCAAGACCGATCGATTCCGCGCCGCGGTGGCGCAGAAGCCGGTCATCAACTGGATCAGCAAGACGCTCACCGCGGACAACTGGTACGGCTACTACTTCAGCCGCTATGACGGCCTGCCCTGGGAGAACCCGGACCCCTACTGGGAATTCTCTCCGCTGTCCCTGGCCGGCGAAATCGACACCCCGACGCTGATCATTACCGGTGAGGAGGACTTGCGCACGCCGCTGTCGGAGTCGTACCAGCTCTTCCACGCCCTGAAGATGCGCGAGATCGACACGGCGGTAATCCGGCTGCCCGGGGCTTCCCACGACATGAGCCGGCGACCCAGCCAGCTCATGGCCAAGATCGCCAACATCGTGGCCTGGTTCAACAAGTACCGGGCGACCCCGAGAGCCAGCTGAGGGCCAGCCGGCACGCCCCGCGAACCTCTTTCCCTTCACACACCGGACCGAATCCATGACCAGCCTGCGCATCTCGCTCGCCCTCGTCGTCGCCGTGACCATCGCCAAGGTGGCCGGCGGGATCGTGTCCGGCAGCCTGGCGCTCCTCGCCGACGCCGGCTACGGGCTGACCCTGGGCGTGGCCATGGGACCGGCGCTGTTGGCCACCGGATCGGACGCGTCCGCCGGCGCCGTGCGACGCACCTTCGGCTACCAGCGCGCCGAAATCGTCGCCTCTCTGGCCAACGCGCTCGTGCTGTGGGCGGTCGCGGCGTGGGTTCTGCTCGAGGCGTGGGGCCGGTTCGGCGAGGGATCCGACGTCGACGGCGGACTCCTGCTGGGTGTCGCGGTGATCGGGCTGGCGGTGCATCTCATCGTCGTGCTCATGCTGAAGCAGCCCGCGCAGAAGCACGAGGGCGGCGCGCACGCGCGGGCGCAGACCCTCCCGAGCGTCATGGGTCCGGCGGCCGCGGTCCTGGCGGGCCTGACCATCCGGATGTTCGGATGGCAGGCTGCGGATCTCGCGGGTGCGGCCCTGATCGCCGTCCTGGCGCTCGTGAACACCTGGCGCCTGCTGGCCCACGTCGTCCACATGCTGCGCGGGGGCACGCCGGAGCACATCGACGTCGACCGGCTCTGCCGCCGGATCGAGGATCTGCCCGGGGTGACCCTGATGCACGACGTGCACGTCTGGACGCAGACGCCGGGATCCGACGCCCTCGCCGCCCATGTCCTGGTCGACCCGGAGCGCCGGGGGGAGATGGACTCCCTGCTCGGCCGCATCCGGACCATCGCCAACGAGGAGTTCAACATCCGGCACGTGACCGTGCAGCTGGAGACCACGGCCGCCAACTGGAAGGAAGATCCCCGCGTCGCTGCGCGGCTCGGACGGCGCGGCTAGCCATCGCATGGCCCACAAGATCGCCACCGCGCGCCCGGCCGCCCCGCCGCGCCCGGCGTGAGCCCGTGCGCCGAATCCTCGTCCTGAACTGGCAGGACCGGGAAAACCCGCAGGCCGGGGGCGCCGAGGAGCACGTCCACCAGGTCTTCGGCCGCCTCGCCGGACGGGGCTACGACGTTACGCTGCTCGCGTCGGGCTTCGCGGAGTGCGAACCCCGCGTGCGGCTGGACGGCATCGAGGTTCACAGGACCGGCGGACGCTACACCTTCTCGATGGCCGCGCCCTGGTACTACCTGCGCAACCTGCGGCGCGACGGCTGGGACGTGGTGGTGGACAACCTCAACAAGGTGCCCCTCTTCTCGCCGTGGTGGACGTCGGCCCCGGTCGTGCCCCTCGTGCACCACCTGTTCGGGCTCACCGCCTTCCGCGAAGCCTCCTTCCCCCTCGCGTCGGCGACCTGGCTCATGGAACGCCCGCTTCCGCTGGTGTATCGCGGCCGGCCCACCATTGCGGTTTCGCGGAGCACGCGCGACGACCTGACCCGGCGCGGGCTGCGGGCTCCCATGGAGGTCATTCCGGTCGGGGTGGACACCGCGCACTACGCGCCGCACCCGGAGGGCCGCAGGACGCCCGCGCCTTCTCTGCTTTACCTGGGACGCCTCAAGCGCTACAAGGGCGTCGACCTGCTGGTGCGCGCGGTGGCGGAGCTCGCGCGGCAGGGGCTGCGCGTCGACTTGAAGGTGGCCGGCGCGGGCGACGCCCGGCCGGAGCTGGAGAAGCTGGCGGGGGAGCTGGGCGTGGAGGATCGGGTCATCTTCCTCGGATTCGTGGACGACCGGACGAAGATCGACCTCATGCGCACATCGTGGGTGCACGGGCTCACGTCACCCAAGGAGGGCTGGGGGATCACCGTGCTCGAGGCCGGCGCCTGCGGCACGCCCTCGGTCGCGAGTGACGCCCCCGGACTGCGCGAGGCGGTGCTGGATGGACAGACGGGACTGCTCGTACCCCACGGCGACGTCGAAGCGCTCGCCGGGGCGATCCG
The DNA here is from genome assembly GCA_009840525.1 of Gammaproteobacteria bacterium. Taxonomy (GTDB): domain Bacteria; phylum Gemmatimonadota; class Gemmatimonadetes; order Longimicrobiales; family Gaopeijiaceae; genus BD2-11. The sequence goes on from VXNP01000129.1 coordinate 22,643, forward strand.
CAGGCTGGTCACGGATCGGGAACTTTGCGGGCAGCTAGGAGCGGGCGCGCGCGCCTACGCCGAGTCGCTGTCGTGGGACGCAACCAGCGTCGCGGTGGAGCGCTTTCTGGTTGGGGTTTACTCCGGCAAATCCGTGTCCTGAGACTTGCCGGCCCGGCGCATCGCCGCTCGCGCGGATTGTTCCGCGGACTGCTATCGCAACCCGAAGTCCTGCGCGATGGCGTGAAAGGTCGCCGCGGCCGAGAGCACCACGCCCGGCACGCCCGCGCCGGGATGGGTTCCGGCTCCCGCGAGGTAGAGCCCGCCGACCTCTTCGCTCCGGTTGTGCGGCCGGAACCACGCCGTCTGAGTCAGCCTGGGCTCGATCCCGAACGCGTTGCCCAGGACCGCGCCGAACTGGGTCGTGAAGTCGTCGGGGGTAAAGACCTCCCGCACCTCCACGGCCCCGGTGAGCCCCTCCAGCCCCCAGGCTTCGAGGGCGTCGAGCACGCGAAGCGTCATTCGGGGTGCCTCGATGCCCCAGTCGATGCCCGAGGCGCCGTTCGGAACGGGCACCAGGACATACATGCTTTCACAGCCCGGAGGCGCCATGGAGGGGTCGGTCCGGGACGGCGTGTGCAGGTACATGCTGAAGTCTCCGGGCAGCGTCTTCCGGTCGAAGATGTCGCGCACCAGGCCCTCGTACCGGGGCCCGACGATGATGGTGTGGTGCATGAGCTGCGGGTAACGCCTGCGCACGCCGAGATAGAGCAGGAAGCAGCTCATCGACTGATGCAGGCGCGCGAGCCGGTCGTCGGTCCAGCGGCGCCGGCGCACGTGACCCAGGAGCCGCCCGTAGGTGTGCCCCGGGTCGGCGTTGCTCACGACGACATCGGCGGGAAGGAACGACCGGGGCAGTTCGCGGCCCCCCGTCCCGCCCACACGAACGCCCCTCACCCTTCGCCTGAGCACCTCCACGCGCAGTGCCGGCGTTTCCGTGTACACGACGCCGCCGATCTCGCGGAAGACGGTCTCCAGGGCGGTGACCAAGCTGTACATGCCCCCGCGCGCATACCAGACGCCGCCTTCCTTCTCCAGGTACGGGATCATGAGGAAGATGGAGGGGGCGCGGAACGGGTTGCCTCCGAGAAACAGAGGATGGAACGAGTACAGGAAACGGTGGCGCCAGTTGTGGAAGTGTCGCGCCACGGAGCGGGCGACCGGCCTCCAGGCGTTCAGGCGGGCCACCCGGGGCGCGAACCGGACCATGGCGGCGAGCGTGTCGAACGGGCGGGCCCCCAGCCCCTCGGTGATGACGGCGTCATGGATGGGTCGGAGAGCGGCGAAGAAGTCCTCGAGGCGCGCCGCGTCCCCTGGATAGTACCTCGCCATCGACGCCTTCATGCGCTCCATGTCCGAGGTGTAGTCGAGCCAGGTGCCGTCGTGAAACCAGACCCGGTAGAAGGGGTCGAGGGGGACCAGGGAGACGTAGTCGCCGAGGCGCCGGCCGGCCGCCGCGAACACGTCCTCGAGGAGCGCGGGAGCCGTGATCAGGCTGGGGCCGGTGTCGAACACGTATCCGTCCCGGCGCAACTGGCCCGCCCGTCCGCCTAGCTGCGCGCGTTGCTCGACAAGGGTGGTGGATACCCCGGCCGCCTGGAGGCGGATGGCCGCGGCGAGGCCGCCGAAGCCACTCCCGATCACAACGGCGCGGAGCGGCTTGCCCCCGTCGGAGCCGCGCTGCGTTGGACGCGGCGCCGCGCCATTGGTGCGCCCGGCGGACCCGGAAGCCATGGGGCGCCTACCCTGGGGCGGCGGGGTGCCGTTCGAGGCGCCTCCGCCGGCCGGCCCGCAGGCGCCCGTAGCCCCGGCGGGCGAGTACCACCTTTGCCGGCAGGGAGGTGTGGGCGCGGAGGTTCAGATTGTCGTGACCGTTGGCGCGTACCTGGTCGTGGATGCCCTGATAGACCTGCGCGGCCACCGCCACGGCGCGCTGGAAGGAAGCCGGCAGGTGGGGCATGCCTTCGTACGCGTCGGCGTAGGCGGCATCGGCGATGCCGATGAATTCCTCGAGCAGCCCGGAGTACGCGGCTCCCACTCCCCTTCCGTTCCGCGCCCGAGCCCGCGCTTCAAACAGCGACTCCCGGTTGACGCCATGGGCGGCCATGCGGTCGGCCGGGAGGTAGAGCCGCCCGCGCCCGAGGTCCTCTCCGACATCGCGGATGATGTTGGTGAGCTGCATGGCGTGCCCAAGCGCGTGTGCGCGCCCGATCACCCAGCCGTCCCGCACGCCGAACGAATACGTCAGCCAGGCGCCCACCACGGACGCGACCCGATGGGTATAGAGGCGCAGCTCGTCCATGGTCCGATAGACGCGCGGTTCGACATCCATGCGCACGCCTTCGATGAGTTCGGAGGCGAGGTCGAACGGGATGCCCCGGCCTGCCATCTCGCCCATGACCGCGTCGGCGAGGGGGATCCCCGTCGCCTCTCCCTCGTAGGCCGCCCGGCAGATGGCGGCCCAGGCGTCAAGCGCCCGATGCAGCTCGACGCCGGGTGAGGAGGTCTCGTCCACGAGGTCGTCCGTGAACCGGCACCAGGCGTAGATCTCCCGAACCCTCCTGCGTTCCTCCGGCGCGAAGAGCCGGGCGGCGAATGAGAAGCTGCGGCTGTGGCGGGCGAAGTAGCGCCCCCACTCCCGGCGGGGCCCGAGCGCCTGGGCGCGGGCCGCGATGGCCGCGATGGTTGCGGGGGAAGGCGGGGCGCCGGCCGCGCCCGCCGGCCGGAGGTCGCCGGAGGAGGGGGGTCGGGACCCGCCCTTCATGATCGGTCCGGCACCGAGCTGTCCGATGCCGGCCCGCGCGGCGCGCTCGCAGCGCCGGATCCATCCGCGGATCAGGTCGACGAGGGCCGGGTCGGCCTGTGCTGCCAGGAGCCTGCCCGCCAGCTCCGAGCCGCGGGCGCGCAGACCTTCCAACGCGTCATGTGCCATGGACGGAACGGCCGGGACATGTTCCGTGCCGTTTATCCCCTTCCGGAAGAACTCGCGCAGCGCCTCTTCGGGGGTGAGATCGAACCACCTGGCTCCGCGGTCGCCGAGCACGGAGGTCCAGACCCGGTTCCTGAAGTCCTGCAGCTTGCGCTTTCCGGTGTCGTCTCCGGGGCAGTAGTCGAGGAAGTCGTCCACCAGTTGATAGAAAGCTCCGAATTCGATCCCGAGCTCGCGGAGTTCCCGAGCCGATCGGATGACTGTGCCCCCGCCCGCCC
>VXNP01000030.1 GCA_009840525.1 Gammaproteobacteria bacterium
TGGGCAGCCCGCTGTCGAACTCCATCCACGACTCGCCCCCGTCCACCGACACGAAGGCCCCGAATTCCGCCCCCAGGAAGAGCAGGTCGGGCTCGATATGGTCCTGAACGATGGAGAAGGACGGGCTGTTGTCGGGCAGCCCGCCGGTAATCGCGGTCCAGCTGCGTCCGCGGTCCTCGGACTTCAGGACATAGGGCCGGTAGTCGCCGCGCTTGAAGTTGTTCACCACGGCGAAGACAGCGTCGGGATCGTGCAGGGAGGCCTCGACGTCGTGCACGAAGCTCGTGTCCGGCACGCCCGGAAGGCTCGCGATCTCGCGCCACGTCTCGCCTCCGTCCTCGGTGACCTGCACCAGGCCGTCGTCCGTACCGACATAGATCAGTCCCTCGACCAGCGGCGACTCGGAGATGGCCACGATGTGCCCGAACACCGACGTCGACCGGTTCTTGCCCACCGCGTCGACGCTCCACACGCGCCCCATCACCTCCAACTGGTTGCGGTCGAGGTTGCGCGACAGATCCCCGGAAATGGCGCGCCAGCTCGAGCCCTGATCGTCGCTCCGGAAGAGGATCTGGGCCCCGAAATAGAGCCGGTGATTGTCGTGCGGCGACATGATCAGCCCCGCATCCCAGTACCAGCGCAGCGGCGGTCCGCCGGGATCGGCCTGGGGCTGAATATCGAGCCGCTCCTTGCTTCCCCGGTCGAAACGCGACAGTACGCCGTGCTGCAACTGCGAATAGATGATGTCGGGATTCTCCGGATCGATCACCGGATCGAAGCCGTCGCCCCCCAGCGTCACATACCAGTCCGAGTTGCGGATGCCGCCCCCGAGCGTCTGCGACGGCCCGCCCATGGTGTTGTTGTCCTGCGTGCCCCCATAGACATAGTAGAAGGGCTCGTCGTTGGAGGTCGCGACCTTGTAGTACTGCGTGAGCGGAAGATTGGTGAAGTGACTCCAGTTCTCCCCGAAGTCGAAAGTCTCGTACAGTCCGCCGTCGTTCCCCAGTATCAGGTGCTCCGGGTCGTCCGGGTCGAACGCGATTGCGTGATGGTCGACATGCACGCTCTGAGTGGGCAGCCGGCTCCAGGTCTCGCCGCCGTCGTCGGACATCTCCAGGAAGGTGTCCATGGCATAGATTCGGTCGAAACGATGAGGGTCGGCATAGAGTTCGTGATAGTACATCGGCGCGGTCGACTGGTAGCGCGACGTACGGCTCCAGTTCTCGCCCATGTTCTCCGAGCGGAAGGTCCCGCCGTCATTCCCCGACGCCTCGACGATGGCGTAGAGCACATCAGGGTTGATCGGCGAAATCGCCATCCCGATGCGCCCCTTGTCCCCGGAGGGAAGCCCGCGGTTGATGGCCCGCCAGGTCTCGCCCCCGTCGGTGGACTTGTGGATGCCCGAGCCGGGACCCCCGTCGATCATGGTCCACTGGTGCCGGCGCCGCTGCCACGAGGACGCGTACATCACGTCCGGATTCCGCGGATCGAAGTAGACCTCGTTCACGCCCGTGTGCTCGTCGATCTCGAGCACCAGCTCCCAGCTCTCGCCGCCGTCCCGCGTGCGGTAGAGCCCGCGCTCGCCGCCCGCGTTCCAGAGCGGCCCCTGAGCCGCCACGAACACAGTGCGTGAATCGTCAGGATGCACCGCGATCATGCCGATGTGCTCGGAGGTCTCGAGTCCCATGTTCGTAAACGAGCGCCCGCCGTCCACCGACTTGTACACGCCGTCGCCGTAGCCCACCGAGCGCTGGCCGTTGTTCTCGCCCGTACCCACCCAGAGGGTGAGGTGGTCGTTCGGGTCGAGCGCGATGGCCCCGATGGAATACGAGCCGTAGTCGTCGAAGATGGGCGTCCAGGTGGTCCCCGCGTTCGTGGTTTTCCAGACGTTCCCGGAGGAGGCCGCCACGTACCAGGTGCTGCGATCGGTCGGGTCGATGGCGATGTCGGCGATGCGGCCCGATGCGACGGCGGGGCCGATGCTCCGCCACCTGAACGACGAGAGCAGACCGGAGTTGAGTTCCGCCGGGGCGTCCTCGTCGGACTCCTGGGCATGGAGCCCGCCGGGCAGGCCCCCCGCCGTGGACGCCGGCGGGAGCAGTGCCGCAAGCAGAACCAGAGCCGACAGCGCCGGGATGCGGCGGAAAAAGACGAGGCCGGAGTGCGAGAACGCCTGACAGGTTCGGAGACGGAGGTCGAACATCGTGTGTTCCTCGGGCGGTAGTGTGTAAGGACGGGAAGAGTGTACGGTTTTCGCGGGCTGTTGAGTAGGGGCGGCAGCATGACTCGCCGTTCCGGTTCCCCGCCATGGACGGCGGACTCCCGGATCGCCAATTTGCCGGAAACGGCATCCGTCTTCGACCAGGGATCGTGAATCATGTCGGCCAGAGTGTTCCGCCGCGGCGTCATCGTGCTCATTCTCGCATCTGCGGGCCCCGGCCCGTCCCTTGTCACGGGTCCCGGCAGGGGCATGGAGCCCCTGGCCGCCCAGACCCCCGAACAGCGCTACACCGACTGGACCCGGCTGGAATTCCGGGCGCAGGAGTACGCGTACCGCCGCGCGCGCATCCTGGACGGCCTGCGCGCCAGCGGGGGCGGGCTCCTGCTCACGCCCTCCTCCGACGGGCTCACCCGCGGCGAGACCTTCCGCCAGCTTGAGGACTTCTGGTATCTGACCGGCCTCGAAGTCGTACATTCGATGCTCGTTCTCGACGCCCAGCGCGACCGTTCCATCCTCTTCATGCCCCGGCGGGATCCGCGCTTCGACAATCCGGGGCGGCCCAACGACTTCCCCGGGCGCCCGCTGCTCGACGACTATCAACTGCGCAGCATCGCGGGCATCGACGAGTACCGGGACATCGACGGGTTGGACGACTTCCTCCGGCTTCGGGTGCGCGGCGGAGCGACCCTGCGGGTGAACGCGGGCTCCACCGGGGAGATCACGCCCCCGACCGTCCCGTTGATCGGAAGCCTGGACCCGACCGCGTCGCTGATCCTCCGGCTCCGCACCGACCATCCGAATGCGGAGATCGTCAACGCCTTCGACGTCGTCGCCCGCCTGCGCATGATCAAGACCCCAGCCGAGATCGATCACATGCGCGTCGCCGCCGATGCCACCATGGCGGGGATCCAGTCGGCCGCCTGGCGCATCCGTCCCGGGGTCGACGAGCGCACCCTTCAGGGCGAGTTCGAGAACACCTGCCGCACCTTCGGGTCCCAGGCGCTGCCCTTTACGCCCATCATCAAGTCGGGTCCCAACAGCCTCTGGCCCTGGCGCCTGCTGGCAGCCCACTACGACCGCCGCAACCGCAGAATGGAGGACGGCGACCTGGTCATCTTCGATGTTGGATGCGAGGTGGACGGCTACATCAGCGATGTCGGGCGCACCTTCCCCGTAAACGGGACCTTCACGGACATCCAGCGGGAGAAACTGCTGGTCAGCACGCGGGTCGCCGACGCCATCATCGAAGCCGTCAGGCCGGGCGTCACCCTGCGCGACCTCACCAGCGTGGCCTACGCGGCCATCCCCGACGAGGAGGAGGCCCACATGCAGACCGGTTCGTTCTTCGGCCACCACATCGGCCTCTCGGCAGGCGATCCCGCGCTGATGGACGAGCCCCTCGCGCCCGGCATGGTGTTCACCGTCGAGCCGTGGTACTACAACCACGACATCGGCGTCGCGGCCTTCGTGGAGGACGTGATCCTGGTGACCGAGGACGGCGCCGAGGTGCTGACCGCCACGCTGCCGCGATCTCCCGAGGAACTGGAAGCGCTGATGCGATGACCGGCGCGCGACCCGCCTACGCTTCGCTGGCGGAGACCACCAGGAGAAGCATCAGCAGGAGTGCGGCGGGCATCCACGCGATCGCGAGGGGCCCGGGGGACGCGAGACTCGGGAGTTCCCACCCCGCGATGCCTGCGCTTGCCAGCCACTCTCGAAGCGACCTCCAGGCATTCCCGGGAAGGGGTGCGACGATCATCCCCAATCCGATGGCCGACGCCCCGCAGGCAATCAATATCGGGAGCAGTGTGCGCCATGACGCCCCGGACCGCCTGCGAATCCGGGCCTTGAGCCAGATCAGGTGGGGGTCCGGCAGAGAAGCCGGTCCCGAGTCTACCGTTTGCCCGAGCTCGATCATCCATCGAATCGCAGTGCTGGCTTCCCTGCACGAGTCGCATCGCGCAACATGAGCCGCCAACTCGTCGCTCCATCCTCCCGCCCGTGCCGCCTTAAGCACGGCTTCCTCCCTGGGACATGGATCCGCGATCATGCCACCTCCTCCGGGCCCCACCCGTGGCCCTCCAGAATCCCCGCCAACCTCTTGCGCGCCCGGTACAGCAAGACACGGACGCTGTTCGCCCCGATGCCCAGCGAAGCAGCGATCTCGCGGTGGCTGGCGCCCTCCACATACGCGAGCCAGAGAAGCGCCTGCTCCTTCTCCGAGAGCCGGGCGAAGAGCCGCTGCATGTCGAGCGTCAGGTCATGTCTCGGGCTCTCCGAAACCGGCGAGTTCCATCTCCGTTGCCGTCTTCGCTCGCGACCCAATCTCCGCCCGTGGTCCGCAACCAGCGTCCGGGCCGTCTTGTACAGGTAGGACCGTACCTGACCAATGGCTGCATCCTTCATGTCGGCGCGAAGCAGACGGTAGTAGGCTTCCTGCAGAACGTCGTCCGCCAGCGCCGAATCCCTAACCGCCAGGTGCAGATAAGCTCGAAGCCGCGGCGCCGTACGCTCGTAGACCCGGCGGAACGCGGCCTCGTCCTCATGCATTCGTTACTGACGCCACTGGTCCGACAGCTTCTTCGAGATGATGGCCGCAGCGATGAGACCGACGCCGAGCGCCGTCGTCCCGATGCCGGGGAAGAGAAAGCCGTCCTCCCATATCATGAGCACGAGGAAGCCGAGCCCCAGAACGGACGAGACGATTCCTGCGCCCAGAACGACCAGCATCATGCGATGCGGGTCGGACTCGAACTGACCCAGGAACTGCTTGCCGTCGTCCGTTTCGATGAACTCCGCGAGTTCGCGGCCCGACTGGAACTTGGCCAGCAACTGTTGCTGGGTCTCGGCCTGCCTGGCCAGCCGAGCCTGATTCACCCTGGCCCTCAGCCAGACGATCCCCACGACGGCTGCGAACAGCCCCAGCGTCATCACTATGTCCTCGAACGCGCTCCAGTTCACCTGTCACCTCTCTTCCAGGGGCCATCCTCCGAACCGATCCTGCCGGAGCGGCGGGACTCTGTCTCTCCACCGCCGGGGATCCTCTTCTTCACCATGTAGAACGTTCGGTGGACGCAACCGGTTAACAGCCGCGGCAGAACAGGCGGGTGGCGAGACTGCCGGATCCTGTCGGCCGTCGCGCGAGGTCAAGCCACTGTCAGGGCCGACTCGCGGACGCCACGGTATCCATACGATCAATCAGCGTCCCAGGGCTGCTCCGTCTCGCCATCGGCCGGTCCGATCCGGAGTTCCCGGGAGGTGCCCGACAGGATTCGCTTCTGGTGCGGAACGATGGCGCCCGACAGGATCGCCATGGCGACCGCAGCCGCGATCACCTCCAGAAAGCCTCCGAACTCCGTTCCCAGGAATCCCCCGAAAAACCCGCCCACGCCCTGCGCCGCGCGAACCCATCCTCGCGACGAGCGGCTCTCGGGGTGGCTGGGCGGCCTGCCGGATTCCACCCGGTGACGCGCGACCAGCAGCAGCCAGAACCAGATGGCCCCCAGGAATGTCGTCACTCCGAGCATCGGCGTCCGCCCCCAAAGTGCCTTTGGTGTCCAGTCGAGAGGGAAACGCGCTCGCTCAGCCGGCCCTGCGTCCGACTCGCGATGACACCCCCAACCCCTTTACTATGCCCATCCGAGACAGCCGGGCCAACCGGTACCCGAGCATCGACCCGTTTTTCAGGAGGAGTGGCATGCTCAAGCGATCCTTGCTCTTTGGCGGAGCGATCACCCTGTTCGCCTTCGCTGGCCCCACCGAGGCCGCCGCCCAGGACCCGTCCGGAAGCCTGTCGGCCGACGGCATGTTCACCGTGGCGCTCACGGGAGACGCCATCATCACGCGGCGGCTCTCGCCGTACAAGGAGCGCGAGTACCTCGACATGATCGAGCTCGTGCGGAGCGCGGACGCCTCGTTCGTCAACCTGGAGGTGCTCTTCCACGACTACGAGCCTTATCCGGCCGCCCGCAGCGGCGGGACCTGGATGCGCGCGGACCCGAACCTGGCCAACGAGCTCGTCTGGGCCGGATTCGACATGGTGTCGATGGCGAACAATCACACGGGTGACTACGCCGCCGACGGGCATCGGATCACGCGCCGGCATTCGGAAGCGGCGGGACTGCTCACCGCGGGAACCGGGGAGAACCTGGCCGAGGCCCGCGAGGCCCGTTTTCTCGAGACGCACGACGGCCGCGTCGCGCTGATCTCGGTGTCCTCGGCATTCCCCGAACACTCGGTCGCCGGTCCGGCCAAGGGCGGGGTGCGCGGACGTCCCGGCCTCAACCCGCTGCACGTGCTCACCACGCACTACGTGGAGCGGGGCCAGTTGGAGCAGCTGCGCCAGTCGCTTCGGGGGATGGACCTGGAGGCCATCGGACAGCAGGGTGATCTGGGCGCTCCCGGCGAGCCCCTGAACGTGTTCGGCACGACGCTCCATCCGGCGGACGAGTCGGGCATCGACAGCGACCCCGATCCCGTGGACATGGCGGAGATCGCGGCGGTCGTAAACAACGCATCGCGGCTGGCCGAATACGTGGTGGTGACCATCCACGCCCACAACCAGGGCCCGTATCTCAAGAAGTTCGCGCACGCGATGATCGATGCCGGAGCGGACGTGTTCGTGGGACACGGACCCCACTATCTCACCGGAATCGACATCTACCAGGGCAAGCCCATCCTCTACTCGCTGGGCGACTTCATCTTCCAGAACGAAACCCTGCTGCGGCTTCCCTACGACAACTACGCCGGCCTGGGGCTCGAGGGCGAAGCCAATGCCTGGGTTGCGGACTTCAACGCGACCCGCTACCAGAACGAGACCACCGGCTTCCCCGCGCGGGCCGAAATCTGGGAGTCGGTCGTCGCCATGCCCACGTTCCGGGGCGAGGAGCTGGTGAGCCTCGAGCTGCACCCCATCTCGCTGGGGTTCGGGCAGCCCACCACCGTGCGCGGCCGGCCGATGTTCGCGGACCGCGAGCTGGGCAGGAAGATCATCCAGGACCTGATCGACGCCTCCGAGCCGCACGGCACCGTGGTCGAGTGGGACGACGCGCGTGGCATCGGCTTCGTGCGCCTGCCGGCGGTAGCCACGGACGGGAGCAGGTCGGGCCCGGGCGGCTGATCCTCCCGGTCCGGGCAGCTGATCCGGCAGGCCCGAGCCGCTGACATCCTTCGGCCCCGGGTGGGAGGTCCTTCCCGACCTTCCCCCGGGGCCGTTTTGACAAACCGACCGCGTCCGCCGTACTCTGCCCGTTGGCACATTCTGGTATGGAGGGCGATATGAAGCGCTTTGTGTTGGTCACCTTCCTTTCATTCCTCGCCCTTCCCGCCAACGACCTCTCCGCCCAGATGTTCGGCTCGCTGGGCGGCGCCGAACCCGGCGAGGATGTCGTGTCCGTGGGCGTGATCTTCGGGCAGATGAACCCGACGACCCGGTTCCGGGACGGCGGAGGCTTCGACACCGCCACGTTGCTCGGAGGCACCGTCAGCTTCTGGTTCCACCGCCACATGGGCGTGCAGGTCAACGCCCTGTCGACCGAGCACGGAACGCTGGGGGCTTCCGACGGGCGGTCATCGATCGTATCGGGGCGCGATCCGCGCATCTGGACCATTCAGAGCGACTTGGTGGTCCGTCTTCCTCTCGCGGCGGGGGCGATGACGGTTTCGCCCTACGGAGCCGCCGGTGCGGGATGGAAGTCGTACAAGTGGGTCTTCGACCCGCAGGGCGGACCGGATGCGCGTGGATTCGACGGCGCGTGGAGCTTTGCCGGCGGGGTCGAGGCCCGCTTCGGAGCGGACAGCCGCATCGGGCTCCGCGGTGAGTTCCGCCAACTCCACACATCGTTTACCCGCTTCGGCGAAGACCTGACGCACAAGGATCGGGTCCTCACCGGCGCGCTCCTGATCAACTTCTGAGGCGGCTGCGGGACATGAGCCCGCTCCAGCGGTGGGGCCCGCTTCTCGCGGGTCTCGCGCTCTTCGTGCTGCTTCCGAGCGGGGTATCCGCGCAGGCCCCCGGAAGCATCAACGGGCAGGTGGTCTACAGTGGTGGTCCGGTCGTGCCCGGAGTCCAGGTCCTCTTCCCCGAGTTGGGGCTGCGCGCGGATACCGACGCCGAGGGGCGATTCGAACTGGCCGTCGTGCGTCCGGGCGAGCACCGGCTGTCGGTCTACGCGCTGGGCTGCGAACTCGCGAACCGCACGGTCGAGGTCGAACCCGGAGAGACCGCCCAGGTCACCGTGCAGGTGGGCCCGCGCGCCTTTGCCCTCGATGAACTCGTGGTCACGGGCACGGCCGCGGAGCGTTCGCGCGCCGAGCTCCCGTTCTCCGTGGAGGAGCTGAGCGGCGACCGGCTGCGAACCGCGACGGCCGGCGGGAGCGTGGCCAACCTGCTTCGGGGCATGGCCGGCGGGAGAGTGATCCGCGGCAACGGCCTTCCGGGTCAGGAATCCGACATTCTCCTGCGGGGTCCCGCCACTCTGGGCGGGGCGGAGCAGCAGCCGCTGGTCGTCGTGGACGGGATCATCGCGGGCCACAGCACGGCCGGAATCGATCCCATGGACGTCGAGCGCATCGAAGTCCTGAAGGGCGCTGCCGCCGCGGCGCACTACGGGTCGCGAGCTCAGGGCGGGGTGATCGAGATCACCACCAAGCGTCGCCCGCGGGACCCGGAGCCGGTGGAAGCGCAGCCGCTGCTGGTCGTTGACGGGTACGTTTCGGACGGGGATCTGGGAGACATCGATACCCGCGAAATCGTCGACATCCGCGTGCTCCGCGGTCCCGCCGCGACGCTGGTGGCCGGTCCCCGGGGGGGCGCGGGCATCATCCGCGTAACCACCGCCCGCGATTTCAGGAACATCGCTCAGTGCCCCGCGGATCTGCGCCGCTGATGGTTCTCCTGCGGGCGGGCTCTGCTTGACAACGGTTCGCCGCGCGGCGTAGTCTGGCGGTATGTAATGGATTAAGGGAAGGATGCAGGAGCATGGCGGTATTCTTTGCCGCGTCGGCCGGGGGTAGGTCCACCTACTCGCAGGGGCCTGCGCGGCATTTTGTGTTTTTCCGGACTCTGGTGGGCTTGTCCGGACCTTGCAGGACGTCTGAATGCTTGCGCGTGGGGGCTCATTATGGATGGTTCGAGCGTTAGGAAGGCATCGTCTTCGTTGATCGCTGCCACGGCCGCCCTGGCGATGGCCGCGAGCAGCCTTGCGGCGCAGGTGGGGACCGTCACCGGAACGGTCACGGACGCGAACACCGGCGAGCCCATCGCCACCGTTCAGGTCCACATCCCCGACCTGCAGCTCGGAATGCTCACGAACGCCGATGGGGCCTACGCGCTCCCGAACGTGCCCGTCGGCCAGTACGAGATCCGCGCGGAACTCATCGGTCGCCAGACCGACGCCCAGGTCATCGACGTCACTTCCGGGGCCCCCGTGGTTGCGAACTTCATGCTGGAGTCGCGGGTGCTGGCGATGGACGCCGTGGTGGTGACCGGGGTCGCGGGTGCAACCCCCGAGACCGAGTTGGCGTTCACCGTCGAGCAGGTGGAGGTCGAGACCGCGCAGATCGCTTCGGCGCTCAACGTGGCGAGCCTGCTGCAGGGGCGCACGGCCGGAACCCGGGTGATCCAGGGCACGGGCCAGCCCGGGGACGAGCCCTCCGTCCAGTTCCGCGGTCCGACGAGCATCATGCAGAGCCAGGCGCCGCTCCTGATCGTCGATGGCGTGATCTCCACGGGATCCCTCGCGGACATCGACCCGAACGACATCCAAAACATCGAAATCGTGCGCGGAGCGGCGGCGGCATCGCTGTACGGCTCGCGGGCGCAGGCCGGAGTCATGGAGGTGACCACCCGCCGGGGCGCCGCGCTCCGGGAGGGCACCCACGAGTTTACGATCCGCAGCCAGTACCAGTTCAACGACATCGAGTACGTCATGGGGCTGACCGAGTCCCACGAGTACCGCATGAACGCCGCGGGCACGGCCATCCTCGACCGTAACGGCAACGAACTCGACCTCCATAACCGCAACCAGCAGCTCAGCACCGGGTCGTACGCGCTCAACGACAACTTCGGCCGGCCCGGTGGTGCCGGCCGCGACCAGTGGACGACGTTCCAGGACCAGCCGATTCCGCCCAACCTCTACGGGGGTTCCGTCTGGGACCACATGCTGTCGTCCGGCAACTCCTACAACACCTACGTGTCCGCGTCCGGGAACGAGGGAAGCACACAGTACCGCGCCTCGGCCGCCTACCAGCGCGACGAGGGCGTCATGCAGTTCCACAATGGGGCGGAGCAGACCAACGTTCGGCTCAACCTCGATCAGTCGGTCGGTGATCAGCTCCAGTTCTCCCTGAGTTCCTATGTCACGCTGCGGGAGCAGGATGTGATCTTCCAGCAGGAGCGGATCGGACTGAGCAACCTCACCGATCTGGTGGGCTACGAGCCGCGGGATCCCACCGCCTCCGGGGGCACGGCCAGGCGCGGACTCTTTCTCGGCAGCGACCACTACCGCGCCGGCACCGACCTCTTCTCCCGCGACGAGGACGGCGACCTCCATGTGATCGGCGACCTGATCAGCAGGAGGACCAACCCGTTCTATCAGCTGGAGAACCAGGACTGGACCCGTGACCGGCTGCGCGTCATGGGCGCCATGGATGCACAGTACTCCCCGTTCTCGTGGCTGTCGTTCCAGGGGAACCTGTCCTACGACCGCACCAACCTGAAGGAAGTCAACATCACGCCGAGCCCGTGGAAGCGGGCCTACCCCCGACCTCCCCTGGACGGCGCGATGTTCCGGCTCGAGGATCTGCGGGAAGAGCTCAACGGCAACCTCACGGCGTCGATCCAGCACAGCTTCGGGGACCTCACGATGCGGACCCGATTCCGCTGGCTGGCGGAGCAGACGTCTTCCGACAATTTCGTGGCCGGCGGCTCCACCTTCTCGGTTGTCGGAGTGCCGCAGATGGGGCTCCTCACGACCGGCCTGTACACGCGCTCGCACGCCGAGACGGTTCGTTCGCAGGGGCTGTTCGCCATTACCGCCCTGACGTACAAGAGCAAGTACATCCTCGACCTCCTCGCCCGCCGCGACGGAAGCTCGCTCTTCGGTCCCGACGAGCGCTGGCAGAACTACTACCGTGTCTCCGCCGCGTGGCGCATGGCGGAGGAGGAGTGGTTCCCGCTCGACTTCTTCACCGAGTTCAGGCCGCGCTACTCGAGGGGCACGGCCGGCGGTCGCCCCGGATTCTCCTACCAGTACCAGACCTACGCGGTCGACCGCGGGCGCATCATCCCCAAGCTGCTCGGCAATAGCGGCCTCAAGCCGGAGCTCGCGACGGAGCAGGAATACGGGATCGACATGATGCTCGTCGATCGGTATCGCGTGCAGTTGAACTACGTCGACCTCGAGGTGAGGGACCAGCTCCTGCTGGTGCCGCTCAGCTCCGCCCTCGGCTTCGAGTCGCAGTGGCGGAACGCCGGCACCGTCGCTTCCACCACCTGGGAAGCTTCGATCGAGGCGGCCTTCGTCGAGCGTCCGGACCTCGTCTGGACGGCTCGCCTCAACCTCGACCGGACCCGTCAGGAGATCACTGAACTCAACGTTCCCCCGTTCGAGTTCCGCGATCTGCGGGCGCGCATGATGGTGCGGGAAGGCGAGGAACTGGGTGCGTTCTACGGTTCCAACTGGCTGAGGAGCTGCAGCGAACTCCCCGGCGGAATGGACTGCAACCAGTTCGACGTCAACGACGACGGACTGCTCGTCTACGTCGGTGCGGGCAACGACTACAGGGACGGGGCCGCGAAGTCCCTCTGGGGCACCACGGGGAATGTCGACGGCACGACCCTCGACTGGGGCATGCCCATCAAGCACAACCGGTTCGACAACACCCCCCGGCCGCTGGGCTCGTCGCAGCCGGACCTGAACGTCTCCTTCCTGCAGGACTTCCAGTTCCGCAACATGGGGGTCACGCTCCTGTTCGAGGGCGAGTTCGGGGCCCAGATCATGAACCAGACCCGCCAATGGGGTTCACGGAGCGGCGTCGGGGCCATCGATCAGCGCGGCAAGCCCGAGGAACTCAAGAAACCGCTGCCGTACTACGGGGCCGCCTTCCTCTACGACCGCAACAATCGGAACGACTGGTACGTGGAGGACGGGGACTTCATCAAGCTGAGGGAGCTGTCGGTGCGCTACACCTTCGACCAGAGCAACCTGCCAGGGCTATTGGCGCAAATCGGGTTCGAGCGTGCCACGGTCAACCTGGCCGGCCGCAACCTGGTCACCTTCACCGGCTACCAGGGTCACGATCCGGAAGTCGGCAAGACGACCTTCGGAGGCTCCGCCGCCATCGGCCGGATCGACGAGTACTTCTACCCGAACTACCGGCAGATCGGACTAGATGTCGAGCTCGTGTTCTGATGCGACGCCCGAGCAACACAACCGCCACGGAAGCGCGTTCGACACACGGACTCGTAGAGCAGGAGGGTGAGACGTGAGATTCCTACCGTCAAAACTGCAGACCCTGGCGGTTGCCGGGGCCGTGAGTCTGGTCGGGGTTTCGGCCTGCGACCTGGAAGTGGTGAACCCCAACGAACCCGATCGCGACCGGGCGCTTTCCGAGCCCGGAGACATCGAATCCCTCATTGCGGGCACCTACTCGACCTGGTGGGACCAGGTGCACGGGGCCGGCGACGAGCTCGCCATGGTCCGGGCCCTCAGCAGCGCCTCCGAGGTCCTCGCGTCCGCGGCCGCGAACCATTTCGCCTCCGACAACAACCAGCAGCCCCGGATCAACCTGACGAACGCCATCGGTTACCAGTGGGGCCGTTCGCTGCGGGCTCCCTGGATGGAGCTGAACCAGGCGCTCGCCGCGATCCGCGACGGGGTTCTGGTCATTGAGGGGAGCAACCTCGAGATCGGGGCGGGCGGTCAGGACACTCCACGTACCCTGGCATTCGCGAAGCTCATGCAGGGGCTGATCCACGCGTACATCGCGAACGTCTTCAATCAGGGGTTCATCATCGACGAAACCGTGGACACGGAGGCGGCGGTGGAGAGCGCCGACCTGCGTTCCTATGGCGAGGTCGCGCAGGCCGCGAGGGGCTATCTGCAGGCGGCCCGGCAGATCGCGGGATCGAACTCGTTCACGATCCCGGCGGGCTGGATGGGCACCAGCGTCTCGAGCGACAACCTGGTCCGGATGATCAACTCCTGGGAGGCCCGTCTGATGACGACGGTGGCGCGGACTCCCGAGGAGCGGGCCAGCGTGAACTGGAGCGAGGTGATGAGTCTTGCTCAAGCTGGAGTGACGTCCGACTACGGCATCAACACCGTGCCGGGGGACGTCTGGGACGACGCCTACAACCTGCCCCATAACCTCGCCATACGCTTCCTCGGCCCCTCGGATCAGTCCGGCGGCTGGCAGGCCTACGAGGCGGCGGGTCCGAGGGACAGATTCCCCTTCCACGTGGAGACGGACGACCAGCGGGTCCACGCGCCCGGCGACCCCCATGCCTCCGGAACGCTCGTCGAGATTCCGGGCACGCTCTTCGGGGACGCCCAGCGCGGGATCTGGTTCGTCACCCCCTACCGCACCTGGAAGTGGCGGGACAAGGCGGACACCGGCTTCGGGTTCATCAACGAGCTGACGGTGCGGGAGATGGAGTTCCTCATGGCGGAGGCCCATATCAGGATGGGCAACCCGGAGGCGGCGCTTCCCTACATCAACCCGAGCCGCGAAGCGGCAGGGCTTCCTCCCGCGACCGTCGAAGGGGTGTCGGGCGACCGGTGCGTGCCCCGGACGATCACTGGCGCGTGCGGCAGCGTGCTCTTCGCCATGTGGTACGAGAAGAGCATGGAACTGCTCTTCGAGTCGGGCGGGCTCGACTTCTTCGATCAGCGCGGCTTCGGGACGCTGAGGATGGGGACCCCGCTGCACATGCCCGTGATCGCCGAGGAGCTCGAGGCGCTCAGCCTGGAAGTGTATTCCTTCGGTGGCGAGGGAACTCCCGGCACCGCCGCCGGATGGAGCTTGAGGTAGGCTAGGCCGGTCCGCGAATTCGCACGCCCGCGTTGATGTTCATCATGAGTTCGTCGGAGACGCTTCTCATGTGATCCTCGAAATCGGGGGTGGCGAGCGGTGACCAGTCTCCGCTGGGGAGGATGCCGCGGACCGCGTTCTCGACCCGGATCTCGACGTCGTAGAAGTCCGAGCCCCCTCTGCGCCCCTGCACGATGAACCGGGTGCGCACCTCCTGCACGCCCCTGTCGATCTCGTCGGCGAACGGAGCCCGATAGAGCCAGCGCGTCTCGTAGTAGATGCGCGTGCGTGTCTCCCTGCGCTGATTGATCGTGTAGCCGTGATCGGCCAGAACCTCGGGAACGTGCAGCTGGATGTCACGGAGCGTCGCGCGGCCGATGTCGGCCCGGTTCTGGCGACCGAGGGATGCTCCGCACCCGGTGACGAGGATGCCCAGGGCCAGGACGGCCCATACTCGCCCTGCGCCTGCGATCGACATCGACACCTCCTGATCTGCAGGGGAAGGTTAGGCACTATACCCCGATCGCGGCGAGCAGAGCCCTTCCGTTCTCGCCCACCACCATCGCTCTCGGTATCATGAAGGGTTACGGTGATCCGTCGTCCCGGGATGACATCGCCCCGACGCCAGTTTCCCCTCGCACACGAGGTTCAGATGCGCTTCCTCTCCTTTGCCCTGACTGTCTCCGTCGCCGCCGTCGCGGTATTCGGCTCACCGGTGGCCGCTCAGCAGCGCCCCTTCACGTTCATGGATGTCCAGGAGCTGAAGCGCGCCGGCTCGTGGACGCCGAGCCCGGATGGAGCGTGGATGCTCTACACCGTCACGACCCCGGACTGGGAGGCGGCCGATTCCCAGACCGACATCCACCTGGTGTCGGTCGACGAGGGCGTCCCGTCGAGCCGGCAACTCACCTACACGGACGACAGGAACGAGACCAGCCCGGCCTGGGCTCCGGACGGCTCGTTCTTCGTCTTTTCGTCGAACCGCGACGGAGACGACAACCAGCTCTACATGATGCGCCACGACGGCGGCGAGGCCCGCAAGGTCACCGACGCCGGGGAAGGGGTGTCGGGGTTTGCGTTCAGCCCGGACGGGCAGTGGCTGGTGTACCGTTCCGGCGAGAGCGACCGGGAGCAACTGTACCGTCTTCCGGCCGGCGACCTGGTCGGGGGCGAACCCGAGCAGCTCACCGACGGCGAGGCCGGGGTCGACCAGTGGGACTTCTCCCCCGACGGAAGCCGCATCTACTTCGCGCGCCCGGACTCGTTCGATGAGGACGAGGTGAAGCGGCGTGAGCAGGGCTTCACGGTCGACATCCGCAACGCCGTCACCCCGCTCTCGAGCCTGTGGAGCGTGGATGTCGCGTCGGCCACCGAACGGCGCGAGACCAGCGACGCATCCTACAGCGTCAACAGCTTCACCCTCTCCGACGATGGCCGCTGGATCGGAATCACGGGCGGCTCGCCCGAGCGCTACGAGCGCAACATCACCGCGCAGCGGCTTTATGCGGATCTCTATCTGAAGGAGATCGCGACGGGTGAGATCGAGCGGCTGACCGACAACTACGAGATCGGCGAGGGCGGGATGAGCTTCTCGCCCGACGGGCGCTGGATCGCCTTCTCGGCACCGGACGACATGGAGCGCTACTCGATGACCGAGAACCGCGTCTACATCCGCGAAGTGGATGACCGCGGGGGCGCGTTCCGGAAGCTGGGCGCGGACTTCGATCAGAGCTCGAGCGTCGGGTTCTGGTCCGATGACTCGGAAACCATCTATTTCAACGCCGGCGTGACGGTGACCACGCAATTGCACGCGCTCGACGTGGGGAGCGGCGAAGTTCGGCAGCTCACCGAGGAGCGGGCCGCGCTCTCGGTGTCCCGCGACGACGACACGGGCACCCTCCTCATCGGCTACAGCGACCCGAAAACGCCCCCCACCGTGTTCACCGTGGCTAGCGTGGACGACGTGCCCGACCGCTCGGCCTGGACCCGGCTCGTGGACGTGAACCCGCAGATCCGCGACATCGCTCTCGGCGAGGAAGTCGAGGTGAACTGGCGCTCCTCGGACGGCAAGATGGTCGGGGGCGTGCTGGTTTATCCGGTGGGCTACGAGGAGGGGACGCGCTATCCGCTCATCGTCGCGATCCACGGGGGACCGGCGTCGGCGGATGTGCTTCGCTTCAACGGCGGCTACAACGCGCAGGTGTACGCGGGCGCGGGCTACGCCGTCCTCAAGCCCAACTACCGCGGCTCGCGCAACTACGGAAACGCGCACCGCACCGACATCGTGGGCGACTACTTCACGATGGGCTACGAGGACATCATCACGGGCGTGGACCATCTCATCGCCGAGGGCATCGTGGACGGCGACCGCATGGGCGCGCTGGGCTGGAGCGCAGGCGGCCACTGGTCCAACTGGATCCTCACGCAGACCGACCGCTTCAAGGCGATCAGCTCCGGCGCCGGGACGATGAACTGGATCAGCATGTACGCGCAGAGCGACGTGCAGCGGAACCGCCAGTTCTACGTCGGCGACGGCTTCCTGTACGAGGACTTCGACACCTATTTCGACCAGTCGCCGCTCAAGTACATCACGAACGCCGTCACCCCGACCATGATCCACGTCGTGGAGGGCGACCCGCGCGTGCCGAGCCCGCAGTCGGTCGAGTTGCACATGGCGCTCAAGAAGCTGGACGTGGCGACCGAGCTGTTCATGTATCCCGGACGCAGCCACGGCATCCCGGACCCGCGCAACCGCCTGGTCAAGGCCGTAAGCGAGATGGCCTGGATGGACTACTACGTGCGCGGCATCGGCGAGAAGTTCGAGGGGCGGCAGGTGCTGGAGACGCTGGAGGGGGAGGACGGGCCGGTGGTGGTGTCGGATCCGCAACGGTAGTGCCGGCGGCGGGCCGCATGAACCAAGGAAGGTCGACATGATCCCGTTGGTCTGGCTGGCGGTGCGGATCGCGGCCGCCATCGGAGTCGTTGTCGCAACCTTCGGCTACGCCCTAACCGGGGTCCATACCGACGTTCTGCTTGGGGCGGGATTCGGGGTTGCCGTGGGAGTCGGCGTCGGTCTCCGCGGGGGATCGGGCAGCCATCCCTGGACCGGCATCCTGATCGGCTCGGCGGTCGGCGTCGTCGCGGCGTACCTGAGCGGAGCGATGAGTGTTGGCTGGGGCGTCATCCTGCCGCCTCTTCTGCCCCTGGCGGTCGGCCTGATCGACGGGCTCGGCCCGTCCCCTCTCTCCGGGTATCGGGATGTGATCCGGGAGACCTTCATCCTCGCCGTCCTGCTGGGCCTGGGGTTCATCCCCGCGCTGGTCGCGGGCGATTTCGATCTGGAACCACTCCTGGCGGTATTCCCTCTCCTCGCCATGCCCTGGACCGCGCTGCTGGTCGGCCTCGTCAGCCGGCGCCGTGAGGGATGGGACGGCGCAACGCCTCCGCGCCTGCTGGTCCTCGGCGCGGTTGCGCTTCCCGTCCTGATGGGTCTGGCGTTTGGTTTCGGGGTGATCCGTGAGGACGATGGACTTACAGGCGCCATGGCGGTCCTGGGGGTCGTCCTGACCATCATCCTCTCCATCCTGGTGATTCCGCTGGTCGCGTTTCTCGGGGGGCGCGCCGCCGCCAACTGGCTCCGCCCGCGGCTTGAGGTATACGGCCAGCTCGCGGCCTACCTCCGGGTCATGTGGGTTCCGATCGGTGGGTTCGCGGTGGGCTATCTGACCATCATCTTTCTCTTTGCGGGCTTCTACGGGACGCTGGAGCGCGTTACCCCGGGCTCGTTTGCCGGGGCGGGCACGGCGATCACCGACTGGCTGTCCTTCGCGTTCTTCACCGCGCTGGGGCAGGACTTCACGGCGCTCTCTCCGGTTTCGCTCGGCGCACGGATGCTGGTCGGCGCACACCTCATCCTTTCGGCGGGATGGGCGCTGGTGCTGTTCGCGGCGGTGATGTCGTCCATTGGCCCGAAGCTGGACCGCATCGCACGACACCTCGCGGACGACGGCCGCGACTGAGGGGTGGCCCGCCGCAGGTGCGGACTGTGCTGCGGAAGCCCATTGATAGTGACAATAACGCAGTACTGATTGCGCGTTTTTGTCGGTCGCGCGAATACCCTGAAGCGGGTGTCCGCCCTGTCGGTTGCGGAATATAAAAACAGCGAGTACGCTGGAGGCAGGGCAGTGGGGAATGGGTCCCAGGGCGACACACATGAGCCCGTACCGGACAGACCAAAGAGCGGCATCTCGCATGATTCGGCGGCGGGACAAGAGTGTGAATATGGCCCGATCGGGCGAGGACACCGATACCCCCGTCTCCAGTGGAAACCCGCAAAGTTCGCACCCTCTGACCCGCCGATCCCTCCTGCGATCCGGGTTCGCCGCGCTGGCCGCCGCCCCCTTCGCGAAGCCGCTGGCCGCCTCCGCTTCGTCCATTCGCCGGAGCCGCCGCAACGTCGTCAAGCAGGCCGATGACATCGTACTCGGCGTGTCGGCTGCGTTCTCGGGCCCGTCTCGCGGTCTGGGCACCGAGCTGTATCGTGGCGCGATGGCCTGGTTCAGCTACGTCAATGACAATGGAGGAGTGAACGGCCGCCGGATCGTCCTCAAGCTCTACGACGACGGATACCAGCCCGATACGTGCGTCGCGAACACGCTCCGCCTCATGCAGGAGGACGACGTCTTCCTGCTCTTCGGGTACGTCGGCACGCCGACCGTCACCCGGGTGCTGCCGCTGCTGAAGAGATTCAGCGACCGGCAGGTTTACCTCTTCTTTCCCTTCACGGGCGCGGAGCCGCAGCGCGAACCTCCCTACGGGGAGTTCGCCTTCAACCTGCGTGCCTCGTACCGGCAGGAGACGGCCGGGCTGGTCGACAATTTCGTCCGCATCGGACGCCGGCGCGTAGCGGTCTTCTATCAGATCGACGCGTACGGGCGAAGCGGCTGGGCAGGAGTGCGCGAGGCGCTGGCACGGCACGGAGAGACGATCGCGGGCGAGGCCACGTACACGCGCGGCACCCCGTTCGGCGCGAGCATGAGGCGCCAAGTGGAGATCCTGAGGGCCGGGTCGCCGGACGCCGTGATCTGCATCGGCGCCTACGCCGCGTGCGCCGCCTTCGCGCGCGACGCCGTCGATCTGGGGCTGCACGTGCCGGTGGCCAACCTGTCGTTCGTGGGGAGCGAGAACCTGCAGCGGGTCCTGCGCGAGAGACGCTCCGACCCGGATTCGTACACCCGGTTCCTGGTCAATTCGCAGGTCGTGCCCGCCTTCGACGACGCTACCTTCCCGTCCGTGAACGAATACCATCGGCTGATGTTCCAGTACGACCCTCAACTGCCCGAGGATCTCGAGAAACTCGCCGAGGGTGAATCGTATCAACCCCTTGCCCGCGGTTTCGTCAGCCTCGAGGGGTTTCTCAACGCGAAGCTGATGACGGAAATCCTGCGGCGCCTGGGCGGGCGTCCGGACAGGTCCCAATTGCAGCAGGCGGTCTTCACCGTCCGCGACTTCCCCCTGGGAATCGGCGAATCCGTGTCGTTCGGACCCGACCGCCGGCAGGGGATGCAGAGAGTCTACTATACCGTTGCCGACGGCGACCACTTCGCGCTTCTCGACAACTGGGAAGCGAAGTTCGGCGTGTCGTGACCAGGACGGCATTGTTGCGAAGCCACCGAAGGGCAGGAAGGGGGTGGGGTTCAATGATGAGATCAGCAGCAGCCATCGCCGTGTTCTTCGCCCTCGCTCACGCGGGGCCGGTCGCCGCGCAGGGAACGTTGCGGGGAACGGTCACTCTGGCCGGCTCGGGCAGTGCCATAGCGGGAGCCCAGGTCAGCCTGGCAGGCCTGAACATCGGGACCATAACCGGTGCCGACGGCACCTACCAGGTCGAGCCCATCCCGGCGGGAATCCACGAAGTGGTGGTCGTGCTGATCGGCTACGAAACGGAACGGCGGCAGGTGACCATCGCGGATGGCCAGCCGACCACACTGAACGTCGTGCTCAGCGAGACGGTGCTCGAACTCGAGGGCGTGGTCGCCGTCGGGAGCCGCGCGCGGCCCCGCACCGTCACGGAGTCGCCCGTCCCCGTCGACGTGATTCCGGCCCCGGAGATTCTGCAGCAGGGCGACACCGACTTCGCCAACCTGCTGCGCAACGTGGTTCCGTCGTTCAACGTCAATATTCAGCCCATCAGCGATGCGGCCACCTTCGTGCGGCCCGCGAACCTCCGCGGCCTCGCCCCGGACCACACCCTCGTCCTCGTCAACGGGAAACGGCGCCATCGCGGGGCGGTCATCACCTGGTACGGCAACGGCCTCTCCGACGGCTCGCAGGGCCCCGACATCGCGCTCATCCCGGGGCTGGTGCTGCAGCAGGCCGAGGTCCTGCGCGACGGCGCCTCCGCCCAGTACGGCTCCGACGCGATCGCAGGCGTCGTGAACTTCGTCCTCAGGAACGACCGCTCCGGCGGCTCCATCGACTTCAAGACCGGCGGGTACGCTCTGGGGGAGACCAGCGAGCCGTTCGAGGAAGGCACGTTCCCCGGGGATGGCGAGGTGTACACGCTGTCCGGCAACGTGGGACTGCCGCTGGGGGAAACCGGCTTCCTCAACCTGACCGGCGAGTACGGCAACGCCAATCCCACGGACCGCAGCACGCAGCGCAACGATGCCCTGGCGCTGCTGGCGTCGGGCAACTCGAGCGTCCGGGCGCCGGCGCAGGTCTGGGGCGCTCCCCAAGTGTCCAACGAGCTCAAGCTGTGGGCGAACATGGGATACCTGTTCGACGACGAAATGCAGTTCTATTCCCACGGCAACTACGTGAGCAAGCAGGTCGAGGGCGGCTTCTACTTCCGCAACCCGGGCACGCGCAGCGGGGTGTTCGGGACGAGGAACGCCGACGGCCAGAGGATCCTCCTCATCGGCGACATGCTCGACGCGCGCGACGGCGTGCTGAACGGATCGGCGGGCTGTCCTGAGGTGCGGGTCGACGATGACGGTGTCGTGCTCGACCAGGGGGCGCTCGACCAGGTCCTCGCCGATCCCGACTGCTTCACCTTCCAGAAGCTCTTCCCCGGTGGATTCACCCCGCAGTTCGGCTCATACCTTCTCGACGCATCCGCGGTGGCCGGGCTGAAAGGTGCCAGCGGCGATCTGAGCTGGGACGCGAGCGCGTCCTGGGGCCGGTCCAACCTCGACTTCTACATGTACAACACGGTGAACGCTTCGCTGGGACCGGACCAGCCCTGTGCCGATGCCAGCCGGGAGATCTCCTTCGTCGTGCCGGATCAACCCTGTACGCCGTGGTTCAACCCGGGAGTCTACGATCAGCAGGAGACCAACTTCAACGTGGACCTGTCCTACGCCCTCAATGAGCGGACCAACCTCGCGGGCGGGGCCGAGTGGCGCAACGAGCGCTTCGAGATCATCCGGGGCAGCACGGAATCGTGGACCGAGGGCCCGCTCGCGACGCAGGGATTCACCCCGGGCTCCAACGGGTTCACCGGATTCGGACCTCTTACCGAGGGGGCCTGGAACCGGAACAACTTCGCCGCCTACGGCGACCTGGAGGTCCGTGAACCCGAGGGCGCCTGGACGTTCGGTGCGGCGGGCCGCGTCGAGCGGTTTTCGGACTTCGGGACGACGGTCAACGGGAAGCTCGCGGGACGCGTGAGCGCGTCGGAGAACCTGGGGCTCCGAGCCAGCGTCAGCACCGGCTTCCGCGCCCCCTCGCCGGGACAGCAGAACGCGTTCAACATCTCGACGATCTACGATCCCGCCATCATGGACCTGACCAACAACGGCACGATCCCGTCGACGTCACCGCTGGCGCGGGAATTCGGCGGCGAGCCGCTCAAGCCGGAGACATCCGTCAACCTGGCCCTCGGGACTATGTACGACGATGGCCCGTTCAGCCTTTCGCTGGACTTCTTCCAGATCAGGGTTTCGGACCGCCTGACGACCAGCGCCGACCGGGAGCTCACCCCGGCGGAGATCGAGCAGCTCATCGCCCAGGACATCATCCGGCCGGGTGGGGTGCTCGCGCGCTTCCGCTTCTTCATCAACGACTTCGCGACCCGGACGGACGGCATCGACCTGGTGGGCGCGTACGATGTTCAGGGAGCGGGCGGTTCCACCACAACCTTCAGCAGCGCGTGGAACTGGACCCGGACCACGGTGACGGATTTCAACCCGAAGACGCTCACCTCGCACCGGATCCGCATACTCGAGCAAGGACTCCCCGGCGTACGCGGCAACCTCGCCATGAATCACGCCTTCCCTGGCGGATCCCGCTTCCTGGTGCGCGCCAGCTACTGGGGCGGCTACTTCGACGGCGAGCAGCCCTACTACGAGTCGAACCCGGAAAACACCATGGACTACCCGGCCCGCATCCTCTTCGATGTGGAGGCGTCCCGTAAGCTCGCGGAGCGCTGGACGCTCACGGCCGGCGCCCAGAACCTGCTCAACACCTATCCCGAGGAATATCCGGGCGCCGCAGCCGACGTCGGCAACCGCTTCGGCCAGTTCACCCCCTTCGGCTTCAACGGCGGCTTCTACTACACCCGACTCGGCTACAGCTGGTAGGCTGAGGCGGCGGGCTGCCCCGCCGCTTTTTCCAGCTCTGCTGCGTTTTCCGGCTCCGTCGCGCGAGGGAGGGCGAGAGCCGGACTCACTCCAGAGACTCTTCCATCGCCTCCCGCGCAGCGGCCTCGATCTCCCACGGTATCTCCGAATCGAGGTAGAGCGCGGCTCCGTTTGAGAGTGTGATGCCATCGCCTTGCGCCGGGGCGCCCGCATGAACCGATGGGGCCGGCAAGCTCGCAATCGAGGTCTCGGCAGGGGTGCCGTGATGAACCGATGGGACCGGCGGCAAGCCCTGCCTCTCGCCACCCCGAGCTGCTTTGGGCCTGCTCGGCGCGTCCACCAGCATCCTTCCCTTGGGTGTGAAGAACAGCACGGTTCCGTCACTGTTCACGGATACCTTCACCCGTCCCTCGTGAACGGCCCGGTGGTGCCGCCGGCAGAGCAGCAGCGTATTTCGGAGGCTCGTTTCGCCCCCGTCGGCCCAGTGCTTCACGTGATGCGCCTCCGTGAACGTGCAGCCACACCCCGGAAAGCGGCATCCCCGATCCCGCTCCTCCAGCGCCCGCCGGATGTGCGGTGGAATGGTGCGCGTCCGGCGGCCAACGCTCAGCATCGAGCCGTCCTTCGCGTGGACCATGGCGACCACTGCGGCGTCGCACGCCATGCGCCGCGACGTCTCCGCGGAAACGCGAATCCCGTCCAGATCCGAGCGCCCGGGCTCGCCCTCCGCCGCGAGCGTCGCCGCGTCGCAATGGACCATGACCTGGTAGCGCTCGGTCCGGGTGCCGGACCCGACGCGGGCTGACGTGTTCGCCGCATTCTCCGCCTTGGCTCCCGGCGTTTCCGCGGGCGCTCCCCGCAGGGCTGCATTGGATTCGGTGGTCTGAGCACCATCAAGTTCATCGAGGTCGCAACCCACCTCGTCCGCATCGCCATCCGATTCGAGGCGCTCGCCACCTCCGAACCCGGCCGCCAGCGCCCGCTCCGCGAGCAGCCCCACCGCATCCGCCCGGCGCTGCTTAGGCTCCGGGCGCGCATCGCCGGCCTCGCCACTGACACTCTCGCCACTTCCCGCCGCGTCTTGGGCATCGCCCTCGTGACTGCCGGAGCCGGCTCCCTCCTCGCGGCGGAACAGCGCATCGGACGCTGCCTCCACCGCCCGCATCAGCACGGCCCCGACCTCCGGCTCGAGCCGGCCCTTCACTACGTACATCCCGTCGCCGTCCACGAAGACCGAGAAGGTGCGGCTGCGGCGCCGGGCCTGCTCGGCGGTCAGCTCCGCGTCGCGCGACAGCTTCTTCCACATGTGCGGTTTCAGACGCATCCTGTTGTGCGCGTGAGACTTGGGAGTATCACCCGTTCGATTCCCGCCGATTGATTCCCGCCAATTGGGATCTCAGTCGCGAACCCTTCTGCGGGCGTCCAGAGCCTTCCTGAGTTGTCCCGCGTTCGCGTGCTGGTAGCAGATCAGGACCGTCTGCGGGTTCTTCCACCCGCCGAGTTCGCAGAGCACCTTGAGCGGCTGGTCCATCAAGTCGCTGGCAAACTTGCGGCGCAGCGAGTGCCAGCCCCGGCCACGCTTCGGTTCGAGCCCCGCGAGGGTATCGGCCCTGTGCCACCATCTCAGCGCGAGGTCGCGGCCGGGGTACCGCGAGGGGTCACCCGGCACGGGCAGCACCGGACCGCTTCCGCTTCCGCCCCTCATCCTCCGCGCCTCTTCCAACACGGCAATTGCCTCGTCGGTCAGCGGCGTGGCGTGTTCGTAGCCTGTCTTCTCGTGCTGCGCCCGCCACCTCACCATCCCGCCTTCGAGGTCGATGTCCGACCAACGCAGGTTGCGAATCGCGCCGATGCGGTGCCCGGTCTCGTGCGCGAGCACGAGGGCGACGTGGAAGCGCCAGCCGACCTGCCGCGAGACGCCGAGAAGCGCTTGGTACTCCTCTTCCGTGAGAACGACCCGGTTGGGGTTCTTTTCCTTGGGCTTCTTGAGACCCTTGAGCGGGTTCCTGTCGAGGAGCGGGCGGCCCTGCTCGTCCTTCGACCTCGCGGCCCAGTTCAGCACCGCCATCAGGAAGGTCAGGTCCCATTCGACGGTTCGGTCGCCCACCGGCTTGCCGCTCGGTCCGACGCGGCCCGCCCGGCGCGCCCGGATGAAGCGGTCCCAGTCTCGCTGGGACAGAGTTTCGGGCCTTCGGTCCCGCCCCAGGAAGTCGAGGAACATCCTCGTCGCGACCCTGTCCCGACGCTGGACCCGCTCCGCCTTCGTGGGCGTCACCTCTTCACCGTAGATTTCAAACAGCTTGTCCAGCGTGAGCGGCTCGGGCTTGGCCTCCGCCTCGCCGTTCAGGTCCGGGCCAACGAACCCGGCGGCGAACTCGTCGGCCTGCCGCTTGGCCAGCGGCCAGTCCCGGTGCTTCAGGGACCGGCTCAGCCTTCGGCCGTTCTCGCGCCACTCAAGCTGGAACAGGCCGGTCTTCGGATCTGGAAACACCCGGACCCGGTTCCGGCCCCACTCGCCGGCGCCGTAGCTCCGGCGGCCTTTTCTC
>VXNP01000110.1 GCA_009840525.1 Gammaproteobacteria bacterium
CGGCGAGGAGGTGGACGCATGAACCACGACGAATACCACCGCAAGTTCGCCGACGCGATCATCGAGCAGATCAGGCAGGGCACCGCGCCGTGGCAGAAGCCGTGGGCGCCGGGCGAGCGCGTGATGCCCATGAACGTGGACACCGACCGCTCCTACCGGGGCGGCAACAGCCTGCACCTCGCCTCCGTGCAGCAGGAGATGGGCTACGGCGACGTGCGCTGGGGCACCTACCGCCAGATCCAGGCCCGGGGCGGGCAGGTCAGGAAGGGCGAGCGCGGCACCCGCATCCTCTCCTTCCAGGACAAGAAGCGGATCGCCGTGACCGACGCGCACGGCAAGCCCAGGCGGGACGCCGAGGGCAAGAAGGTCTACCGCTACGAGAAGCTCAAGGCGCCGTTCGTGCGCCAGTACACGGTGTTCAACGCCGAGCAGGCCGACGGGCTGCCCGAGCGCTCGAACCCGACGCCCGAGCCGCTCTGGAAGGTGCACCAGGAGGCCGAGCGGGTCATGGAGGACGTTGGCGTCCCGGTCCGCCACGTCCAGGGCGACCGCGCCTACTACCACATGAAGCGCGACGAGATCGTCCTGCCCGAGCGCGGGCAGTTTCCCTCCGCGAACCACTACTACCAGACCGCGCTCCACGAGGTCGGCCACAGCACCGGCCACCCCGAACGGATGAACCGCGACACGCTTGCCCAGGGGATCAAGAGCGGGTTCGGGTCCCCCGACTACGCGCGGGAGGAGCTCAGGGCCGAGATCAGCGCCATGATGACCGGCGAGCGCGTCGGCGTCGGGCACGACCCGAGCAGGGGCGCCGCCTACGTCGAGGGCTGGGTCCAGGCGCTCGAGGAGGACCCGCGCGAGATACGGCGCGCCGCGGCCGACGCGCAGAGGATTTCCGACTTCGTGCTTGCGCGGCACATCGAGCGGGAGCCCGCGCGGGCACCCGTGGACACCACGCGGGAACCGATGGCCGTTGCCGCAACCCGTGCACCCGGACTTCAGCGGATCCAGGTGCCCGTTCCGCAGATCCCGACGCCCCAGCGCGGCGCCGGGCCGAGCCGCTGACGACCGATGAGAGGTAAGGAGACATCCGGCCGCACGGCCGGACCGGACCCGCGCCCCGCCGCGCCACCCAGCCGCAATCGCTTGCCGATGCGGAAAGGCCACCGCCGAGAATACGCCGCGGGCCGGGAGCGCGGGTCCTCCATCTCCTTCCGCGAACGATGCGCCGGGGCGCTGACCGACATCGGCGTCCACGGCGCCGTTTCCTACCGGGACCTCGCCGAGACCCGCTTCGGTGGGCATCCCTACACCACCCGCCGGGCCGTGAACGGCTGGATCGACGACGGACTCGCCCAAGAGACCACCGTCAAGGGACCGAACGGCAACCCGTTCAAGGTCCTCACCCTCACTCCCCTGGGCGTCGCCAAGGCTCGGGAGCACGCCGCCGCGAGGGGAATGGACCTAAAGCAAGAGATCACGATCCCCCGAATCCGGGACGCCCAGGCCGCCCACGACACCGCCGTCTACCGCGCCTGCGCCCGGGAACGGGAGCGGCTGCGCGAGCAGGGCGCCACGGTGCGCCGCGTCCGGCTCGACGCCGAACTCAAGGGCGCCATCGCAAGAGCGAGCGAGTCGGAGCGCCGGAAGAAAGGCAAGCGGGCCGCCGACGCAGAGCGGCACCGCATGGCCCGCGAACTCGGCCTGCCGGTCGACGAGGAGGGACGGGTCCTCCACCCCGACGCGCAGATCGAGTACGAGGACGCCGAGGGACGCACCGGCCGCGTCAACATCGAGGTCGCGTCCGGCAACTACAGCCCGGAGACCATCAAGGCCAAGGCGGCCGCCGGGTTCAGGGTGCATGCCAGCGGCCCGGCCGCGGCGGGCATGCTCCAGAGCCTCGGCCTGGGCTCCGGCGGCGACGGCTCCTGGCTCAGGGGACCCGCCGACCGCGATCCGGCTTCCGTCGAACTCTGAGGGCAGGGAGGACTCGCCGATGCAGCCATGGAAGATCAGCGCGGGACTCACCGCCGCACTCGCCGGCGCCACCTTCCTCCTCGGCGGATCCCGCCTCGAGTACCTCGCGCCCCACTGGGCGCTCATCCTCGCCCGCCACGGTGCCTCGGTCGGGCTGCACGCGGCGTTCGCCGTCGTGACCGTCGCGGCCGCCATTTACGGCGTCGCGCGCGCCACCGGGCTTGCCGACCTCGGCAGCCGCGTCGAGCTCGCCGAGCGGTCCGTCCGGCGCGGAGAAGGGGACCAGGACCTCGCGGGCGCGCTCCGCAGGGACGCCGAGGGGGACTGGGAGTGAGACGCCGCACGAAAGACCGTCCGACCGTCGAGGGCCTGCCCGCCACATGGCGCAGGCGGGCCAAGGGGCTCCGCCGCTACGGGGTCGAGACCTCGGCCACAGCGCTCGAACGATGCGCGGAGGAACTGGACGCCACCCTCGTACAGAGGGAAGAGACCACCTACTCGCTCGTCGAGGCTTCCCGCGAAAGCGGATACTCCGCCGACCACTTGGGGCGGCTCGTCCGCGACGGCAAGATCCCCAACGCCGGACGGCCTGGCGCGCCCAGGATCGCGCTGAAGGACCTCCCCCGGAAGGCCCACGTCCCGGCCGAGCCGCGACTGGCGGACGAGCCCCGCCGCCGCGATGTTTCGAACGCGCAGATCGTGCAGTCCATCATCGAAAAAGGAATCGAATGATGGCACGCACGAA
>VXNP01000019.1 GCA_009840525.1 Gammaproteobacteria bacterium
TCGCGTCGGCGAACTTGCGGTGGTATTCGTCGTGGTTCATGCGTCCACCTCCTCGTCGTCGGCGCCGTGCGGATCGTCCCAGGCGGCCATGATCTCGTCCTCGTCGCCTACGTCCTCGGGGAAGAGGCCGTACTCCTCGGCCATATAGGCCTTGACTTCGAGCGTGTCGCCGCTGTCGCGCGCGAGCTCCCGGTCGAAGTCCTCGAACGTCTTGACCAGGATGGTCCGGTCGATGCTCCTCATGCGTTCACCTCCTTCGGTGGTTGGGTGGTCCATATCCGTTCCGTGATCCAGCGGCCGGTGGCCGCGTCGTAGCCGCGCACTTCGAGCGCCTCTTCGACGAATCGGCGTCCGTCTCGGCGGGTCACGTGCAGCACGAGCGCGATTCCGTCCACGACGCCCCGGCAGGTGACCTCCCAGGGCAGCGCGTCCCCGGCCTGCATGGCGCAACTGGCGAGGCGCGAGAGCGCGGAGCGGGCATTGTTGGCGTGGACGGTCGTGAGCGACCCGCCGTGTCCAGTGTTGAGGGCCTGGAGCAGATCGGCGGCCTCGGCCCCGCGCACCTCGCCGACGACGATGTGGTCGGGCCGGTGGCGGAGAGCATGGCGCACCAGATCGCGGATCTCGACCGGCGTCTCCGAGAGGGTGGCTCCGGCCTCGAACCGGAGGCAGTTGGCGCGGTCGATCCGGAGTTCGAGCGTGTCCTCGATGGCGACGATCCGCTCGTCTTCGGGCAGCAGTTCGATCAGCGCGTTCAGGAGCGTCGTCTTCCCGGACCCCGTGCCGCCCGAGACGAGCACGTTGCGGCGGGCGAGCAGGGTCCGGCGGGCGGCTTCGAGGGCTTGCTCTGGCAGCGAGCCCATGCGGACGAGATCCTCGGCCGTGAACGCCCGGCCCCCGAACCGGCGGATGGTGATCGCGACCTCGGGCGCGGCGGGCGGCGTGCAGATCGCGACCCGCGATCCGTCCTCCAGCCGAGCGTCCAGGATGGGCCGGGCCGCGGGATCGAGTCCGAGCGGCCGGGCGATGTGGATGGCCGCGCGGTGGAGCCACGCGGCGGTGAGTCCGGGCGCCTCGTGGGGCTCCAGCCTACCGGCCCGCTCGACCCAGACGTTGCCGGGTCCGTTGATCATCATCTCGGAGACCTCCGGGTCCCCAAGCAGGGATTCCAAACCCGGCAGGAACGGGGCGAGATGGTCCACGCCGCTGGCGCGCTTCATATCCGCCCCTCCTCGCGCTGCCGCCAGTAGCCCTGGGTCCTGGGCAGGTAGTGGGGCTTGAGGTAGACGCGCCGGGCGGGGAGCGACTTCACCCCGTCGTACGGGAGGCAGATCGCCTGATAGTTGGCGAGCAGCCCGAACTGGCGCGGG
The DNA here is from genome assembly GCA_009840525.1 of Gammaproteobacteria bacterium. Taxonomy (GTDB): domain Bacteria; phylum Gemmatimonadota; class Gemmatimonadetes; order Longimicrobiales; family Gaopeijiaceae; genus BD2-11. The sequence goes on from VXNP01000019.1 coordinate 1,371, forward strand.
GTGAACACCGGCTCCCTCTGTTGCCGGAACGACTTGCTCGCGCCGAGCTGGCCGTCGCCGCCCCCCGCCCGTCCGGAAAGGAGCGAGAACTCGGGCTTGTTCGAGGTCTCGGTGAACGTGTAGGAGGCTTGGATCTTCTTGACATCGCCGCACATGTCGGAGGCGATCTTGGCCGAGGCGTCGTCGGACAGCGACAGGAAGATCCGGGTGCGGAGCGTCTGGACGAGCGTGCGCCACGCCTCGCCCGAGGGGAGCACGGAGCGGAGCGACGAGATCGACTGCGTGGCGACGATGGGGATGCACCGGCATTGGCGCGTTAGGGCAAACGCCTTCTCGTCGCCCGACGGGTCGTCCTGTCCGACGGTGGCGAAAGCCTGGTACTCATCGCAGATGAACACGGCGGGCCGCATGTAGCGGTCGGGCCGGAGCGCGGCTGCGGCCGGACGCCGGAGCAGCGCCTGCATCCAGGCGTTCTTGAGGAACACGCCGATGGCTCGGGCCAGCGCCGGGTTCGCGCCGGCGGGCATGTTGAGCGCCAGCACCTTGCCGCCCTCGATCAACTCGGCGAGCGGCGGCAGCCTGCGCCGGAGCCCCGGCATAGGCTGCACGTCCGGGACCTCCTCGTCGTCCCCGCCGTCCGTCCGTGCGGCCGGGGGATCGTCAGGCGGCGGCGGACAGAACACGGCCGCCACGTCCGGCTGGTCGAAGAGCGACAGGAACACAGAGATGCCTTCGACGATCGAGGTGCGGAGCTTGGCGTCGAGCTTCATCCAGTCATTGCGATACCACCGCTCGACGGCTTCCACCTGCTCGGCGTACTCGCGTCCCACCCCGCTTCCCACCGGCTCCGTGGCGTACTCGACCTTCAGCTCCGCGAGAAGCGCCGCGCGTTCCGGGTCGAGGGAACACGCCACCGTGTCGCTGCCGGCCGCCATGTCCCAATCCCAAGCACTGAGCGTCTTCTTGTGCTTGGTGAGAACCTTCGCGGCGGTGACAACCCGCATGGGGCACCGCCGAAGGGCCTCCGCCTTTGCCTCCCCGATCTTGTTCGAGAAGAGCTTCGCGTCGACCGTGCAGCGGTAGATGTCGCGAAGCGTGACCCAGCCGCCGGGCAGGAGCCGGTGGAGTTCAACGATCCAGCGAACGAGGTTCGTGTACGCCTGCTGCCAGAACGGTTCGCGGGACTTGCCGAAGAGCTGGTTGATGAGCGATGCGACGCTGTACGCCATCGAGTAGGAGTCGAGCAGCGGATCGTCGAGCGGGTTCCACTGCCAAGCTCCCCCGAGCCCGATTTCGAGGTAGTCGTCCTCCCGCCCGGCCTCGCTCAGGATGCTCC
>VXNP01000151.1 GCA_009840525.1 Gammaproteobacteria bacterium
TGGACTTCGACCGCTACGCATGGACGGCGGTGCTGCACCGGGAGGAGGGCGGAGGGGCTCACGTCCACGTTCTGGCGGCGCGCTGCGACCTTGAGACCGGACGAAGCTTGAACATCGCCCCTCCGGGCTGGGAGAAGACGTTCGGCCCGCTCCGGGACGCCTTCAACCACGAACACGGCTGGGCTCGCCCGGACGACCCGGCGCGGGCGAGGGTGGAGCAGCCCGGCCACCGCGCATACATCGAGGCGGCGCGGCTGAGGGCCGGGCTTCGGCTCGAAGCCTCGCCGCGCGCCCTGATCCGGGACTACCTCCTCCAGCGAGTCGAGCACGGCATGGTGCGGAATCGCCACGATGTCGTCGCCGCGCTGCGGGACGCGGGCCTCGAAGTGCCGCGCCAAGGCAAGGAATATCTCACCGCGCTCGACCCCGACACCGGGGACCGCTGGCGTCTCAAGGGAGAACTGTATGGAGAGAACTTCGACCGCGAACGATTTGAGCGACCGGCTGCGGAGGCGGCTGGAGAGCGAACGCAGGGAGATCGAGGAGTTGACCGCGAGCGAGCTGAAGCGGCTCGCCGAGAACTCGCGGCGCGTTGCGAGGAACGCGCTCACTACCATCGAACGCGATACGGAGGAGGCGGCCGGGCGGGTACGCGAGTTGCTCGTCAAGACGTGGCTCCGGCCCCTGATCGTCGGCCTGAGCCTCTGGCTCGGTTTCTTCGGCGGAAGCTGGGCGACGATGCAGTGGTTGTCGAGGAGCATTCAGGACCGGATCGAGGACATTTCGCTGGCGGAGATCGAGATCGAGGGAGGGCGCGAGATGATCGCCGAGATCGAGGAGACGACCTGGGGCGTGGGACTACGGGAAGTGAACGGGGTGCGGTACGTGACGCTGCCGGCCCGCACGCCGGTCCTGACGGCCTTCATGGTGGACGGGCGGCCCTACGTCGAACTGTCGAGAAGGTGAGGGAGCTGAGTGAGCGAGTTGGAGAAGCAGTTGACGGAGGCCTTGAAGAGGCTGTCCGAGCAGTACGAGATGGAACAGCGGCGGCACTCCGCGCAGATCGAAGCCTTGCACGAGTACGCCGAAGTCTTGCGAGAATACGTCGAAGCCTTGAGGCAGCACGCCGAGCGGCAGAGCGGGGAGAACGAGGCCTTGCGGACGCGAATCGAGTGGCTGGACGAGCAAGTGACACGCTTGGCCGAGTCGTACGGCACGCTCGCCGCGACCTTGTGAGGATGGTGACGGCGATGGTGACGCGCCGACGCGGGCGCGACCGCGACCGCGATCTCGGTCCGAGCCGGTGACGAACGGGAAATCTGGCGCGGACGGCCTTCCGCAGCGAACTTCCGTTCGCGCAGATCGTGTGGTCCATCACGAGAGGAATCGAATGATGGCACGCACGAAGCGGGACCGGCGCAGCTATAGCGCCGGCGAGTGGGGCCGGAACCGGGTGAGGGTGTTCGCCGATCCCAAGACCGGCCTCTACCAGATTGAGTGGCGAGAGAACGGGCGCAGGCTCACCAGATCGCTGAAGCACCGCGATTGGGCTCGCGCGAAGCGGCAGGCCGACGAGGCCGCCGCGGGCCTCGTGGTCCATGAGCCCAAAGGCAAGGCCGAGCCCGAGCCGCTCACGCTGGAAGGGCTTTTTGAAATCTACGGTGAGGAGGTGACGCCCGCGAAGGCGTATACGTCCCGCATGCACGACCGGGCGGCGACGGCGATGTTCCTCGACTTCCTCGGACGTAACCGAAGACCCGAGACGCTGTCGCGAAGGGACTGGGATCGGTTCATACGGGCGCGGCGCGCGGGCAGAATCGGTCCGAGCGGCCAGCCCGTGTCCGACCAGACCATCGGCGGAGACCTCACGTTTCTGATGGCGGTGCTCAACTGGGCGGCGCGGTCGAGAGACGAGCACGGCCGTCTGTTCCTCGACAGGAACCCGCTCAAGGGTCTCAGGAAGCCCGTCGAGAAGAACCCGGTTCGCGTCGTCGTTACGGACGAGGAATACCGGGCGCTTCTGGAGGTGTCCCGGAAGGTCGGGTGGCGGTTCCACGTCGCACTCTTGCTAGCGCACGAGACCGGGCACCGAATCGGGGCCATCCGACACCTCAGGTGGGCCGATATCGACCTGGACCGCGAAACCATCCGGTGGCGCAGCGAGCACGAGAAGACGGGATATGAGCACCGAACGCCGTTGTCCGCAAAGGCACTCGCCGTGCTCAGGCAAGCGTGGAAGAGGAGCCCCAGGATCGTGGATGCGCCGGTGCTGCCCTCGGTGAAGCACCCCTTGAAACCTGTGAGCCCGTCGCAGCCGCGCGTCTGGTGGTGCCGGGCCGAGCAACTCGCAGGGATGGAGCGGAAGCACCGGAGGGGTTGGCACTCGCTGAGGCGCAAGTTTGCCAGCGACCTGATGGACCAGCCTCTCAAGGTGCTCTGCGAACTGGGAGGCTGGAGGAACGCCAAGACGGTGCTCGCCTGCTACCAGAGGCCCGACGAGGGACAGCTTCGGACGGCTCTGGAAGCTCGCCGCGGGGCGCGCGACTGAAATCTCATTTGGCGGGAATCAAACGGCGGGAATTCGACTACGAAACCCCGTAAGCTCAAGTGAATCCGTCAGATACCAGCCGCAGAGTCAATGTCCGACCACCGGAGCTGCCGGACGGCCCCGATGCGGTGTCCGGTTTCGTGCG
>VXNP01000155.1:0-11028 GCA_009840525.1 Gammaproteobacteria bacterium
GCCCCGCCCCCTGCGCCGTGCCGATGCCCGCGACCCAGATGCGCACGTCCCCCGCCGCCGCAAGGGCCGCACTGTCCGCGACAGCGAACTCGTCCTCATGCGCCTCGCCGTCGGTCACCAGTACGATGACGCGCTCCCTGCCTTCCTCACGGCGCGCGTCGAGCTGGCGGCGCGCCTCTCCGACGGCCGCGCTCACGCGGGTGCCCTGGTCGCGCTCGCCCAGGAAGTTCTCCGCCAGCGAGTCGGCAAAGAAGCGCACCACCTGCTGGTCGCCGGTAATCGGAGCGAGCGTGTGCGGCCAGTCGGCGAACACCACCAGGCCGACGCGTTCGCCCGGCAGAGCCTCCAGTAGCGCGCCGACCACCTCCTTGGCGCGGCCCATGCGCCCGCCCGGCAGATCCCGCGCCCCCATCGACGCGGAGATGTCCAGCGCGACCACCACGTCGACCGGCCGCGAGGCGTTCAGGCTGATCCCGGGTCCCGAGCGCACGCCGGCGGCCGCGAGGACCATCACGGCCACGGCCAGGCCGAGAACCCGGAGCCGCCGCCGGGGAAAGTCCGCCAGGTCACGGGTGGTGAGCCGCCCGGCCGCCTCCGCTCCCCCGAACCTCTCCGCAAGCAGGCGCAACCGCCGGGTGGTGCGGGCCAGCGCGAAGGCGGCCAGGCCGACCGCGACCGGCAGAAGGAGCAAGAGCATGGGGCGCGCAAACGTCATGGCATCCTCACGGCAGCACCGCCCAGCGCGAGGCCCGCAACCCGACCGCCGCCAGCACCAGCGCCAGCGCCCCGGCCACCAGGAGGAACCGGAAGGGCACCAGGGCGGTGGTGAGCCGCGTTTCCCGTGAGGTCGTCTCGAGGCGGTCGATTTCCGCGTAGATCGAGTCCAGCGCGACCACATCCGCCGCCGAGAAGTACCGCCCTCCGGTGATGCGCGCCGCCTGGGTCAGCACCGTCTCCATTCGCTGCCGCCGGGTCGGGGCGCTGGCTCCCTCCGTGCCGCCGGCCGGCTCGGGTCGCCCGATTGACACCGGGTAGATGCGCACGCCCACGGCCGCGGCCGCGCGCGCAGCCATGGCAGGGACAAGGCCGTCGCGGTTGTGCGCGCCGTCGGTGACCAGGACCAGTACCTTCGAGTCGTGCGGGGCGGCGTCCAGCAGCGCCGAGCCCGCGGCGATCGCGCCCGCGATGTCGGTGCCGTCGATGAGCAGCCCCACCTCCATCCCGTCGATCGCGTGGTCCACCAGGTAGTGGTCGCGGGTGAGGGGCAGCCGGGTGAGCGCTTCGCCGGCGAACGTGACCAGGCCGATGGCGTCGTCGCGGCCCGCCACGAAGCCCCTGGCCGCGGCCTTGGCGGCCTCCAGGCGGGTGGCCGATCCCTCCATGTCGTCGGCCCACATCGACGTGGACAGGTCCACCGCCACCACGATTCCCGTGCCGCCCTCCACGGGTTCTTCGTGGGCGGTGATCAGGCGGGGGTGGGCGAGCGCGACGATCAGGCAGGCGAGCGCGGCGGCGCGCAGTCCCCGCGGGAGCGCATCCACCACCGCCCAGAGCCGGCTCCCCCGCAACCGCACCGATCCCGCCGATGCGAAAAGCATGCCGGAGGTGCGCCGGGGCCGGATCCACCACAGCCAGAGGGGCACCAGCGCGAGCAGAACCAGCCACTCGGGGCGAGCCAGCTGGACGCTCACCGCGAAACCACCTCACCCACGATGGCTTCCCGCATCCTCGCAAACGCGGGAGCCTGCGCCGATGCCTCGACCCACGCCCGCATCGTCTCCCAGTCACGCTCGGCCGTGGCCGCCCCGCTCTCCTGCGCAGCCGCCGCGGCGGCGAACTTCGCCACCTCGCCCCGCCGCATCGCGCCTGCCAGGGCATCCAGGTCGGGCCAACCGGGCGCGGCGGCCAGGTCGCGAATCAGCTCCGTGCTCGTCCGGCTGCGATTCCACGAGGGGTCGAAGTGCGCCACGTAGGCGCGTATTACATCTCCCGCACCCTCGTAGAAGTCGCGCAGCCGGCCCGCCCGGTGGTGGCCGCGCGCGAGCAATCGGTCGAGTTCGGCGAGCGCCCGTTCCCTCCACTCCTCCGGCGTCTCCGGCGGGATTTCCACCTGGGCCGCGGCCGCAGCACGCGAAGCCAGCCACTCCCGTGCCTGCACCGTCACCACGCCGAGCAGAAGGAGCGACAGCATCGACGCCCCCAACACGGCCGGGACGTTCCAGATAAAACCGACCACGTCCGCCGGCGGCCTCGGCTGCAGACCCTGCGCGATGTCGTCGAGCAGGATGGGCGAGGTCACGAATACCCGCCGCCCGGAGATCACCAGACGGTCCTGCGGCCGCCCATCCGGCCCATCCTCCACGCGAACCCGACCCCCTCCGGCCTCCGCCTCCGCGCTTGTCACCTCCAACTGCGGGGTCGCCGCGAGCCCGATCTCGAAGGGAATCAGGTCGTATTCGAGCGCGACCCGGAGGGATCCGTCCCCCGTTTCGGCCACATCGGTCCGCACACGCCGCAGGCTCTCCACGCCCCACTCGGAAGGAAGCGTTGCGGGCACCCGCAGATCCCGACCGGGAGGTACGTAGACGGTCGCATGGAGGGTGAAGGGATCTCCCAGTTCCACCGTGTCGTGCGACACGCGCACCGCCTGAACCGCCGCCCGATCCTGCATCGCGTGCGCGCCCGGCGCCAACGTCGCCGTTGACGCGGCCACCGTCAGCCATCCGAGCCCAACCCCAATCTTCATCGCACCGCCCGACCCCCGCCGGCCATCGGCGCTCCAGGCCCGGCAGCCATCAGACCGCCCGCCCGCGCCTTCGAGCCGGCGTCCGCTCGCGCGCCCGGAAGAACTCCGCGAGCACGGGCACGTAGTCGTCCTCCGACCCGACCTCCACGACCTCCAGCCCCAACTCGTGAAAGAGGCGGGTCAGTCGTTCCCGCGCTTCGCCGGTCTGTTTCGCATAGGCGACGCGCGCGCCCTCGTGCCCGGTATCCACAATGCGGCGCTCCCCCGACTCCGGGTCCACCACCCGCACCAGACCCACATCCGGGAGCCCCATTTGCCCGGGATCGTTCAGGCGGATGGGCACCAGGTCGTGCTGGAAGCTGAAGCGGCTCGCGATGCGCGGCAGGCGGGGGTCGGCCCCGAAATCCACCAGGAAGTCGCTGATGAGGAAGACCGCCGCCCGTCGCCGCAGCACCTTCGCCAGAAACTCGAGGCCGGGGGAAAGCCTCGTGCGCCGGCCCGCGGGCTCGAGCGAGAGCAGCTCGAAGATCAGCCGTAGCGCGTGCCGCCGGCCGGTGTCGGGGGGGATGAAGAGCTCCGTCCGATCGGTGACCACCAGCAGCCCGACGTGGTCGTTGTTGCGCGCGGCCGAGAGCGCCAGGATGCAGGCGATCTCGCTCGCGATGCGGGCATTGGACGCGAAACCGGTGCCGAAGTCCTGCGACCCCGAGAGATCCACCATGAGCATGGCCGTGAGCTCGCGCTCCTCCTCGTGCTGCTTGATGAACAGGCGGCCCCGGCGGGCGGTGACGTTCCAGTCGATGGAGCGGATGTCGTCGCCGGGCTGGTACTCGCGCACCTCCGAGAACTCGAGCCCGCGGCCCTTGAACACCGAGCGGTACTCGCCGCTGAAGAGCGACTCCACCAGCCCGCGGGTGCGCAACTCGATCTGCTTCACCCGCGCCGAGAAGACCCGGGGATGCTCGTGTGCGATGGACTCCCGCCCGGCCACGGCGCCTTCCGCGGCTACCTCTTTTTCATGGCGAAGGCACCGCCCCCAGCACCCGCCGGACGACCTCGTCGGTGCCGATGCCGCGCGCGTCCGCCTCGTAGGTAGTGCGCAGCCGGTGCGGCAGAACCATGGGCGCCATCGTCTTGACGTCGTCGGGAAGGACGAAGCTCCGCCCGCGAAGCCATGCCCGCGCCCGCGCGGTTCGCGCCAGAAAGATGGATGCCCGCGGCGAAGTGCCGAAGTCGATCAGGCTCTCCAGCTCCTCGAGCCGGTACCTGGCCGGCTCACGGGTCGCGAAGGCCAGCTCCACGATGTAGTCGAGCACGGCTTCTTCCACGTGCACCGCCGCCACCCGCTCGCGTGCGCGGAACACCTCCTCCACGCCCGCCACCGGGTCCAGCGGGGTTCCTGCCCGGTCTCCGGCCCAGCGCACGATCTCCTTCTCCTCGTCCCGGGACGGGTATCCGATGTCCAGCTTCATGGCGAAGCGGTCCAGTTGCGCCTCGGCGAGCGGATAGGTCCCGTGCAGCTCCACCGGGTTCTGGGTGGCCAGCACCATGAAGGGATCGGCCAGCCGAAAGGTGTCGCCCGCAATCGACACCTGGCGCTCCTCCATCGCCTCGAGCAGCGCCGCCTGCACCTTGGGGGGCGCCCGGTTGATCTCGTCGGCGAGCACGATGTTGGAGAAGACAGGCCCCTTGTGGACCCGGAACTCGCCTGAGCGCGCATCCAGGATCGGCGTTCCGGCGATGTCGCTCGGGAGCAGGTCGGGCGTGAACTGGATGCGGCTGAAGCCGGTGTCGATGGCGTTGGCCAGCGTGCGCACCATGAGCGTCTTGGCGAGCCCCGGAAGGCCCTCGAGCAGCACGTGGCCTCCCGTGAGAAGTGCGATCAGCAGGGCTTCGACGGCTGCATCCTGGCCGACCACGCGTTCCCGCACGGCGGCCGTGACCCGGCGCGACAGCCCGAGACCGGCTTCCCCGGCGCCGGCTTCCCGTGCCAGCACCCCCGCTGCGTCGCCGGGCATCAGGCCAGGTGCATCGTGCGCCCGCCGACCACGGTGCGAACGATGCCGATCTCCTGAAACGCTTCGGGGTCGGTCTCGTGAGGATCTTCCGAAAGGATCACGAAGTCGGCCAGCTTCCCGGGGGTGATGGATCCCTTGAGGTGCTCCTCGTGGGAAGCACGCGCCCCGTTGATGGTGGCGATGCGCAGGGCTTCGCCCACCGTCACGCGCTGGTTGGGCCCCCACACCCGGCCCTCGGAGTCGGTGCGGGTCACCATCGACTGCAGCGCCATCATCGGCTCGTAGGGCCCCGGCACGTAATCCGAGGCGCCCGCCACGGGGATGTCGTAGTCGAGGAAGGAGCGGTGCGCGAACATGAAGCGCATCTTCTCCTCGCCGTACTCGATCCACTTGTTGCCGTGATAGTAGACGTAGGTCCAGAACGGGGTCGGCACCGAGCCGGTGTCGCGGATGCGGGCGAGCAGCGAGGGGTTCACCAGCGTGCAGTGCTCCAGGCGATGGCGCGGATCGGGGCGCGGCCACATGCGCTGCACGCGCTCGTAGGCGTTGAGCACCATGTCGATGGCGACGTCGCCGTTGCAGTGAATGCCGATTTGGAGGTCGTGGCGGTGTGCGTCCTCCACGACCTCGTGGACCTCCTCCTGGGTCATGGTGAGGATGCCGAAGTCGTCCGGCCGGCCGATGTAGGGCGTGCTCATGGCCATGGTGCGGCCGGAGGCGGACCCGTCGGCGTTGTACTTGACGCCGCCCACGCGCACCCACTCGTCGCCGAACCCGCTGTGGATGCCGGCCGACTTCAGCCCGGGGGTCATCAGGCCCAGGCAATACATGGCGATGCGGCAGCGCAGTTCGCCCGCCTTGTAGGCATCCTGGTAGGCGACGGCGTAGTCGGTGCTGCAGCCGGTGTCGTGGAGCGACGTGAGCCCGGCCGCGGTGGTGAGTTCGGAGATGAGCTTCACGCCCGCCTGGCGCTCCTCGCGGGTGGAGCCCGACGGAAGGAGTCCGTAGAAGAGGTTGTTGGCGTTCTCGGCCAGAAGCCCGTTCAGTTCGCCGTCGTCGAGGTAGATCTGTCCGCCGGGGGGCGACTCGGTTTCCGCGGTGATGCCCGCGAGCTCGAAGGCGCGGCTGTTGTACCAGTAGAGGTGGCCGCCCCGGTGGGAGACCCGCACCGGGTGATCCGGGACCCAGCCGTCGAGGTCGCGGCGGGTGATGCGGCGTCCCTCGCGCACCTTGGTGTCGTCGTACTTGAAGGCCAGGACCCATTCGCCCGGGGGCTTGCCGGCGGCGCCCTCGCGCAGGCGCTCGCCGATCCCGGCCATGGAGCGCACGTCCAGGTTGACCTCGGTGAGCTCGCGCACGCCGCCCGACGCGGGATGAAGGTGAGCGTCGATGAACCCCGGGGTAACGGTCATGCCCTCGGCATCGATGACCTCGGTGCCGGGACCGGCGAGATTCCTGATGTCGTCGCTTGACCCGACCGCGATGAAGCGCGAGTTCTTGACCGCGAAGGCCTCGGCCTGCGGCAGCTCGTCGTCCACGGTGTAGACACGTCCCCCGACCAGAATCAGGTCCGGGGTGACGTCACCGGCTTCCTGAAGGCGGGCCCTGGCGCGGACACGCGAGAGCCTTGCGTCCGTTCCCCGCAACTCGAAGTCGCCGATGCCGAAGCCGGTGGCGAGGGCGGCGCCGATGCCGAGAAACTCTCCCCTCGAGTAGCGGTTCATGGACTCCTCCGGGCCAAGTCGTCGATAATCTGCTAATTTCCACCCGAGGCACGCCCGTGCAAGTACAGAGAAATGGAGAGCGAATGGGCTTCGGGTCCGCGGGGCGCGAGATCGGCGACCTGTACGAATACACCTGCGCGTTGCGCGGCCACGACCCGGGAGACCGGATCGAGATCATGGTCTTGCGGGAGGGGGAGCGGATGACGCTCTCGTCGGTGCCTGGCCGCCGCTGAGACGGGCGCGGGGAGCGCGGCCACGACCCTGGCGCGCTCGCTGGTGGAGCACGAGGAGCGGCTGATGAGCTGCGTGCATTGCGGCTTCTGCCTGCCCGCCTGTCCCACCTACGTCCGCCTGGCCGACGAGGCCGACTCGCCGCGCGGACGCCTCTACCTGATGCGCGCCGTCGTCGAGGGAAGGCTTGATCCGGCGTCGGACGCGTTCCAGACCCACATCGACCGCTGCCTGGGATGTCGCGCCTGCGAACCCGTCTGCCCGGCGGGCGTGGAATACGGCTCCCTCCTCGAACACGCCCGCGAGGCCGCGAACGAGGCCAGGCCCACAGGCGGCGCGGCACGCGCCATCCTGTGGCTCTTCCGCCGCCGCAAGCTGCTCTTTGCCTTGATGGCGCTGGGGCGGCTGCTGCGCGCCACCGGCATCCCCGCGCTGGGCGCGCGCTTCCTGCCCGCGGGTCTGCCCCGGGTCCGCCTTGGCCTCGGCATGCTGGCTTCGACGCGACGGGGGCGCGCCGCCCGCAAGGCCACGGCGTCCGCTTCCTCCCCGGACACGGAGGGCCCGGATCCCGCACTGAGTCGGCCCAAACCGCACCCGCTCGCCGGCAAGCGTGTCGCGGTCCTGAACGGCTGCGTGCAGGCCGGGCTGCTGGGACATGTCAACGACGCCACCCGCCGGGTGCTGCGCGCCAACGGCCTGAACGTCGTGGAAGCCTCGGGGCAGCGGTGCTGCGGCGCGCTCCACGCCCACGGCGGAGACCTCGAGGGAGCCCGTCACCTGGCGCGCGTCAACATCGACGCCATGCTCGGGGCCGGAGCCGAGATCATCGCGGTGAACGCCGCCGGATGCGGCGCGCAGCTCAAGCACTACGGCGAGTTGCTCGCCGACGACGCGCGCTACGCCCGGCGGGCGGCCCGGGTGACGGAGGAGACGCGCGACATTTCCGAGATCCTGGCCGAGACCGGACCTCGCCGCGGGGCGCCGCTTCCGCTTTCGGTGACCTGGGACGCGCCCTGCCATCTTCTCCACGCCCAGGGGGTTTCGGAGCCCCCTCTCCAGGTTCTGCGGGCGATTCCCGAGCTGGACCTCATTCCCCTGCCCCGGGCCGACGAATGCTGCGGGGGCGCGGGCATCTACGGCATCACCCATCCGCGCCTCGGGGGCAGAATCGGAGCGGACAAGGTAGAGGCCGTGCTGGGAACCGGGGCGAGCGTCGCGGCGACCTCCAACCCCGGGTGCATGATGCAGATCGGCGGGGGATTGCGCATGAAGGGGGCGCGGGTCGAAGCCTGCCACCCGGTCACGCTCCTCGACGAGAGCTACAGAGCGGCCGGATTCTACGACACGCCCGCGCGCGGGCTGCCCGGCCTGCGGGATGGCGGCTGATCCAATGTCCCGGTGGACGATCCGTCCATTCCGGACCCATCAGGACTACGAGGCCTGCATCGCGCTGCAGGAGGCCACCTGGGGAACCGGGTTTTCCGAACGGGTCCCCATGGCGCTCATGATCGTCAGCCAGCGCCTGGGCGGCGTGGCCGCCGGAGCGTTCGACGAAGACGGATCCCTGGCAGGATTCATCTTCGGCCTCTCGGGGATCGAAGACGGAAGCCCGGTACATTGGTCCGACATGCTCGCGGTGCGGACCGACTGCCGGGGCAGGGGCCTCGGGATTCGCCTCAAGAGCTATCAGCGCGACGTCGTGCTGGAGAAGGGGATCCGGCGCATGTACTGGACGTTCGATCCACTCGAGTCGCAGAACGCCTACATCAACCTCGCCCGGCTGGGCATCGTCGCGCGCGAGTACGTCGAGAACATGTACGGACAGACCGACTCTCCTCTCCATCGGGGCATCGGCACCGACAGGTTCGTGGCTCTCTGGCAGCTGGACGCTCCCCGGGTCGAGCGCCGGCTGGGGGAGGAGGGGTCGCCCCCGGCGATCGACGAACTCGCGGGGGTTCCGCGCGTGCTCGAGGGCACGCCGGGTTCATCTTCGCGCTGGCCCGAACCCGAAGCGCGGGAAACGCGGCGCGCAGACCAGGTCCTGGCTGCCATCCCTTCCAACATCCAGGCCCTGAAGGCCGCGACGCCGGAGCTTGCGGCGCGCTGGCGGGAGGCCACTCGTTCGGTCCTGCAGAGCTATCTTTCGAATGGTTACGAAGTTTGCGAGCTCATTCGGGGAGCGCGCGTCTCTCACTACCTTCTGAGGAGAATCGGGGAGACGAATCCATGACCGAAAGGAAACTCGACTCACCCCACGTGGCCATCGTCGGCGCCGGTCCCGTGGGGATCGAGGCGGCGCTGGCAGCTGCCGATGCCGGGGTCGCGTTCACTCTCTACGAGGCCGGCGCGCGTGTCGGCAACAACGTGCTCTCGTGGGGACACGTCGAACTGTTCACGGGCTGGGATCTGAACGTGTCGCCGCGGATGCGGCGCTGGCTGCGGCGCGCGGGGCGCGAGATGCCTTCCGGCGGCGAGCCTCCCACCGGACGCGAACTGGTCACCAAGGTGCTTCAGCCGATCGCGGCCCTGCCCGCCGTCGGCGACCGACTGCGCCTCGGCACGCGGGTGCTGTCGGTGGCCCGCGAAGGACTTCTGAAGCACGAGGAGATCGCCAGCGCCGAGCGCGGCAGCCTGCCGTTCCGACTGCTCGTGCGCGCCTCCGACGGCGAACGCATCGACCGCGCGGACATGGTGGTCGACTGCACGGGCACCTGGGACGTCCCCAACGCGCTGGGCGAAGGCGGCATACCGGCTCCGGGCGAAGCGGCCGCGGAAGACAGGATCGTCCGGCACATTCCGGACATCGAAGCCAACCCGCACGAGTGGGCCGGGAAGCGTGTCCTGCTCGTCGGGGGAGGTCATTCGGCACAGACGGTAGCGCGCTCGCTCGCGGCCCTCGCCAAGGACAATCCGGCGACCCGCGTGACCTGGGCGCTCAGGCATCCCGAGCTGCGGCTCCAGCCCATCGCCGGCGACCGCCTGCCCGCGCGAAGCCGTCTCACCCGCGCCGCCCGCCAGTTGGCCACCAGCGATGTGTCCGGCCTCGAAGTCCTCCTGGGCTTCACGGTCAACGGCATGGAGCGCAACGGCGATGGTCTCAACGTGATCCTGAGGCGGCGGGACGGCTCCACTGCCCTTCGTCGGGTGGACCGCATCGTCTCCATGTGCGGCTACGTCGGCGACCACGGCCTCTACCGACAGCTTCAGGTGCACGAATGCTACGCGACGGCGGCGCCGATGAAGCTGTCCGCGGCGCTGCTGGCCGGCTCCGCGAGCGACGACTGCATGGACCAGACGAGCTTCGGCGCCAGCACGCTCGGCAACCCCGAGCCCGGCTTCCTGATTCTGGGATCCAAGTCGTACGGCAGGAACAGCACCTTCCTCATGCGCGTGGGGTGGGAGCAGGTGGACGAGGTGTTCGGGCCGCTGGGAGCACGGACGACGCCGGCCTCCGCCCGGTGAGAATCGACGCGATCGAAGTCCGGGAGATCCGGCTCCCGCTACGCGAGCGGTTCGAGATCTCGAGCGGATACTCCGAGGAGCGGCGCATCCTTCTGGTCAGGTTGCACGCCGGCGGAGAGACCGGGTGGGCCGAGTGCGTGGCCGGGGAGGACCCGGGCTACTCGTACGAGACCACGGACACCGCCTGGCACATCCTGGCCGAGTTTCTCATTCCCGCGCTGCTCGGCGCGGAGGTGACGGAGCCCGCGGATGTCGAGCGGCTGCTCGCGCACGTTCGCGGCCACCCCATGGCCAAGGCGTGTCTCGAGATGGCGTTCTGGGAACTGGCTGCCAGGCGTCGCGGCCTCTCCCTCGCGGAAGCCCTTGGGGGCTCCGGTGAACCCGTGCCGGTGGGGGTGAGCGTCGGGCTGCAGGAGACCGACGATCTCCTGGTCGGGAAGGTCGGCGAGTTCCTCGCGGCGGGCTATCGCAAGATCAAGCTCAAGATCAAGCCGGGGAGGGACGTGGAGATGGTGCGCGCGGTGCGCGAGGTGTTTCCCGAAGCGCCGCTCATGGTGGATGCCAACTCCGCGTACACGCTGGCCGACCGGGAACGCCTTGCCGAAATGGACGATCTCGATCTGCTGATGATCGAGCAGCCCCTCGCCCACGACGACCTGCACCTGCACGCGCGCCTCCAGGAGGCGCTCCAGACCCCGATCTGCCTCGACGAGTCGATTCGCTCGGCCGGAGACGCCGAGTTGGCGCTCGAGCTGGGAAGCTGCCGCATCATCAACATCAAGCCGGGCCGGGTGGGCGGCTTCGGCTCGTCGCGCCGCATTCACGACCTGTGCCGCGCGCGCGGCAC
>VXNP01000155.1:11038-17829 GCA_009840525.1 Gammaproteobacteria bacterium
GCCCGCCCCCCCGCCGCCCCGCCCGGCCCCGCCGGCGCGGCGGCCCGGTCGGCCGCGGGGCAACGCGCGAGTCGGGGGTCGGGAGGGCGTTCAACATCGCGCTCGCCACGCTGCCCGGGTTCACCATACCCGGCGACATCTCGGCCAGCCGGCGCTATTGGGAGCGCGACATCGTCGACCCCGAGTTCGAAGTGATCGACGGGATGATGACGCCGCCGGCCGGACCCGGGATCGGGGTGACTCCCGACCAGCGGCGCATCGACCGGCTCACGGTGCGGGTGGAGCGCTGGCCCCGGAGGCGGGCGTAGCCGCGCGCAGGCAATCCGGACAGAAGCGCCAGGCGCCCTTGAGTTCCCGCCCGCACGCGCATGTCGGCGCCCGCGGCGCACCACACCAGGGGCATCCAAGGCAGGTGGGCGGCAACTCCTCCCCGCACTCCTCGCAGGCAAGGTGCGTGGTGACCGCGCCCCCGATGACCCTGCCCACCTCGTGGGGCGTGGTGAGGCCTTCTGCGAGCTTCCTGCGGGCATCGCCGGCCATGGATCCCATCCCGGCCGCGACCGCCAGTTCCCGCAGCGCGGAGGTGGATGCGCCGGCGCCCACCTCGTCGCGGAGACGGTCGGTCATGACCAGCACCTGAAAGATGCCGATGCGGCCCCGGAACCCGTTTTCGCACTGGTCGCAGGCGCGGCCCGTCCCCCGGCAGGCCGGGCAGGCGCGGCGCACAAGACGTTGCGCGATCACGCCGCTCAGGCCCCCCGCCACCAGGTATGCGGGCACCCCCATGTTGAGCAGCCGGGCGGTGGCGCCGGGCGCGTCGATGGTGTGGATGCTCGACAGCACCAGGTGCCCGGTCACCGCGGCGGCCATCGCGATCTCGGCGGTCTCGCGGTCGCGGATCTCGCCCACCATGACCACATCCGGGTCCTGACGCAGCACCGCGCGCAGCGCCACCGGAAAGGTGAGTCCCGCCTTCGGGCACACCTGCACCTGGTTGACGCCGTCCAGCCGGTATTCGATCGGATCCTCCAGGGTGACGACGTTCTGCCGCTTCCGATCCAGTTCGCCCAGCGCGCCGAACAGCGTCGTGCTCTTCCCGCTGCCGGTCGGACCCGCCGCCAGAATCACCCCCTGCCGCCGTGCGAGCATGCCCCGCACCGCGGCCAGATCCTCCTCCCCGAGCCCCACCTCTTCCAGGTCGGTGGGCGCCCGCCCCGGGTCGAGGATGCGCAGGACCGCCTTCTCCCCCTGGTCGACCGGAATCGTGGAAACGCGGACGCGGAAATGCCGGCCCTCGCGGTCGTAGGTGAAGCCTCCGTCCTGGGGACGCTGCTTCACCGAAATGTCCATGCCGCCCAGAATCTTGACCCGCGAGAGCACCGCCTCCCGAGACCATTTGGGCAGTTTCACCGCGTGCCGCAGGACCCCGTCCACACGCAGGCGCACCCGCAACTGCTCGCCGTGCCGCTCCAGGTGCACGTCGCTGGCCCCCACGGCAACAGCTTCGCTCAGGACGCGGTCGACCAGTTGCACGGCCGGCGCCTGGGCCTCTCCCCGGACGTAGCCGCGGCCTTCGCGGACATCCTCGCCGGGCAGTGCCGCGACAAAGACCTGCAAGCCGCCGCCGAGAGCCCGGTCCAGCGCCTCCGAGATCGCCGAACGGGAAGCGACTACGGGCTCGACCCGCAGCCCGGTGCGGAACTGCACGTCGTCCGCCGTGGCGAGATCCAGCGGATCCGCCATGGCCAGCCGCAGCATCCGCTCCTCCACGTGCAGCGGAAGCACGGTCTTCGACCGCGCCAGGCTCTCCCCCACGCGCGGCAGCGCATCCTCGCCAGCCTCCAGCGGAGGCGGAACGTAGGGGAGGTTCAACTGCCGAGCGAGCGCCTGCGCCACCTCCTCTTCGCCACAGGCCTTCATGCGAACCAGCGTCGTCCCCAGGCGCTCGCCGGTCTGCCGCTGTTCGTGCAAGGCGCGCGTAAGAGCTCCCCGGCCAATCGCGCCGGTGTCCAGCAGGATCCGACCCAGGAGCTTCGGCGTACTGCGGGGATTTACGGGCGTGCTTTGCGGGTTCACGCCCGAAAGCTCGCGGCCCGGGGCGGGCGCTGGAATGGGAGAATGAGCCCCGCCGGCGAAGGCTATTCGGTCGGTCTTACGTCGATGGTGATCTGGACCGCCAGGTGACCCAGATCCGCCCGCGAGCGGACGGCTTCGCGAATCCGGGGCTCCAGCTTGCCGTAGGCCGCCATCACCCCGTTGCGCAGGTGGGTGCGCAGCAGCATGAGCGCGTTCGCGTCCGGTCTGGTCGTGCGGGTCTGCTTGCGGGCCTCCACGAGATCGGCGGGCACGATCTCAAAGGGCACGATGCCGATGTCGTCGTAGCGCTCCGAGTCCAGGTACTGGATGGAGACCGAAACATCCCCTCGTGCATGGCAGTGGCTGATGTCGCCAATCGCGCGGAATCGCGACGCCAACCGCTTGATATCAGTGCTCTGAGCCGCGGACATGTAGCCGCGATTGGTCAGACTGAAGATCCGCCGCAACCGCTCGGTCGGGGTCGCGTCGGCTTCAGGCGTTTCACTGTCGAGTTCGCGTCCGGTGGCCGCACGCGCGTAGTGCTCCAGGTTCAGATCGCGATTCCTCTGGCGATCGATGTTGTCCAGGATGCGGTCCGGATTGGTTCTGAAGCTCATGCTTCTCCCTCATGGGTTTTGCTCGTTGGGCAACTGAGGATAACCAGCCCCGCGGCTACAGGCTATAATGGTTCGGGCCGGCACATCCGTGACACGCCCATCCACAAGACCGCAGGAGGATG
Source organism: Gammaproteobacteria bacterium (assembly GCA_009840525.1). Classification (GTDB taxonomy): domain Bacteria; phylum Gemmatimonadota; class Gemmatimonadetes; order Longimicrobiales; family Gaopeijiaceae; genus BD2-11. The sequence goes on from VXNP01000155.1 coordinate 13,854, forward strand.
CCATGTCCGATTCACCGTCCCCGTCCCTGCCCTCGCTGCCCGGAAGAATTATCGCGGTATTCGTCTCCCCGGGCAGGCTGTTCGAGCAACTGCGCGACAGGCCCGTGTGGGGGGCCACCATGGTCCTCCTGGTGGTGCTGAACGTCATCATGATGTTCCTGCTCCCCGCGGAACTCTTCGAGGCGCAGATTCGGCAGAGCGTTGCGGATGCCGGCATGGGAGAGGAAGAGATCGCCGTGGCGGTCACCGTCGGCCGCTACGCCGGCATTGCGATGGCGGGCGTGATGGGGGCCGTGGGCAGCTTCATCGTCGGTACGGTCCTGTTCTTCGTCTTCGCCACGATGCTCGGCGACAAGGGGCGCTTCCGCCAGTATCTTTCCGTCGTCGTGCACGCGCTGGTGGTCTCGTCGGTCGGCGCGCTGGCCCAGGTTCCCCTGAAGCGGAGCGCGGGCGACATGGAACTCGTCCTGAGCCTGGGGACCTTCGCTCCATTCCTGGACGAGGGGTTTCTCCTGAGCTTCCTCAGCGCCATCGGACTCTTCGGCATCTGGTGTGCGATGCTGATGGCGATCGGGATCACCCGCATCCAGCCCAACCGCAGCTGGGGCGGCGCGTTCTCGATCGTGATGGTGCTCTACGGGGTCTTCGCGCTGGGGGCAGCGGGTATCGCGTCGATGGTGTCGTGACCGGACCAGGGCAGCCCGCCCCGCGCCCTGCTACTGGCGCGGCTGGCTTGGGAGCCCATCTTATATCGGCTTCACCGCGTTCACCCTGGAACCCGTCGCGATGATCCGACGCATTGTCCTCGCCATCGCCGTCATTGCGGCCTGCTACCACCTCTATGTGGCGGGGGTGGCGCCATTCACCGCGCTCATCCAGCGTCCGGTGCACCTCGCGCTCATGGCGTCGCTGGGGTTCCTGGGCCTGGGGGTTCGAGGCGCGCGCGGGCTGTACCGGAAGCCCGGCACGGTGGACGATCCCGGCGGCGGCTTCCCGCTGCGGCACGTGGTTTCCCTGCTGCTTCTGGTGGGGACGGTCCTGAGCTGCGCCTACCTGGTCTCGGAGAACGAGGCTCTGGTAAGCCGGTCGGCCAATCCCACCACCCTCGACCTGATCGCCGCCGCGATCACGCTGGTGGCGGTGCTCGAGCTGGCGCGCAGGGCCACGGGGTGGGGCATCGTGGCGGTGGCGATCCTGTCCATCACATACGCGCTCGCCGGACCCTGGCTGCCCGGGATTCTGGCACACCGCGGCTACGGTCCCCAGCGGCTGCTGGAGCAGCTCTACCTCTCCACCGAGGGAATCTGGGGCATTCCGCTGGGGGTGTCGGCGGACTTTGTCTACCTGTTCGTCTTCTTCGGAGCGGTGCTGGACATGGCGGGGGGCGGGGCGCTCCTGATCGCGCTCGCCGACCGGGTCGCGGGACGGACGAGGGGCGGACCGGCCAAGACCGCGGCGGTCGCCAGCGCGTTCATGGGCTCGCTGTCGGGCAGCGCGGTGGCCAACGTGGTGACCACCGGCACCTTCACCATCCCGCTCATGCGCCGGGCGGGATTCCGGCCCTTCTTCGCGGGCGCCATCGAGGCGGCGGCTAGCACGGGAGGGCAGCTCATGCCCCCGGTGATGGGGGCGGGCGCGTTCATCCTGGCCACCTGGACCAACATCCCGTACCGCACGGTCGCGCTGGCGGCAGCCATCCCGGCCATTCTGTACTACCTGGCGCTCTTCGCCGCCATCCACTTCCGGGCGGAGCAGCAGGGCCTCGACCCCGTGGTGGACAAGGACCGGCCTTCGGTCATCAGCAAGCTGCACCTCCTGATCCCCCTCCTGATCATCGTCACGCTGCTTGCACAGGGCCGCTCACCGATGCGCGCCGCGTTCTGGGGGGTGAGCACGGCGCTTCTGCTCTCGCTGGCAGTGCCCTCGACCCGGATGAAGCGCAGCGATTACCTGAAGGCAACCCTCGCCGGTGCTACCGGCGCCGTTCAGGTGGCGGCGGCGTGCGCGGCGGCGGGGATCGTGGTGGGCGTCGCGTCGCTCACCGGGATCGGGCTGCGCATGTCGGAGTTCATCGTCGTCATCTCGCAGGGCCAGCTTTTCCCCGCCCTGCTGCTGACCGCCGCGGGCTCGATCATCCTGGGAATGGGACTGCCGACGACCGCAGCGTACGTGGTCCTGGCCGCGCTCGGGGCCCCGGCGCTGGTGGAGCTGGGCGTGCCTCTGCTGGCCGCGCACCTGTTCATCTTCTACTTCGGCTGCATCTCCAACGTGACCCCCCCGGTGTCGCTGGCGGCGTACGCGGCGGCCGGAGTGGCATCCTCTCCGCCCATGCGCACCGCGCTCACCGCCATGCTGCTCGCCATGGCGGGATTCCTGGTGCCGTTCCTGTTCGTCTATGCGCCGCCGCTCCTGCTGGAAGGATCTCTTATGGAGATTCTGCTCACCTCGGGTACGGGCGCCCTGGGCATCAGCGCCATGGCCGGAGCCGCAATCGGCTACATCCGAAGGCCGCTGGCTGTGTGGGAGCGTGCCGCGGTGGTAGTCGCCGGCGCGGCGCTCTTCGGACCCTCGCAGATGCTCGACGTCCTGGGCGCGGTGCTGGGAATCGGGCTCTGGCTCTGGCTGGGACGCGAGGCGGAGACGGCCGCGCCGCAGGAGCAGAACTGAGGTCACCTCATGACGGACCGCCCGCGGCCCCGGCCGTGAGCCTCCCCGGCCCACGCCACCGCCTGCGCGTTCTCGTCGTCGCGAGTCGGGCTGCAGGCTGATACCTTGTCGCGAGTTTGTGCACTTGCGGCAGGCCACCCAGCTTCGCAGGAGACCCAGTGACCAGAAGAACCCTCATCGCGTGCGCCCTGATCGCGGCCCTGGCTGCGGCCGGATGCGGAGACGGATCCGGCGGCGGCAGACAGTTTCGGAGCGTCGGCACAGCGGGCACCGGCGGCATTTATTATCCCCTGGGTGGTACCATCGCCAGCCGCCTGTCCGTGCTCGACAGCACCAGCCAGTACACCGCGGAAGTGACGGGCGGCTCGGTCGAGAACATCGCCCGCCTTGACGCGCGGCAGATGGACCTCGCCATCGCGCTTTCGGTCACCATGTACGAGGCCTACCGCGGCATGGGGGACTACGACGAGCCGATCCCCGGGCTGCGCGTGGTTGCGCCGCTCTACCCCAACATCACCCACGTGATGGTGCCGGAGGGATCCACTGTCACCGACGTATCCGAGTTGCGCGGAGGACGGGTGAGCGTGGGGTCCGCGGGAAGCGGCACCGAACAGTCGTCGCGTCAACTGCTGCTCGCCCACGGAATCACCTACGACGACATCAACGTCCAGTACCTCACCTTCACCGAATCGGCGAACGCGTTGCGGGACGGCGCCATCGACGGTTCCATCATTTCCGTGGGATACCCGGCCGCGGCGGTGCTCGAGGCGACCACCACCGGCGGGGCGCGCCTGCTCGCCCTCTCCGACGAGGCCATCGAGACGATGACCTCCACCTATCCGTATTACGCGCGCGGGGAGCTTCCGGGCGGAATCTATCCGGGCGCGGACGAGCCGCTTCAGACCATCGCGATGATGAACTGGATCATCTCCATGGATTACCTGGAGGCGCCGGTGGTGAACCACGTGCTGGGGATTCTGGAGAACGAGAGGGAGATCCTGGTCCGGGTGAGCCGCATGGTCGAGCAAGTGGACTTCGCTTTTCTGGATGACGCTCCCGTTCCGCTGCACTCGGCGACCGAGGCGTGGCTGGCCGATCGGTAGGGCGGCTGGGGGTTCCGATGCAGTCGACCGCTCCCAACACATCGCCCACCGCGCAAAGCGCTCTGCCCGTCGCGCGCATCGTGGTCGGCGCGACCGCGCTGGCGACCCTCATGACGGCCGCGGCGTGGGGGCCCCCCCCGGGGGGGCCCGCCCCCCCGCCACCGCCCGGCGGGGGGGGGCCCGGGGGGTATTAAAAAAAGACCCGG
>VXNP01000155.1:17839-24221 GCA_009840525.1 Gammaproteobacteria bacterium
GGCCCTGGCCTTTTTTAAACCCCCCCGGCGCGCGCCCGGGCGGGCCCTTGGGGGGGGCCGCGCCGGCGCGCGCCCCCCTCGGCCGGCCGGGGGGGGGGGCCCGCGCCGCGGAGGCGCCGGCCGACCTGATCCTGACCGGCGGCGATGTCCTGACGCTTGGGTCTCCCGGGGTGGTCGAGGCGCTTGCGGTCCGGGGCGACCGGGTGGTGGCCGCGGGGACCTCACGGGAGGTTGGCCGGCTGGCCGGCCCCGGCACCCGGGTGGTGGAGCTGGCAGGGCGCACGGTCCTCCCCGGGCTGACCGACAACCACTACCACGGCATCGGGGGTGGTCCCGGGGTCGACCTGTCCGGGGCGCGGTCGCTCGGGGACATCATCGACGGGATCGCGGCCGCCGCGCGCGAGACGCCGCCCGGCGAGGTGATCGTCACCAACTCGGACTGGCATGAAGGCCAACTGACCGAGCAGCGGCTCCCGTACCGCGACGATCTCGACCTGGCTGCGCCCGAGCATCCGGTCGTGGTCGTGCGCGGCGGCCACCAGTACGTGCTTAACAGCGCTGCGCTGGCGCACTGGCGGATCGACGAGTCGACGCCGGAAGTCCCGGGTGGCCGCATCGGCCGCGACCCGGACGGCCGCCTCAACGGCGAGCTGGTCGACCGCGCCAAGGATCTGGTCACTGTGCCGCCCAGACCTATTCCCGACCCCGCCACCCTCCTCGACGACCTCGCCGACGAGCACACCCGGCTGAACGCGCGCGGCCTGACCGGCATCCGCTATCCGGGCGGGTCGGCCGGCCAGTACCGCGCCCTCGAGCGCCTGCGGGAGCAAGGCCGCCTGAACCTGCGCGTCAACTACCTGCTGCGTGGGCCGCGCACCGGCAGCGTCGACGCACTCGGCGAAGCCCTCGCGACCTGGCCTGCCATGGGCGGGGGCGACGAGTGGCTCCGCGTCGGCGGGGTCAAGCTCGGCGTGGACGGGGGCTTCGAGGGCGGCCTCATGCGCGACCCGTACGAGGAGCCGTGGGGGGAGGGCGGCACCTTCCACGGCCTGCAGACCATGCCCACCGACGACTACATCGCCACCGTCCGCGAACTCCACCGCCAAGGCTGGCGGGTCGCCACCCACGCGGTGGGAGACGCCGCCATCGACCTCGTCCTCGCCGGCTACGAGGCAGCCAACACCGACGCCCCCATCGCCGGCCAGCGCTGGGTGATCGAGCACGGCTTCATCCCGCGCGACGACCAGCTCCCGCGCATGCGCGACCTCGGTCTCGCCGTCACCGCCCAGCACCACCTGTACGTCGCCGCTCCGAGCCTGGTCGAATACTGGGGCGCCGACCGCGCCGCCTGGACCACGCCCGTGCGCGCCTACCTCGACGCCGGCATCCCGGTCTCCCTGGGCAGCGACTCGCCCGTCGTCCCGTGGGATCCCTGGTCCGTGCTCCACCACTTCACCACGCGCGGGACCATCAGCGCCGGCGTCCACGGCGCCCCCCAGCGCATCACCCGCGAACAGGCCCTGCGCGCCATGACACAGGGGTACGCCCACCTCACCTTCGAGGAAGCCGACAAGGGCACGCTGGAGGTCGGCAGGCTCGCCGACCTGGTCGTCACCGCGGAGCACTACCTCGACTGCGCCGACCCCTGCCTGGAGACCATGCAGGTCGACATGACGGTCGTGGGGGGCACGGTGGTGTACGAGCGGTAGGGGTCCTCGGCAGGGCCCGCCCTGTCATCACCGTCTTCAAACCAATCGGGAACGAACTCCCGCTGACACACCCGCACACCCCATGACCCCACTCACCTGCCAGAAGTCCGCCTTCTCCCTCGATCCGGGCATCCACTACATCAACTGCGCGTATCTGAGCCCGCTCGCGCGCGTGGTGGAGGAAGCCGGTATCGAGGGCATCCGCGCCAAGTGCGCACCCAGCGGGATCGGGCCCGCGGACTTCTTCGACCCGTGCGACGAACTGCGCCGCCGCTTCGGCCGCCTCGTCAACGCTCCCGCCGACCACGTCGCGATCATCCCGGCGGCCTCCTACGGTGTGGCGACCTGCGCCCGCAACATCGACGTGGCGCGAGGCGCCAACATCGTGCTCACCGCGCGGCAGTTTCCCGGCAACGTGCACACCTGGCGTCGGCTCGCCCGCGAGCGCGGGGCGGAGCTGCGGGTGACGGATGCGCGCCCCGGCCCCGGCTGCGGCGAGCGCTGGAGCACCCGCATCCTCGAAGCCATCGACGCCGATACCGCAGTCGTCACGATGGGCGCCGTCCACTGGACCGACGGCACCGTCTTCGACATCGATGCCATCGCCGAGCGCGCGCGCGAAGTCGGAGCGTACCTCATCATCGACGGCACGCAGTCGGTGGGCGCGATGGATTTCGACGTGGCCCGCATCCGGCCCGACGCGCTCATCTGCTCCGGATACAAGTGGCTTATGGGGCCCTATTCCATCGGCCTGGCCTACTTCGGACCGCGCTTCCTGGACGGCGTCCCCCTGGAAGAGACCTGGATCGGTCGCGAAGGCAGCCGCGACTTCGCCGGCTTGGCGGGCAACTATCCCGACGGCTACGAACCGGGTGCGACCCGCTACGACGTCGGCGAGCGCAGCAACTTCATTCTGGTGCCGATGATGAACGCCGCACTCGATCTCGTGCTCGAGTGGACGCCCGCCCGCATCGCCGGGTACTGCGGGAATCTCACGGCCGCGCTGGTTGAGCGTGCGGGAGAAGCCGGATTCGGGGTCGAGGATGGACCCTGGCGCGCCCCCCACCTCTTCGGGCTTCACACCCCCGACGGCCTCGACCCGCGAGCGGTGAGCGAGGCGCTGGCCGCGCGCAACGTGCACGTATCCCTGCGCGGAACCGCGCTCCGCATCTCGCCTCACGTCTACAACGACGAAGCGGATGTGGCGGCGCTCTGGGATGCGCTGAGGTCGGTGCTGCCTTCCTAGTTGAACACGGCGCCCGCCACCTCGGGCGGGGCACGGAAGTGGAAGCGCGGGATCGGAGCGCGGAACAGGGAGCCGTCCCCCCGCCGGAAGTGGTAGAATCCCTCCATGTGGCCATTCGGACCGCGGAGTACGCAGAAGCTCTGGTAGCGGTGCGCCTCGCCCGGCCGCAGCGTCGGGAACTCGCCCACCACGCCCTCTCCTTCCACTTCGTGGTCGCCCGCCACGGGATCGTGAATCAGCCAGTGGCGCCAGAGCAGCTGCGCCGTCTCGCCGCCCACGTTCCTGATCGTGACGTCGTATGTGAAGACGTACTGGTGGACGCGGGGATCGGAGTAGCGGGTCGCGTACTCGGGACGAACCGTGATCGCCATAACGTCCGCCTCCAGCGGCGGGAGGGCGCCGCCGCCCCCTGCCGGATTCGAGGATACGCCGTTCCCGTCGCTCCCCTGTTCCCGCCCGGGAGGTTCGGTGGGCCGATGGCTTCCCACAGTCGATCCGCGCTCGCTAGATTGGTTCCTGCCTTTTCGCGCTCCTCCCAGACCCTCGCACAGGACACGCCGACATGCAAGGAGCCATGCTTCTCCCCGAATTCGATCACGAGAGCCAGAACACGCGCCGGATGCTCGAGGCCATACCCGACGAGCACCTCGAGTACCGCCCCCATGAGAAGTCGTGGACCATGCGCGAACTCGCGACCCACGTTGCCACGGTGGGCGGCTGGACCCGGCCCACATTCGAGCAGGACGAGATCGACCTGTCCCAGCCCTGGGAGGCGCAGGAGTTCGCAAGCACCGCCGAGATCGTGGCGGCATACGACGCGACCATCGCCGACGCGCGCGAGGCCCTCGAGGCCGCCTCAGCGGAGACTTTTCAGGAGATGTGGACGCTCCGTTCCGGCGACACCGTCCACTTCACCATGCCGAAGGGGATGGTGTTCCGCTTCTTCGTCATGAACCACATTGTGCACCACCGGGCCCAGCTCGCCGTCTACCTGCGCGGGTGTGACGCTCCCGTGCCGGGGATGTACGGTCCTTCGGCCGACGAGGGCTTCTGAGGCGGGACCCGCGCGCGAATCCGCATTCTGCGACCCACATTCTGACAGGAGGCCGGCATGAAGCGTTGGGGACTGTGCATACTGAGAATCAGCACGGGGTGGCTGTTGGTGATGTGGGGGCTGGACAAGCTCGTCAACGTCGACCACGGAGTGGCGGTCGCCGACTCGTTCTACTTCGGGATCGGCAACAGCGCTCTCTTCCTCAACGTGTTCGGCGTGCTGCAGACGCTGCTCGGCGTGCTGGTCGTGCTCGGGCTTTGGCGCAGGCGCACCTACCCGTTGATGTTCCTCATCCTGGGCGTCACTGCGGTGGCCGTGTGGCGGTCGATACTCGACCCGTGGGGCTGGTTCATCGAGGGCGCGAACGTGCTCTTCTACCCGTCGATCATCATCGCGGCGGGCGCGGCCGTCCTGTGGGGCACGATGGATGAGGATCACATGACGCTCGACCACCGCATGGGCGGGGCCGGGAGCTGAGCGAGCGTACGGGTCCGGTCGCAGCCAGCGACCGCATTATCAGCCTGGATGTCCTGCGCGGCTTCGCCGTGCTCGGCATCCTGGTCATGAACATCCAGGCGTTCGCGATGCCGTCGGCGGCCTACACAAACCCCACGGCCTACGGCGACCTCACGGGCGCCAACCTGTTCGCCTGGGCGGCGAGTCACCTGCTGGTCGACGAGAAGTTCATGACGCTGTTCTCGCTCCTGTTCGGTGCCGGTGTCTGTCTGTTCGCCGAGCGCGCGGAAACCCGCAGCGGCCGTTCCGCCGGGCTGCACTACCGGCGCATGTTCTGGCTGCTGGTCATCGGCCTCGCGCACGGATACCTGCTCTGGTCGGGAGATTTCCTGGTGACCTACGCGGTGTGCGGCTGCCTGGTATTCCTGCTGCGGAACCGCGCGCCCGCGACCCTGTTGATCACGGGCCTGGTGGTCATGTCGGTGGCGACCTTCCTGTCCCTCGGCGTCGGCCTGATCGCGCCGGCGCTCCCCGAAGCGGAGACGGCGGACATCGCCGCCGCCTGGGCGCCCGCCGCCGCCGAGATCGAGGCCAGCCTGCGCGCGTACCGTGGCGACTGGCTGACGCAGCAGGGACAGCGGGTTCCCGATACCCTGATGATGCAAACCACCGTCCTCCCCTTCCTCACGCTGTGGAAGGCCGCGGGCGTCATGCTCCTGGGCATGGCGCTATACCGCTGGCGAGTCCTCGACGCCACTCGCAGCGACACCTTCCAGCGCCGCCTGGCGCTCATCGGATTCGGAGTCGGGACGCCCGTGGTCGCGGCGGGAATCTGGTGGAACTTCGCCGGCGGATGGAGCTGGGAGCGCTCGTTCTTCCTCGGTTTCCAGTTCAACTACTGGGGAAGCCTGGCGATGGCCCTGGGTTACGTCGGTCTCGTGATGCTGGCCATCCGCCGCCGGTGGTTTCCCGCGCTGCAGGCGCGCCTGGCCGCCGCTGGGCGCATGGCGTTCACCAACTACCTTGCGCAGACCGTCGTGTGCACGACCATCTTCTACGGGCACGGGTTCGGGCTGTTCGGGAGCGTCGCGCGCTGGCAGATGCTTCTGGTCGTGTTCGGGGTGTGGGTACTCCAGCTATGGTGGTCGCCTCTGGTGCTGCGGCGCTACCGCTACGGCCCGCTCGAGTGGGGCTGGCGTACGCTGACCTACGCGAGGATTCCGGGGCGGTAGGCGCGCCGCGCGAGAGGTTTTCCGGAGACGGTTCATGAAGAGGCCTGGACTCACGACATTCGGCGCGGCCCGCCTGGTCGCCTGGACTGCCTTGATCTCCGGCTGCACCCAGGATGCGGGCCGTACAGGTTTCGAGGCCGAGGCCGAACTGTTCGAGGAAGCCTGCGCCGACTGTCACACCCCTGCGGGCGAGAGCCGCACACCCGGTACCATGCTCCTCAGGGGGCTTTCGCCGCGCGCAATCGTCGCCTCGCTCGAGGACGGCGTGATGCGGGTGGAGGGCGCCGACCTGACACGGGAGCAACGCATCGGGCTGGCCGAGTACCTGACCGGACGCGCCTACGCGAGCGAGATCCTGCCCGAGTCGGCCTTGTGCGCCGACCACGGTTGGCAGGAGCTGGGCCTGGACGCGATCACCTCGATGGGATGGGGCGGGAATCTGGAGGCGACGGGATTCCAGCCTGCTGAACCGGCTGGCCTGAGCGCTGATGACGTTCCCGATCTGGAGCTGCGCTGGGCCTTCGCCTTCCCGGACGCGGGGGAGGTGCGCACCAGACCCACCGTCATCGGGGACGCGGTGCTCGTGGGGGGGCCGTTCGGTGAGGTGCTGGCGCTCGACGCGGCCAGCGGGTGCGTGCGCTGGAGCTTCGAGGCGGACGCCGCCGTGCGGGGAGCGGTGCTGGCG
>VXNP01000138.1 GCA_009840525.1 Gammaproteobacteria bacterium
TCGAACTGCTGCCCGACGACGAGCGGATCGTCGCCATCGAGGACACGCTCGAACTGAGGATCGACCGGGCCAACTGCCTCCGCTTCGAGGCCGGAGCCACCCTCTCGGAGACGCCGGTCGAGATCCGCGACCTGGTGCGCCATGCGCTACGCCACCGCCCCGACCACATCGTCGTCGGCGAGGTGCGCGGGGCCGAGGCCGCCGATCTGCTCCAGGCCCTCAACACTGGACACGGCGGGTCGCTCACGACCGTCCACGCCAACAATGCCCGCTCCGCGCTCTCGCGCCTCGCCAGTTGCGCCATGCAGGCCGGGGACGCGCTCCCCTGGGAGGTCACCTGCCGGGGCGTCGTGGACGGCATCGCGCTCGTGCTTCACGTGACCCGCCGGGAAGGGAGACGGTTCGTCGAGGAGGCACTCGAAGTGCGCGGCTACGACGCGGCCACCGGCCGCTGGAACACCGCGCCCATTTGGGGCGGGGCGGCGAAGCCCCGCAAGGAAGCACCAACCCACTCACCAAGGAGGTGAACGCATGAAGTGCGACGACCAGACCATCCGGGTCAAGACGTTCGAGGACTTCGACCGCGAACTCGCGCGCGACAGCGGCGACACGCTCGAAGTCGACGCCTTCCTGGCCGAGCAGTACGGCCTCTTCCCCGAGGACGTAGGCGACGAGGACGAGATCGCCGCCGCCTGGGGCGACCCGCACGGTGCCGCCGGCGAGGAGGTGGACGGATGAACCACGACGAATATCACCGCAAGTTCGCCGACGCGATCATCGAGCAGATCCGGCAGGGCACCGCGCCGTGGCAGAAGCCGTGGGCGCCGGGCGAGCGCGTGATGCCCATGAACGTGGACACCGACCGCTCCTACCGGGGCGGCAACAGCCTGCACCTCGCCTCCGTGCAGCAGGAGATGGGCTACGGCGACGTGCGCTGGGGCACCTACCGCCAGATCCAGGCCCGGGGCGGGCAGGTCAGGAAGGGCGAGCGCGGCACCCGCATCCTCTCCTTCCAGGACAAGAAGCGGATCGCCGTGACCGACGCGCACGGCAAGCCCAGGCGGGACGCCGAGGGCAAGAAGGTCTACCGCTACGAGAAGCTCAAGGCGCCGTTCGTGCGCCAGTACACGGTGTTCAACGCCGAGCAGGCCGACGGGCTGCCCGAGCGCTCGAACCCGACGCCCGAGCCGCTCTGGAAGGTGCACCAGGAGGCCGAGCGGGTCATGGAGGACGTTGGCGTCCCGGTCCGCCACGTCCAGGGCGACCGCGCCTACTACCACATGAAGCGCGACGAGATCGTGCTGCCCGAGCGGGGGCAGTTCCCCTCCGCCAACCACTACTACCAGACCGCGCTCCACGAGCTGGGCCACAGCACCGGCCACAAGGACCGGATGAAGCGCGACACCTTGATCGAGGGAATCGACGGCGGGTTCGGCTCGCCCCAGTACGCGAGGGAGGAACTGCGGGCCGAGATCAGCGCGATGATGACGGGCGAGCGCGTCGGTGTCGGCCACGACCCGAGCAGGGGCGCAGCCTATGTCGAGGGCTGGATCCAGGCGCTTGAGGAGGACCCGCGCGAGATCCGCCGCGCCGCCGCGGACGCGCAGAAGATCTCCGACTTCGTGCTCGACCGGCACCGCGAGCGCGTGGCCGCACGCGACCCCGTCGCCGTGGCGGCCGTCCGGACGCCCGCGCAGGGACCGCAGAGGATCGTCGTCCCCGTGCCGAGGATCCCGGTCCCCGAGCGCGGCTTCGGGCCGAGCCGTTGATCCGTGAGAGGGAGAGAGATGTTCGGCCGCACGGCCGAACCGGACCCCCGTTCCGCCGCGCCACCCAGCCGCAATCGCTTTCCGATGCGGGACGGCCATCGCCGAGAATACGCCGCGAGCCGGGACGGCGGGTCCATCTCCTTCCGCGACCGGTGCGCCCGGGCGCTGACCGACATCGGCGTCCACGGCGCGGTGTCGTTCCGCGACCTCGCGGACGCCCGCTTCGGCGGTCATCCGTTCACAACCCGGCGGGCCGTGGACGCCTGGATCCGCGACGGCATCGTCGAACAGCACACGGCCACCGGGCCGAGGGGCAACCCGTTCAAGGTGCTGACCCTCACCCGCAAGGGCGTGGCCGAGGCGCGTGAACTGGCCGCCGAGCGCGGGATGGATCCCTCGCAGGCGATCCGCACGGTGCGGGTCCGGGACACCGAGGCCGCACACGACACCGCCGTCTACCGCGCCTGCCGAATCGAGCGGAAGCGGCTCGAAGCACGGGGCGCCACCGTGCGGCGCGTCCGGCTCGACACCGAACTCAAGAGCACCGTCGCGCGCGGCAGCGAGGCCGCGCGGAAGAGCGGCAAGCGGGCCGCCGACGCGGAGCGCCACCGGATCGCGCGCGAACTCGGGCTCCCCCTGGACGAGGAAGGCCGGGTGCTCTACCCCGACGCCCAGATCGAGTACGAGGACGCGGACGGCCGGACCGGGCGCGTCAACGTCGAGGCCGTCTCCGGCAGCTACCGCGAGGCGGCCGTCCGCGCCA
>VXNP01000119.1 GCA_009840525.1 Gammaproteobacteria bacterium
GCGGTTTGTGGAGGAGCCAGATGTTATTTTGTTTCACAAAAACTCTGGCTGGGGGATGCCCCCAGACCCCCGCAACGACATTCCGCGCGCCGCCGGATGAGGCCGCCCGACATGGCCCGTCCCCGGAAGCCCGAGGCCGAACTTCGTAATCCGCGCCATCGGCGTGCTCGCGGGACCAGACCGGCGGACTGGCCTTCCCGGCCTGCTCCGGCTGCGCGCCCGCCGGTCCGCCCCGTCTCCGGGGCGGGCGGAGCCCGTCCCTCCGACCGGGACGTTTGGACGGGATTCCTTCCGTCCGGGGTGGGAAGGGACTCGACCCCGGCTGAAGGAACGGACGGAGTCCGTGCCGGAGGCCGGGGGGACCGGCGCCGAAGCGGTGGCAACGCCGCCGCCACCGCTCGCCGGTCAACTCCGCGGACTCACCCGAAGCCGACGGGAGAACATCCGGCGGCTGACCGCCTGGGGACGGGCGTGGACCCTGCGGACGTGGGTGGAACCTGAACCGCGAACGCTGCCGGAGCGGAGTTCTTTCTGGGGGGTCGAGGGGGGGCGGAGCACCCCTCGCCAGTCGCGATGTTCAACATCGCGTGTGCTGGCTCACGCACCTTAGACCGTGAGCCAGCCCTCGGCGGAACCGCCGAAACCGCACGTCGGGACGCGGTCCCGAACAGCGCCCAGCGGGCCGTCGCATCCAAGCTCCACGACCTATCGGCAGAAGCGTCGCGGACGGCACCTTCGGAGGGGAATCCGGGTCGTGCATCCCCGTGCCAGCGCGTTGCAGCCGCCTGACGTCCGGTATTCAGCTACATTTGATCCAACGACGACATCCTGCTGCGCCTGCAGGTCGAGAAGGGCAATCGCCCGATGTATTGGCTGATCGCAAGGTTGACGGCGGTGGGGGCCGCGATGAACGACCCTTGGGACGGACAACCGACGATCCAACCGGAGCTAATCTGAGGAACCAAGATGAGCGACCAGGACAGAAGATCAGAGGATCGCGACGCCGAAATCGCACGGCTTGAGAAGGAACCCCAAGAGCGTGAGAGTAACCTGACCAAGCACCCTATGGGGATTTCGGAAGAAGCCTTTCGAGCCCTCGAAGCGGACCGCCGTGAAGCGGTCAGAAAACGCGAGAGACTAGAGGAACTGGATCGAATGAGGCGGGAGCAAGTGGCTCCGGCGTCCACGGGTTAGAGCTACCCAAGGAAGGACTGCGGTGAAAAAGCACACTCGGAGTACGGCAGCGGTGATGATCGGGTTGGGCCTGCTGTTGGTTGGGTGGGTGCTCCGGGATACTTCCCAACGGGCGTGGGTTGAAGCGTGCGGCGATATCGACGTGGGACAAGTGGGCAGGCTGGCATCCTACGCGGGCGATGGGAGCGCGGCTCTCGAGGCACTCGGCAAGCTCTGTGTCCGCAAGATGGGACTCAAGAGCGAGGGATCGAGATGAAGAGGCTACTGACGGCGGTGGTGCTAGCACTAACTCAAGCCGGGTGTGGGTTGGTTGCAGTTCGGAGTGCGCCGCGGTACGAGCCCTCGGCGCGTGATGCGCTTTCGCCACCGCCGTGCACCCATTCAATGCTCTTGCCTGTTGCTGATCTTGCAGTAGCGGCCGGGTCGGCGGGTGCGTTGTTGTTGGACAATACCGCAGGGGACGTGGCCTTCTTAGCTGGAGCCCCCACCTTCACGGTCACCGGACTGCTGGGGGTGTTCACGGTACAAGGGTGTCGTGATTGGATGGCGGCGGCTAGGCGCAAGTGGGAACTGCAAAAGCAAATAGACGCGGTCGAACAAGGACGCGTGGATCTCCTCCAGCACAGCGGCGGGTTCCCTGCGGGAAGGATGGAGCACTTCGAGGTCTTCCCCGACGCTGTCCGGGTCGAGGAGCAGGAGGGAGGCGCAATCTCCGGGGTGGTGGGCGGATTAGGTGGATATGGTGTGCTGGGTGTGACCCGTTGGCGGGCTGCCGATCAAACGCTGAGGCAACGCTTCGACAGATACTCCATGGCCTGTCCCATACGCCTTGGCCGCAGGCCAGGCAGTGTTCAGAAGCGCAGGGGGCCTTCGCATAGGCCCGCGCCGCCCGGTGACCCGGATGTGCCTCCCAACCGCAGCACCGGACCGTGGCCCCAGCCCTCGATGACCTCGACTACGCCGTTATGGGTGTTCGCCCGGCACTGCGGTTTTGGTCTCGATGACGGACCGCCGAGAGGTGTATTTGACGATGCTTGGGATTCCCGCCATTCAACCCAATTCTCCCGCTTTCGCGGCACGGTCCAGCAGGATCCAGTACAACGGCAGTAAACGCAGATCGTGCAGCCCTGTAAGACTTTAGATGATCGTCTGCCGTGATTCGTGGCTCAAGCGCTCCGCCGTAACGTTAGGGTTGGGACGGGACGGCAGGAGCCGGGTCGCGGATTCGCGGGTGGCGGTGATCGAGCCGGCACGGCAAGTTTCCATCCCTGCGCGCTGCGCGGCGACAACGAGGCCTTCCGCTCGAAGGGGGATGCATCGATGAGCGAAATCACGCTCAGGGTAAACGGCGAAACCCATACGCTCGATGTCGACCCGTCGACGCCGCTGTTGTATGTCCTTCGCAACGATCTCGGGCTGCGGGGGCCGCGCTTTGGCTGCGGCCTTGCCCAGTGCGGAACGTGCACGGTGCTGATGGACGGACGTGCGATCCGGTCCTGCAACCGGCCGGTGTCGCGCTCGACGGGCGAGATCACGACCCTGGAGGGACTGCCCGAGAACGGGGAGCTGCATCCGGTGCAGCAGGCCTGGATCGACGAGCAGGTGCCGCAGTGCGGGTACTGCCAGAACGGGCAGATCCTCACCGCCGCGGCGCTGCTGAGCTACAGTCCCAACCCGAGCGATGACGAAATCCGCGAGGGCATGAATCGCGTGCTCTGTCGCTGCATGACCTACTACCGGATCCAGTCGGCGGTGAAGCGCGCGGCCGAGGCGATGGCCGAAGGGGAGGACCGATGAGCGGCGGGCGTCAGGTCCCCACGGCGCTCGGCGACGCCCTCGCGCGCTGGGGCGGAACCACATCCCGGCGCGACTTCCTCAAGACCTCCGGGCTGTTCGTCTTCGGGGTGAGCGGCGTGGGGGTGGCCGGGGCGGGCCGATGGGGATTTGGGACGGAGCCATCCGGGGGCGAGTCCTCCGAGCCCGCTTCCTATCCCGACCCCGACTTCCTCCAGCTCGACTCGTGGCTGGTCGTTCACGAGGACGGCACCGCGACCTTCTACGTCGGCAAGACCGATGGCGGGCAGGGGACGGGGACCGCCACCCAGCAAATGATGTGCGACGAGCTCGACCTCGCCTTCGATCAGGCGAGGGTGGTCATGGGCCGGACCGACATGACCGTGGACCAGGGCGGTTCGGGGGGCTCCGATGCGATCGAGCGCGACGCCATGGTCGGACGCCGGATCGCGGCGGAGGCCCGGCGCGTGCTCTTGGAGATGGCGTCGGAGCGCCTCGGCGTACCCGTGGAGGGGCTCAGCGTGAGCGAGGGCGTGATCTCTCTGCGCGACGATCCCGCGCGGACGGTCACGTACGGCGAGCTGATCGGCGGCGGGCGCTTCGATGTCGCGCTGACCGGGGGCAACATCAACGCGACCACTGGTGTCGCGAGCATCAAGCCGGTGCAGGACCTGAAGCTGGTCGGCCAGTCGATCCCGCGCTACGACATCCCGGGGAAGGTGGATGCGTCGCTCGAGTGGGCCGTCGACGTGAGGCTTCCGGGGATGGTGCACGCCCGAAATGTGCGCCCGCCCTTCGCGGGGGCGACGCTCTCGGCCATCGACGAGTTGTCGGTGCGAGACCTGCCCGGCTTCATCCGCGTGGTGAGCGAGGGCAACTACGTCGCCGTGGTGTGCGAGCGCGAGGAGCAAGCGATCGAGGCCGCGGAACGCCTCGTGGTCGAGTGGGAGAAGCCCGCCACGGCGCCCTTCCCGGCATCCGACGACCTCTTCGACTACATGCGGAGTGCCGAGCGCGTACCGGGCTCGGGGGGACGCGGGGCGGCGCGGGCGCAGGGGGATCCCGACGGAGCGCTGGCGAGCGCCGCGACCGTTGTCGAAGCCGCGTACGACATCCCCTTCCACGGGCACACCGCCATCGGTCCCGCGCACGCCCTGGCCGACCCCTCGGACGGCCAGATGACCATCTACACCAACGACATGAAGCCGTACAGCCACCGGACCGGGATCGCCGAGTTCCTGGGGATGGATCCGGAGCAGGTACGGGTGATCTGGATGGACGGGCCGCAGCTTTACGGGCGCACGGCGGCGGACGATGCGGGATTCGAGGCCGCGTACCTGGCCAGGGAGCTGGGCCGCCCGGTGCGGGTGCAGTGGATGCGGCACGAGGAGACGGCGTGGGACACGAAGGGCCCGGCGTTCGCGATCGATCTGCGGGGAGGGCTGGACGCGGATGGCAACGTGGTCGCGCTGGACTATCGCGGCCGCATCGCCAACTACGCCCACGTCGGATACAACCAGGCCCGGACCGTGCTGATCGCGCAACTGATGGGCTTCCGGCCCGAGCGGCCGTCTCCGGGCGGCGGACGCGGCCCCGACGAGATGTACTACATCCCGAACCGGCGCCAGGAGACGCGGGCGGTCCGCTTCCCGCTGGCCTTCGAGACGCCGCTCCGCACCGGCAACCTGCGCGACCCCAACGGCCCGCAGACGACCTTCGCCGGGGAGTCGTTCATCGACGAACTGGCCGCGGCCGCGGGTGCCGATCCGGTGGAGTTCCGGCTGCGCCTGCTGCGCGGGGCGACCGACGACGACGAGGCCTTCCGCCGAGCACGCTCGATCGCAGTGGTCGAGGCCGCGGCGGAGGCGTACGGGTGGGACGCGCGCCCGTCACCCGGAACGGTGGGCAGCGGGCGCGTGCTGACGGGGCGGGGCATCGCGTACGCGTATCGCGCCCGCACCACGATTGCCGTGATCGCCGAGGTCGAGGTCAACCGCGAGACCGGCCGGGTGTGGGTCCGCCGCATGGTGTGCGCCCACGACTGCGGCCTGGTGATCAACCCGAACAGCCTCGAGAGCACCATCCAGGGCAACCTCCTGCACGGGATCAGCCGGACCCTCTACGAGGAGGTCCGCTTCGACGGCGAGAAGGTGACCAGCGTGGACTGGCGCACTCACCCGACCCTCACGCACATGGACACGCCCGAGCAGATCGACGTCGTGATGGTGAACGGCGACCCGAACCCGGACCGGCCGGATCTGCGGCCCTATGGGGCGGGGGAGCCGTCGCATCGGCCGGTGCCGGCGGCGATTGCGAACGCGATTTACGATGCGACGGGGGTGCGGATGAGGAGGTTGCCGTTGAGGCCGGAGCGGGTGTTGGAGGAGTTGGGGTACGCTGGGTTGTAGGTGGGACCAAGCGCACTTTGGACTACCGAACCCGAAGGATGGGAACAGCCCTGACGTAACGTCAGGGTCGCATCTCTCTGTGACCGTTGGACCCATCCCGCCCTGGTCCCCGCCCGCGGCCGGCTCCCGTCCCCGGCCTACTCCGCCGGCGGCGAGAGGCGGTCGACGAGGTCAGCCACCCATCGTCCCGCCAGGTCCTTGCAGCCCAGCCCGAAGGCCAGAGCCAACGCGAAGCTGATGGCTCCGAGGATGATCAGGAAGGCGTCGCCCACGAACTGTACCTGCAACTGTTGCAGAGCCACCACCACGGAAAAGATGATGACGATGTACTGGACGAACTGCCCCAGCACCTCCGCCTGAGCGATGCCGGCGTTGCTGGCTACGGTGCGGACCGTAGCGGCCAGGAAACCGGCGGCCAGGATCCCCACGATCAAGACGACGATCGCCGTCACAACGGTGGGGAGGAAACCGACAAACCCCTGCAGCAACTCGGCGGTGGCGGTGAGTTGGAGCGCGTTGAGGGCCGCGACCAGCACGACGAGCATGACAAGCCAATACACGATGGCTCCCAACAGCCTGGAGAAGGTTCGCTGAATGCCTCCTCTCGACAGCATGTCCGCGAGTTGGACCCTCTCCGCCAGACTGTCCGCCTTCACCGCCTCGAGAAGTCGGACGAGCACTGCCTGGATCACCTTCGCGATGATCCAGCCACCGACGAGAATCGCGGCGACCGCCAACAGGTTTGGCAGGAAGCCGACCAACTGCCCGATGAAAGTGCGGACCGGGTCCAACAGGATCGCATTCCAGTCCATTTCCATTTCGCCTGCCTCCATGGTCCAGGTGGAGCCCTTCCGGATAGACGGCGCACCGTGACAGCGGGCCCGGCTCATCCCTGAACAGCCGACGGGGCCGGCGCCACCGCCGGTCGCCGGTGCGCGCCATCCGGGATGATAGAGTCAGTATCGCGGGGAGAACGCCCTGCCGCCAGCGCGTCAGAAGGGCCAGAAAACCGGGACGACGAGCATGACCACCGCGAACACCACGGCGGTCAGGGGCAATCCTACGCGCAGGTAGTCGGTGAACCGGTAGCCGCCGGGTCCCATGACGAGAACGTTCGCCGGATGGGAGACCGGGCTGGCGAAGCTGGCCGACGCGGCCATCGCGGTAGCCATCATCAGGGGATAGGGGGAGATGCCCAGGCTCTCCGCGGTGCCGAGCACGATGGGCGACATGAGAACTACGAGAGCCGCCGTCGGGATGACCTGAGTCGCCAGGGAGGTAACGAGAAACAGGGCGCCCATGGCCGCGAGGGGGCCGAAGTCCCCGACCGTCCGTACGACCGCCTCCGCAAGGAGCGCCGAAGCGCCCGCCTCCTGCAGCGCCACGCCCAGGGGCAGCATCCCGGCGATCAGGAAAACGGCCTGCCACTCGATGGACCGGTAGGCCTCCTCCATGGTGAGGCACCCGAGGAGCACCATGAGGGCGGCGCCTCCCACGGCAGCGATGGAGATCGGCAGCCACCCGAGCAGGACGGGCCCCAGCGTGACGGCCAGGATCAGGGCCGCGACCGGCGCCTTGCGACGGCGGGGCGGCGTCTGCACGCCCTCCGTCAGCACGAGGAAGTTCGGATCCGAGGCGAGGACACGGAGGTTCTCGCGGGGTCCGTGAACGAGCAGCGCGTCACCGGAGCGCAGCGGCATGTCGCGCAGTCCGGTTCGATGGGACCGCCCCTCGCGCCAGATCGCGAGCACCATCAGGCCGTACTTCCTGCGGAAGCTGAGCTGGCGAAGGGTTTGCCCTACGAGCCGGGTGTGGGGTGAGAGGACGACCTCGGCGATCCCTATCTCCTCGGTCTCCAGAACGGAGCTCTCCCCCGTCCCTTCGGTCTCGACCTCGAGCTCCCGGAGTCCCTCCAGTGCGGACAACCCTTCAGGCCGGCCTCTTACGACCAGCAGGTCCCCCGCCTGCAGGCGCTCGCCGGGCTCCGGCATCTCGATCGTGCGGCCTTCGCGACGGACGCTGATCACCCACAGCCCCAGAGTGGCGCCCAATCCGCATTCCTTCAGCGTCTGGCCCGCCAGGAAGGAGTCGCGGGGCACTCGAACCGCAAACAGTTCGTCCTGGAGGCTGTAGAGGTCGATGTGGTCGGCGGGAGCGACAGTCAGTGCCTCGTGTGCGCCCAGGCCCTCGACCTTCTCCGGTGGACCCTGCACCAGCAGCGTGTCGGCGGGCTGAAGCGGCACATCCTGCAAGGGACTCGGCAGGGACCTCCCGTCGCGGCGGATCGCCATCACGCGAACCCCGAAGCGAACGCCGAAGTCCACGTCGCGGAGCGTGCGTCCCGTCAGCTCGGAGCCGCTGGGTACACCGACCTCCGCGATTTCGAATTCGGGAGCGTCCAGCACCCGAACGCCCAGCCCCTCTTCCTCGATATCGAGCGCGGAGCTCTCACGCATTCGGTCCAGCCGATCCAATGGTCCCTGAACGACGATGCGGTCTCCCTCCAGGAGACGGAAATCAGGGCCGGGCGAGGGTCGGGGCCGCCCGTCACGGATGACGGTGATGGCCTGAAGTCCGGCCACGGACCCGAGCCGGATCTCGCCGAGGCTCTTTCCAGCGAGGGGCGAGGCCTCGGGCAGTCTCAGGACCATGAACCGCTCGTTCAGCCCATAGATGTCCGGAAGCACCCGTTCATCGTCTCCTCCGGGACCCTCGACCCCTATGCGGCGCTTCGGCAACAGCCTGGGGACGGCCACGAGGATGAAGACGAAGCCCGCCGCCATGACGAGCAGTCCCACCGGCGAGTAGTCGAAGAGTCCGAACGGCTCGAGACCCTCGTTGCTGAGCGCCTCCGCTACCAGAATGTTGGGCGGGGTGCCGATGAGGGTGGTCAAGCCACCCAGGAGGCACGCGTACGCGAGGGGCAGAAGAAGCCGCGAGGGCGGGATTCGGGTCTCTTTCGAGAGATCCATGATGACGGGCAGGAGGATCGCGGCCACGCCCACGTTGTTCATGAAGGCCGACGCCACGCCGGCGGTCGCCATGATCACCAGGATGATGCGGGTCTCGCTTCCGCCCGCAAAGCGTATGACCTGGCGCCCGACCAGGTTGGCTATCCCGGTGTGCGCGAGTCCCCCGCTCAGCACGAAGACGGCCCAGACGGTCACGACGGCCGGATTCGAGAACCCGGCAAGCGCCGCGGCCGGTTCGATGAGCCCGGTCACGGCGAGAAACACCAGGGTGAGGAGCGCGACAAGGTCCATGCGGAGTCGCCCGTGCATGAACAGGACGACGTCCACCACCAGAACGGCCAGAACGAGAACGAGGTCCAACGTCATCAACCGGCCCTCCAGGACGGCGAATCCGGACTCGGGCGGAACCGTACAGTCGTGATCGGCATTCCCTCGTCCCGGACCGATGTCGATAGCAGCCGTGTAGACGGTACCGTTTCCACAGGATGACAACCATGGCGCCCCTGTTGCAAACAGTTCCCATCCTGGTCGCCGCCTTTGGTGGCGGCGGGACGATGCCGGAAGCCGCGCCCTCTCCGCAAGAGGCTCCGGCGAGCGGGTCTCCGGTGTTCTCGCTTTCCGGGGACCATCGCACCCGCTACGAGCGCCTGAGCAACCAGTTCCGCGCCGGTCTCGACGGCGACGCCCGCGCGCTCATGCTCCGCACCCGGGTCTCGGCGGAGCTGGCTGCGGGACACTTCATGCTGCGGGCCGAGCTGCAGGACTCGCGGTCATATCTGGCGGACTCCGTAGCGGCCGTCACGACGTCCATGGTGAACCCGCTGGAGCTGCTGCAGGCCCACATCGAGATCCCGCTCGGTGACCGTTCCGGGCGTGGGAACCGGAGCGTCCTGCGCGCGGGACGGATCACCATGGACATCGGCAGCCGACGCCTGGTCTCGCGCAATCGATTCCGCAACACGTCCGACGGGTTCACCGGAATCGAATGGAGATGGACGGGCGCGGGCGAGAGCCGCGTGCGCGCGTTCTACACCTCGCCGGTCGAGCGGCGTGTCTCCGGAAACATCCTCGACAACAGTCCGCGCTTCGACAAGGAATGGAGCGGCGTACGCTTCTGGGGCGTTCATTTCTCGCGCCCGGATCTGCGACGGGGCGGACGGGGCGAGGTCTACTACTATGGCCTGGACGAGGCGGATGCCCCCGGACTGGCCACCGCCGACCGGCATCTTCACACCATCGGGGTCCGCCTCCATCGTCCCGCAGCCCCCGCCGGCTTCGACTACGAGATCGAGTCCGCGTTCCAGTTCGGCCGATCGCGCGCCTCGCGTTCCGCTACGGTGGACCTGACTCACGTCGCCCATCTTCAGCACATCGGCGCAGGGTATACGTTCGCAGTGCCCGGCACGCCCCGGTTGCAGCTTCAGTTCGACCATGCCAGCGGTGACCGCGATCCGGCGGACGGCCGCAACAACCGCTTCAGCAGCCTGTACGGGTCGCGCTCGTTCGAACACGGACCCAGCGGCATTCACGGTGCCTTCGCCCGCGCCAACGTGACGACCCCCGGCATCCGACTGACGCTGGCGCCCCGGTCCGGCGTGAACCTGATGGGCGCCGCGCGCGGCTACTGGCTGGCGTCCGCCGCAGACGAGTGGACGACGACGGGCATCGGCAACACCGGCGGAGCGTCCGTCCGGCACGTCGGCACCCTGTGGGAGTTCATCGGGGGGTGGGAGCTGGAGGCGGCCCGCTTACGTCTGGAGGCGGGTCTGGTGCGACTCGGCGCGGGCGAGCTGATGAAGAACGCGGGAAAGAGGAACGCGACCTACACCTTCGCTCAGACCACGCTGTCATTCTGAGCGCCGGGGATGCTAACTGGGCCAGAAGAGCGGGATCAGGAGAGTGGCCGTGACCAGCAGGATGAGGTTGAGCAGGCCGCCCACCTTCACGAAGTCCATGAAGCGATATCCGCCCGGCCCGTAGATCATGACGTTGGTCTGGTAGCCGAAGGGCGTGACAAAGGAAGCCGACGCCCCGAACATGACCGCGATGAGCAGCGCGTATGGGTTCACGCCGCCCTGCGTGGCCGCGAAGATCGCGACCGGGGTAAGCATCACGGCCGTCGCCGCGTTGGACACCACGGCGGTCATCACGGCGGTCAACAGATAGAAGGCCGCGATCAGCCCGATCTCTCCCAGCGGCGACGAGAGGGTCACCACCCATCCCGCGATCAACTCCGCCGCCCCGGTGGTCTCGAGCGCGACGCCGAGCGGAATGAGGCCGGCCAGCACGAAGATGACCAGCCATTCCACCTCCCCGTAGATCTCCTCGATGTGCACGCAGCGCGTGAACACCATCAGGACCACGCCGGTGAGCGCGGCCGTCATGATGTCGAGCACGCCGAAACTGGCGCTGAGCACCACGCCGGCCATGATCGCCGCAGCCACGCCGGCCCGCGGCCTGTTGCCCGCATCCGCCTTCACTTCCGCCAGCGGGACGAATCCCGGATCTTCGGCGAGGCGCTGGAGTGCGGTCGTCGTCCCCCGTACCAGGAGCAGATCACCGACGCGGAACGAGATCCCCGCCAGCCTTTCCTGAACGGTGACACCGTGCTGCTGTATGGCGATCACCGCCGCATCGAAGCGCTGGGCGAAGTTCACATCGCGGAGGGTCCTGCTCACGAGACTCGAGCCGGGCGCCACGAGAATCTCGACCAGGCGGCCGCGGCCGCCCGCCTGTTCGAGCTCATGCTCCTTTCGTTCCCTCGGGGTCTCGAGCCGCTGCCGGCGCGCGAGGTCCAGTAGGCGCTCGGCGGGCCCCTGCACGTACAGGATGTCGCCCGGGCGTATGTGACGATCCCCGTGCGGCGCGGTGATCTCCTGGTCGCCCCGTTCGATGTCCAGCACGGTAACCCCATAGCGTTCGCCCCACCTCAACTGGGCCAGCGAGCGGCCGTTCGCGGGCGAGTCTTCCGGGACGTGCAGCTCCGTGACGAAGCGGCGGACGTCGTACTTGGCGGACAGGTCCGGCGGTCGGAAGCGGCGCGGCAGCAGCACCCGGCCGACGGTGAACAGATACACGAGACCCACGGCCAGACTGATCAGCCCCAGGGGCGTGATCGAGAACATGCCGAGGGCGTCGTACCCTCGCCTCATCGCTTCGCCGTGCACGACCAGATTGGTAGTGGTCCCCATGAGGGTGACGGTGCCCCCGAGGATCGAGACGAAGGAGAGCGGCATGAGATACCTCGAGGCCGGCTCTTCCGCCTGTTCGGCAAGCGCGAGGAACACGGGCATGAAGACCAGCACAACTGCGGTGGTCATGAGAAAGGGGGAGAGGAACGCGCAGATGAGGCAGAGGACGAGCATGCGCGCGTACTTGCCGCCAAGCGGTGCGGTGCGCGCCCAGGCCCCGATGGCCGACACCAGGCCGGTCTTGCGGAGCCCCAGGCCGAGCACGAGCATCGAGCCGACCGTCACGGTCGCACGGCTGGACAAACCCGATACCGCTTCGGCCGGCGTGAGGATGCCGCTCAGGAGGAGAACGACGGGGACCGCGATGGCCACCTGGTCCACCCGGATCCGGTCGAGGGCAAACAGGACGAGCGCCGCCACGGTCAGAGCGAGGACGAATGCGATGTCGAAGGTCATCCCGCGTACTCACCTCCCGCCTGTCCGGGCGCTTCTTCACGGCTGAGTATGGCCCGCCGTGGGCACCACACCGTACCTTGAGTCCGGATTGGCGCGAACCCCGGAGGTTGCGATGAAACACCTTTTCCCGCCCCATGTTCATCCGGCTGTCAGGCTGGTCGTCCCGGGCTTCCTGACACTGGCTCTGTCGCTCCAGTTGGTGACGGCCTCGCCAACGGCGGCCCAGTCGGGCGAAGTGCGCATCGTCCAGACCAATTCGGCCGGCGACAACGTGCACATCATCGACCCGGTCACGAACGAGGTCGTACAGATCATCGAGGGGGTCCCGAAGGCGCACGGCGTTGCGGCGCAGGCGGACGGGAGCGTCCTCTACTTCAGCAACGAGATCCACCGCACGCTGGACATCGTGCCGACGGACGTCATGAAGGTCACGGAGCAGATCCCACTCTCCGGACGACCGCACAACATCGCCATCAGCAACGACGGCCGCACCGTGTACGCCGCGATCATTCAGGACTGCAGCTGCGTGGATGTGGTGGACCTCGAGAAGGGCGAAGTGGTCAAGTCGATCGCGACGCTGGGGACGGTGCACAACGTGTTCATGTCGCCCGACGGACGGCACGTCGCCGCGGGAATGATCGGCGCGCGCACCCTGACCATCATCGACACCTCCATCGACGAGGCGATCTGGTCGCTTCATTTCAGCGGGCGCACCACCGGCGGCTACGCGGACGGAGGCGTGCGGCCCATGGCGTTCGAGACCCATCCGGACGGCTCGATCTGGCGCCTGTTCATACAGATCTCCAACTATCACGGCGTCTACGTGGTGGATTTCGCGCAGCGGAAGGTGGTGCAGAAGCTGGACATGCCCAGCCTGCCGATCTCGCGCGTGACGAACGACGCGCTGCAGGGATCGCCGGGCCACGGCCTCGCCGTCTCACCGGACGGGCGCCAGCTCTGGTCGACAAGCAAACCCAACGGGTACGTCTACGCGTGGTCGCTACCAGATCTCGAATACCTCGGGGGCGTCGAGGTCGGCCACATCCCCGACTGGCTGACGATGACGCCCGACAGCCGCTACCTGTACGTGGCGAACGCCGGATCGAACGACGTTTCGGTCGTCGATACGCAGGAGATGAAGGAGATCGCGCGCATTCCGGTGGGCCAGGTGCCGAAGCGCAACAAGACGGTGGTGTTCCCGTGAGCGGCGTCGGGCGGTTCGCAGCGGCGCGGTCCGGCTTGGCGCTTGCCCTCGCGCTTGTCGCGTCGGTTGCCGGCGCCGGCGAGGTCGCGGGCCAGACGCCGCTGAGCTTCGAGGTCTACCGCGAAACGGTCGAGCCGATCTTCCTGGCCGACCGGGGCGGGTGGGGGCCGGGACGCGCGCCGTGCGCCACCTGTCACGTCGAGCAGGGCACGCCCCTGCGCCTGCAGCGGCTGCGCGAGACCGCCGAGGGAGAGGTCTACTGGTCGGAAGAAGATTCCCGCAGAAACTTCGAGGTCGTCTCCCGCCTGGTCACGCCGGGGGATCCGGACCGCAGCCGGCTCCTCAGGCAGCCCCTCGTGGAGTCGGCCGGCGGTTCGCCACTCCATGTGGGCGGAAAGTTCTTCGAATCGAAGGATGACCCGGAATGGCGCGCGATGGCCGACTGGGTCGCGGCGGCGGATCCGGTCGAGGCCACCTTCGGACCACGTCTGGACGCCGGCTTTTTCCGCGACTGCGTGCAACGCGTCTTCCTCGACAAGCGCCCGGGCGACGTGGAGTGCGTCCACTGTCACGCTACGGGCGTGCGCGGCTTCGCCCCGCCGGTCCCGGAGGGCCGCGACTTCTGGAACGAGGAAGAGACGCGGCGCAACTACGCGCTCGCACGCCGCTACGTGGAGCCCGGTGAGCCGATGATGAGCCGGCTCCTTACCCATCCACTCGCGCCCTCCGCGGGAGGGGACTACTTCCACGGCGGCCCCCGCCGCTGGGCATCGACGGAAGATCCCGAGTGGCAGATGCTGGCCGCCTGGGTGCGCGGCGAAACGCCCGCATGCGTGGTCGGCGAGGGCGATCGCTGACCCTCAACCAGACTGCGCTCGCACGCCCCGGTCTCGATTCGAGCTCGGCTTCTCACGCCAGCCAGTGACCGGGCGGTCACCCTTGCAGACTGGTCTCCGGTTGCGATAGTCTCATGCGCGTGAGTCGATAACTCACGGAGCAGTCACGATATCCAACCGATTCGTGACACGTACGGCGCGCAATCGGAGAAGCTCTCAACACCCGAAACGGGCAGTCCGAGGGGATACGAACGTGCAATCGAGAAGGCACCCGCAAGAAGGTCGGGCAAGGAACCACGGTTGGCACATTCGCCGGAGGCGCGAGGAGGGAGGACCGGTGCGGCAGCGAGGGGGCTTCGCGATGTCGGCGATGGCCGTCGCGGGGATCGCCGTCCTGGTCCTGTCTTGCGGCGATGGCTCAGTTGAGCCGGCGCCTCCTCCCGCTCCTGTCGCCACGACGGTCACGGTCAACCCGGCCTCCGCGACCCTGACCGCCCTCGAAGAGACGGTTCGGTTCACTGCCGAGGTACGTGACCAGAACGGGCAGGTGATGGCGGCGGCGCCGGTCTCGTGGGCGAGCAGTGACGCCTCGGTCGCGGCGGTGGACGCTTCGGGGCAGGTGACGGCTGCGGCGAACGGGAGTGCCACGATCACGGCGACTGCGGGCTCGGCCTCCGGCACCGCGGCGGTGACCGTGGCGCAGGTGGTGAGCGCGGTAACCGTCACTCCCGCCGCGGACACGTTGGTTGCGTTCGGGGACACGCTGCGGCTGATGGCCGAGGCGGTCGACGCGAACGGGCATGCGGTGGGAGCCTCGGAGTTCCAGTGGGCATCGAGCGACACGCTGGTCGCCGTCGTGGACGCTTCGGGGCTGGTAACGGCTGCGGCGAACGGGAACGCGACGGTCACGGCGACGGCGGGGGCGGCTTCCGGGACCACTGCGGTGACCGTGGCGCAGGTGGTGGCGCAGGTGGCCGTGACGCCCGCCGTCGATACGGTGGTCACCGGGGATACGCTGCGGCTGGCCGCCGCGGCGGTGGACGCGAACGGGCACGCGGTGGCGGAGGCGTCTTTCGCATGGGCGTCTGCGGACAGCACCGTGGCGCGGGTGGATGACTCGGGGCTCGCGACCGGGGTAGAGCCTGGCACGGCGACCATAACCGCGTCGTCAGGTGGCGCTACGGGCACGGCACAGCTGACCGTCGTAGCGCCCGTGCCCACGAGCGTTACGGTGACGCCGGACACGGCGACGCTGGCGGCGCTGAGCGACACGGTCCGGCTTGCGGCCGAGGTGCTGGACGAGTTGGGGCGTGTGATGCCGGGCGCTGAGGTCGCGTGGTCGAGCGCGAACACGACGGTCGCGACGGTCAATCCTGCGGGGCTGGTGACGGCCGTCGGCAACGGCTCGGCCACGGTCACGGCAACATCAGGGTCGGCGACCGGCAGCGCCGCGGTGACGGTGGCCCAGGTGGTGGCGGAGGTGGCCGTGACGCCTGCCGTCGATACGGTGCTGACAGGGCAGACGGTGCGGCTGGCAGCCTCGGCGGTGGACGCGAACGGGCACGCAGTGGCGGAGGCGACCTTCACATGGGCGTCGGGGGACATCACGGTGGCGCGGGTGGATGACACGGGTCTTGCGACCGGAGTTGCGCCCGGCACGGCGGCCATAACCGCGATGTCGGATGGCGTGACGGGCACGGCACGGCTGACGGTCGTCGCACCGGCACCGTCGCCGGACCGGCCGGCCCTGGTGGCGTTCTACGAGGCCACCGGCGGGCCGAACTGGGACGAGGCAGACAACTGGCTGAGCGACCGCCCGGTGAGCGAATGGCATGGAGTCACGGTCAACGACGACCGGCGGGTGACTTCGCTGGTATTGACGAGCAACAACCTTGTCGGCCCCATTCCGGCCGCAGTGGGCCGCCTGTCCGAGATCGAGGAGATTGGCCTGAGCTTCAACGGCCTGGGTGGCAGCATACCGGCCGACCTTGCAAGCCTCTCGCGCCTGAGAATCCTTCGACTCGACAGCAACAACCTCTCTGGTGCCATCCCCGCCGAGTTGGGTGCGATGCCGGAGCTGGTGGCACTCGTGCTCAGCCAGAACGCGCTGTCGGGTCCGATTCCCCGCGAACTCGGCGACCTGTCCAAGCTCGAGCACCTGGACTTGCGCGCGAACAACCTGCAAGGCCCCATCCCTCCCGAGCTGGGCCAACTGTCCCTTCTTCGTTTGTTGACTCTGGGAACAAACGCGGTCACGGGCAGCATTCCACCGCAACTCGGTGAGCTTGCCAGCCTTGAGCACCTGGACCTCGGAATCAACGAGCTCACCGGTAAGATCCCCGCCGAACTATTCTCCCGGACCACGCGCCTGCAGTCCCTGTGGCTCGGGTACAACCGCCTGACCGGACCACTGCCGCCGGAGATCGGGAACCTCTCGCAGTTGGAGTCGCTGGCTCTCCATTGGACTGACCTGACAGGACCCTTGCCGCCGGAGCTTGGCAGCCTTCGTGAGCTCAAACGACTGCGTGCCTACCACACCCGGATCACCGGTCCGCTGCCGCCAGAGCTTGGTCAGATGACCAGCCTCGAGGAGTTGCTTCTCTACAACAACGAGATCACGGGCCCGATACCGGGGGAGTGGGGAGGCATGGCGGACCTGAAGGCGTTGTTGTTGTTCGGAAACCGGCTGAGCGGCCAGCTGCCGCCGGGACTCGGCGATCTTGAGGCGCTCGAGTGGCTTTGGGTCGGCGACAATAACCTGAGGGGCGGAGTGCCGGCGCGGTTCGGCAACATGACCGCCCTGACGCAGTTGGACGTCACCGACAACTCCAGGATGTCGGGTCGGTTGCCCGCCACGCTGACGCAGCTCGGCCAGATGGAGGCGCTGCTTGCGGGCGGCACCGACCTGTGCGCCCCCGGCGACGAGGCGTTCACAAGCTGGCTCGGCGAGATCTGGAAGCAGCGCGTGGCACTGTGCGGCGGGCCGAGCGGGTCCGCCTTCCTGCTGACGCAGGCCGTTCAGTCAAGGTCGTTCCCCGTGCCGCTCGTCGCCGGAGAGCCCGCTCTGCTTCGCGTTTTCGTCACCTCGGCCGGTGCGGGTGGGGCCAGGATCCCACCCGTACGCGCCCGCTTCTACTCGGGCGGCAATGAGGTCCATGTCTCCGAGATTCGGGGGCAGTCCAGGACAATCCCCGCCAGGGTCATCGAGGGTGATCTGACCAGGTCGGCCAATGCGGAAATCCCCGGACACGTGTTGCAGCCCGGCACGGAGGTCGTGATCGAGATCGATCCCGACGGAACGCTGGATCCCGGCTTGAACATCACAAGGCGGATCCCGGAGGAAGGGCGTGTAAAGCTCGACGTTCGGACAATGCCCGCCCTCGACCTGACGGTGATTCCCTTCCTGTGGGCGGAGGACCCTGATTCGTCAGTCCTGGAAGCGACCGCCGGTATGGCCGCCGATCCCACGGGACATGAACTGCTCGAGGGTACACGGGTGCTCCTTCCCGTGGCCGAACTCGAAGTCGCCAACCACGAGGCCGTCACAGTCTCCAGCAACCACGCCTTCGACATCCTGTCGGCGACGGAAGCGATCCAGGTCATCGAGGGCGGAGACGGTCACTATCTGGGGTTGATGGCCGGCATGGTAACTGCCGCGCAGGGAGTCGCGAACACTCCCGGCCGGAGCAGCTTCTCCATCCCTTCTTCGTCGACGATAGCGCACGAGCTTGGTCACAACATGAATCTGCTGCATGCTCCGTGCGGCGGTGCCGGTGGCCCGGACCCGGCCTTCCCCAACGCGGATGGTTCGATCGGAAGCTGGGGCTACGACTTCAGCACCGGCGCCCTCGTGCCTCCCAGCGCCAACGATCTCATGGGCTATTGCCAGGACCGTTGGATCAGTGACTTCAGCTTCTCGAACGCGTTGCGGTACAGGCTTTTCGACGAGGGGACGAGCGCGCGCCGCACGGCCGCCGCGCAGTCGGTGCTGCTCCTTTGGGGCGGTACGGATCCGGTCGGCCAGCCCTTCCTGGAGCCCGCCTTCGTGCTGTCGGCTCCGCCCTCCCTTCCGCAGGCCGACGGCGCACACAACCTGGTCGGCATCGGCGAGGACGGCCGCGAGCTCTTCAGGCTGAGTTTCAACATGCAGGAATTGTCCCACGGCGACGGACGATCCGGATTCGCCTTCGCGCTCCCAATTCAACCCGGCTGGGCGGAAACGCTCGCCGCCATCACGCTGTCCGGACCCGGGGGGTCCGCAATGCTCGACGAGACCACCGACCGTCCAATGGCGATCCTGCGCGATCCGGTCACGCGGCAGGTGCGAGCCATCCTGCGAGGTGACCCGGGAGTCGCCCAGGCCGCTGCCGACCAGGCAGGCGCGAGCGGGATCGATCCGAGTCGATTTGACGAGCTGTTGAGCCGAGGGCTTCCAGATGCGCGGGCCTGGGAGCGGCGTTAGCGCTACTGGCTCCATGCCGCCTGGTAGTCCCCCCCGAAACCCGCGAGGACAGCGAGGGCATCGACGACCATCGCCGGGTCCAGGCGCGTTCCTCGATGCTAGCCGCCGGTCCGGAAAGTTCGGCGCGTCTGCTACCGTCCGCTGGTGGCGAGATCGGGAATCCCGCGGCTGAACACCACCTCAAGGCGCCCTTCAAATGCGGACAAGGCAACCGCCCGATCGCGAAGGGCTGCGGCACCGAACTCGGGCGTGCCGCCGGATCGCAAGACGGCACGCACCCTGCGGGTAGCGGCGTCGCGAACGAACGCCACGGCCCGGTCGCTCTCGCCGTCCAGAGTGAAGGAGCGCCCGTTCCCGGACAGGGTTATGCTCGCCAGCCCCGTCCAATCCGGCATGACCGGCACGGCGAACGCGAACCTCGACTGACCGTCGCCATCGGCCAGCCGCGGCATCGCGAATTCCAGCGAGAACAGCCGACTCCCGTCCGCCGTCCTTCCGACGATCGTGTGCCCGCCTCCACCCGGCTGCGGGAGACGCGGGGGCGCGTGAACCTCGAAGGCGGGTTCGAGGAATGGCGTGCCGTCCGCCTCGACTCCACCCCAGATGAGGATGGAGCGGGCGTGTGCGGCGGCCGCCCGTGACGTCGCATCCATCACGCGAAAACCCAGCGCTTTGCTGAAACTGTAGTCGCTGATCCACTCAGGACTACAATACGACATCAGATCGTAGGTGTGTTCAGGCGACACGAGCGCCCCTGCGGAAGCGTCGTACCCCCAACTGCCGGTCGATCCATCATCCTGCGGAAACAGGGGATCTACCGCATCGGCATGGCACGGCGCATGGAGGAGGCTGAAGTTATGTCCCAGTTCGTGCGCCATGGTGGACGGTTCGAGGACCGCATAGCTCGTGCGCCCGGGAGTGGCCGCCACACCTGCGACGCTGTTCGGCGGGAAGCCGGCGATCGTGCCCATGTAGTGACCGGTGGCGCCCTCCATGGTGCGGATCGCGATCACTTCGCCGATGACCTCGAACGGATCGCTCGCAGAGGTTTCGACGGGTTCGTGGATCTTCAGATCGATCGCCCTGACGGGCAGAAGTGTGCGAATGTCGCGGAACAACGGGTCTTCCGGAGTCAATCCATCGGTGCGGGCCAGGACCGACGAGTCGGGACTCGTAACCGAGAGAAACGGTATCAATGTGAGGTCCAGCGTCGGCGCCTCCCTGACGGCGACGGGCAAACGCCCCGCGGCGGGCACGCGCCTGTCGAGGCCGAGCGAGGCATCCAGAACCCCGTCCGGATCTATCTCGACGACCATCTCAAGACCGGGTTGAATGACGTCTGCCGGGATTTCCGCGTTCAGGGAGAATGACAGCGACGACTCGTCCAATTCGCTCGTCAACGCACCGCCGCCACCCGGAAGGTCGACTCGGTGGACTTCCTCATCGTTGTTGTAGAAGAGGGCGCGCGCCGAAGGCAGGGGCTGGGCGACGGCGTTTGTTGCGACGGCGAACACGCGAAGGAGAGCGGGCTCGTCCGCAACCAACGGCACCGGGAAGTCCAGTGACTGTACAGCCTGCGTGAGGTAGGCCGCCGATGCCGGTTCCGAAGCATCCCGGCAAACCCTGATCCGATGAGTGAGACCGGCAAGCCATTCCCGGAGGATCTCGGGCGCGCACAGGTCCGTTCCGGCAGCCCGGAACTGCTCAAGGTTTACCAGTTCGGCGAGGCTGGCTGGCAGCGGTCCGGACAGGGCTGCGTTGTGAGATAGCTCCAACGTGGCAAGCCGCGTCAGATTCCCCAGTTCGGGAGGAATGGCGCCCTCGAGGTTGTTCGAGGCGAGGTCGAGGTTCGCGAGGCGGGACAGGCCACCCAGCTCGGGGGGAATGGCGCCGGTCAACTCGTTCTCCCCGAGATTGAGGGACAGCAGTCCGGTGAGGTTGGCAATCAGCTTCAGCGGCGACTCGCCGGCCAACCTGTTACCGCGAAGGTCGAGCACCCTCAAACGGTCGAGGTTGGCGAATTCGGGCGGAAGCGACGTCAACTGACTCTCTTCCATGTCAAGGTTTTCGAGCGCGGAAAGGCGCCCGAACTCGGGCGGAAGCGACGTCAACTGCGTTCTGTGAAGAGCCAGAGATATCAGTTGGCGGAGGTTGCCCAGCTCCGGCGGAAGGGACGTAATGCGGGTGTTCGCGAAACTGAGGTGTTCGAGCCCGGAGAGGCTGCCGATTTCGGCAGGGACTTCACCAGTCAGGCCAGGGTTGGCGGTGAGACTCAGTTCCATCAACTTGGTGAGAGCGCCAATCTCCGGCGGGAGATTCCCCGCGATCTTGTTGCTGTACATGTCGATCGCCACGACCCGTCCCCACTCGTCGACGCCAAGGCCGTGCCATTCCGCGAACGGCGCATCGGTGAGCCAGTTGTCGTTGTTCGCCCAGTTGGGCCCGCCGGTCGCGTTGTAGAACGCTTCCAATGCCGCAGGGTCGGGATTCACAACCGTGATCTCGGCCGCCCCGGAGGCCTCGCCCGCTGTCGCAGTAATCCTGGCCGTACCCTCCCCGACACCTCGTACCAGACCCGACGCGTCCACCGTCGCCACGGAATCGTTGCTCGACGACCATGTGAACACCGCACTGCTCACCCGGCGGCCGCTTGCGTCGAACGCCTCGGCCAACAGCCGCCCGGTGTCGCCAGGTCCCATCAATCTCGCAGCTGGCAACAAGACCACGGTGGTGGCCACGGGAGCCGGAGGAGGTGGCGGTGGCTCGACCGCGCCATCGCCGCAGGACAGGACCAACACGGCGATCCCGGCGACAGCCAAGAGTCCTCTCGATTGCATGCCAGCTCCTCTGCGCAGCTTCGAGGTCTCGTGCCTTCTCCCGCGGCAAAGCGCGCCAGCCTCGTCACAACACGGTTTGCAATCGCGATTCTACTGCGATTCAACAACCTACGGGCACGAAAATACCGTGATCGCCAATCAGATGGCAAGAACGAAAGAAACGCGGTTCGGACTCAATCGAAGCCTGGTACCGCAGCCGGTCCGCGGAGGGTCGCGGCGCACCGCCCCGAAAGGCCGATCATGGCTCTTCCGTGCGCGGAATCGCTTGCGCCCGATACCGGGATCGGATCAATTCCGGTTCCGCACCAACCCCGCTCTACCCTGCGGTTCCGACACGGGAAGGACTCTCCACCAGACCGACTGCCATGAAAGCTTGCATCCGTCATCGCCGCCTGCTTCCAGCGACCGCGGGCGCACGATTCTTCACCCTCGCAATGCTCGCCTGCACGCTTCCGACCCTTCCCTGCATCCTCGCGCCCGCGCCCATCCACGCCCAGCAGCCGATGGGCATGTATTCGGGTCCCACCGTCCTGCGGGCCGCGCGTCTGCTCGATGTGGAAACGGGCGAGATGCACCGGGATGCGGTGATCGTGGTCGAGGATGGGCTCATCACCGCGGTGAATCCGGCGTCCGTGCCCGACGTCATGCACGACATGGACCTGGGCGACGTGACGCTGCTGCCGGGGCTGATCGACACGCACACCCATCTGACCCGGGAGGTCGGCGCGGACTTCTTCACTGACTACGTCACGCGCACGGAGGCCTACGGAGCCTTCAACGCGGTCAAGTACGGAGGAATCACCGTGCGCGCGGGATTCACCACCGTGCGCGACTACGACGGACCCGTGGCCGTCGAGCTCGGGCGAGCCGTGGAGCGCGGCGACATCGTCGCGCCCCGCGTGATTCCGTCGCGCCATCC
Source organism: Gammaproteobacteria bacterium (assembly GCA_009840525.1). Classification (GTDB taxonomy): domain Bacteria; phylum Gemmatimonadota; class Gemmatimonadetes; order Longimicrobiales; family Gaopeijiaceae; genus BD2-11. The sequence continues at coordinate 22,274 of VXNP01000119.1, forward strand.
GCTGGGGATCACCGGGGGTCACTGCGACATCACGGGCTTCGCGCCCGGCATCCGGGAGGGCGGACCGGAGGAGGGCATCGCGAACGGGCCCTGGGAGGTGGTGGAGGCGGTCCGCTATCAGATCAAGCACGGCGCGAAGGTGATCAAGACCTGCGCCACGGCCGGGGTCATGTCGCTGGAGGGCCCGGTGGGGGCCCAGCAGTACACGCTGGAAGAGCTGACCGCCATGGTGGAGGAAGCTGCCCGCCACGGGATCAAGGTCGCCGCGCACGCGCACGGCCCGGAGGGCATCCTTGCCGCGGTCCAGGCCGGCGTGGCGTCCATCGAGCACGGGTCGATCCTCACCGACGAGATCATGGACCTCATGATCGAGAAGGGGACCTACCTGGTGCCCACGACCTACCTGGTCGACCGGATCGCTCTCGACCAGTTGCCGCCCCTGGTGCGTGCCAAGGCCGAGGAGATCACCCCGCTCGCGCGCCAGAGCCTCCGGCGAGCCATCGCGCGCGGCGTCCCCATCGCGTTCGGTACGGACGCGGCGGTCTTCCCGCACGGCGAGAACGCCGGCGAGTTCGGCATCTACGTCGGAATGGGGATGAGCGAGCTGGACGCCCTCCGCACCGCGACCGTCCATGCCGCCGATCTGCTCGACACGTCCGACCGGGGCCGCTTGGCCGCGGGCATGCTCGCGGACATCATCGCCGTGCCCGGCAATCCGCTCGACGACATCGATGTGACGAAGGATGTTCGGTTCGTGATGCTCGGCGGGCGGGTGATCAAGCATGTCGTCGGCGGGCGCGACATGCACTCGATGGGACGATGAGCCGGTGAGTGATGGCCTCCCTCCACGATGAGCTTCGCGCCGGCGTG